>CACCLG010000005.1 GCA_902546765.1 uncultured Pelagibacteraceae bacterium | reverse complement strand
AATCCTTTTTTGCATTATTAATAGTTTCTTTTAATAAGTTACAGTAAAGGTCAATAGATCTTCTTGCATCATCATTACCTGGAATTGGAAAATCAATTCCATCTGGATTTGAATTGGTATCTAATATTGCTACAATTGGAATTCCTAACTTAATAGACTCTTTAATTGCAAGAGATTCATAATTAGTATCTATAATAAAAACTAGATCAGGAATTTTTTTCATTTCAGCTATTCCACCTAAAGATCTCTGTAGCTTATCTCTTTGACCGCTCATCTTCAGAAGTTCTTTTTTAGTAAAACCTCTATTTTCAGATGAGAGATCTAGGTTAATTTTATTTAATTTTTTTATGGAATTAGAGATAGTTCCCCAGTTTGTTAACATCCCACCAAGCCATCTATAATTTACATAATATTGATTAGTATCTTTTGCTAATTCTGCAACAGCTTCTGAGGCTTGTTTCTTTGTTGATATAAAAAGTATTTTTCCACCATTTGAAATAGTTGAATACACTTTTTCTAATGCAACATTAGTCAATTCTAATGTTTGAGTTAAATCAATTATATGTATTGAGTCTCTTTTTCCAAAAATATATTTTTTCATTTTTGGATTCCATCTTAATGTCTTGTGACCAAGATGAACGCCAGCTTCTAATAATTTTTCGATAGTAAGATTTGGTATTTTCATATTTATTCCCGGTTATGCCACCACAATTATTGCCCCAAAGGGACCGGAGGTATAAAACCAAAAATTGTGTGCGTGTTAATTTGAGAACTAAATACAATTTTAAAATATAATTTCAAGAATTATTTTTGCTCTATTATTAAATTTTCCTTAATTTTAAGTGAATTTAGCTGCTTAAAGTCAATTTTTCTTTTATCTTTTAAATCAAAAATTAATTTATTTTGTTTGTCCTGTAATTCGAATTTAATTGTTGTTTTGCCTTCATCTTTTTTCAGGTGTTTGATTTTCTCCAATTCAGATAATTCATGAAATATAAGTTTTAATGAATCAATGGGCTTGTTAATCACTTCTTTTAATGTAATAATTTTTTTAACATTAATTTTTTTTTGTGTTTTTTTTTCATTAATGTAATTTTTCAATAAAGTCAGCATAAGAGAATTTCCCTCTTTTAAAACTTCACGGTTAATTTCAAAAACATCTGAAAAAACAAATAATTCAAAAACACTATTTAAGTCTGAAAATTTAATTATTGCGTAGGATGTTCCTTTTTGTGTTTTTTTTTCTTGAGTTTTTAAAACTGTACAAGCAATATTAGAGCTTAACAAATTTTCATCATAGTGAAACTTATCATAGCTTACAATATTGTATTGATCAAATATAGATTTATATTGATTTAAAGGATGATCTGAAATGTAAAAACCTAGAGTCTCAAATTCTTTTGTAAGTTTAATATCAATGTTCCAGTCTTCAATCTCATCTAGAAAATTTTCTTCACCACCTAGTTTGCCATCAAATAAATCAAATTGGTTAGCTTGTTTACTTTCAGAATGATTTTTTGATTTTAATATAATGTTTGGAATAGAATTATAAATAGATTGTCTATTTTCATTCAAATTATCAAATGCACCAGCTCTAACTAAACCTTCTAATTGAAGTTTATTAATGTCCTTTGGATCAACTCTTTTTACAAAATCAGATAAATTTTTATATTCTCCATTATTTTTTCTTTCTTTAACAATATTTGAAATCGCCTCATAACCAACATTTTTAATAGCGCCAAGTGCATAAAAAAATTGTTTACCATTTGAAGTAAAATCTGCAGAACATTTGTTTATATCAGGCCTAACAATTTCAATATTTAATCTTTTTAATTCCTCATAAAATTCACTTAATTTTTTTTGATTTGATAGTTCCATTGACATTGATGCTGCAAAAAATTCATGAGTATAATATGTTTTTAAATATGCAGTTTGGTAGGCAATTACCGCATATGCTGCTGCATGGCTTTTGTTAAACCCATACTCAGCAAAAGGTTCTATTTTAAGAAAAATGCCTGCTGCAATGTCTTTACTTATTCCATTTTTGAATGCTCCCTCTACAAATCTTTGTTTTTGTTTTTCAAGCTCAGCTCTTTTCTTTTTTCCCATTGCTCGTCTTAAAATATCTGCTTCACCAGCTGTAAAACCAGATAAAGCTTGTGCTATTTGCATAACTTGTTCTTGATAAATTATTACTCCATAAGTTGGTTTTAAAATTTCTTCTAATTTTGGATGAAGATAATCAGGTTCTTTTAGTCCATGTTTGCAATCATTATAGATTGGTATGTTGCTCATTGGTCCTGGCCTATAAAGAGCAACTAAAGCAATAATATCTTCTAATCTATTTGGCTTCATATGCATTAAAGCATCTTTCATACCTGAACTTTCAAGCTGAAATAACCCAACCGTTTTTCCACTAGATAATAAATCGTATACTTTTTGATCTTCGTAATTAATATTATCTATTTTAAAATTTGGATCTTTTTCATTAACTAGTTTTTGCGTTTTATCTATTACTGTTAAAGTTTTTAAACCTAAAAAATCAAATTTTACCAATCCAGCATTTTCTGCAGAATACATGTCAAATTGTGTAGAAGGTAATAGTAGATCTGATGCAGAATCTTTATATAGTGGTGTAGTTTCAGTTAATTTTTTATCTGCTATAACAACGCCCGCTGCATGCGTTGCAACGTTTCTATTCAAGCCCTCTAATTTTAATGATAATTCTATAAGTCTACTAACTCTCTTATCATCCTGTATTAATTTTTGAAGTCTTGGCTCGACATTAATACATTCCTGTAAATTTAATGGTCTTGAAGGATCAAACGGAATCATTTTACAAATGCTATCTATAAAACCATAGGGTAATCCTAATACCCTACCTACATCTCTGATGACCATCCTTGCTTTTAATTTACCAAAAGTAATTATATGAGCTACGCTATTAGAATATTTTGTTTTTAAGTATTCAAAGACTAGATCTCTTTTTTCCTCGCAAAAATCTATATCAAAATCTGGCATTGAAATTCTATCTGGATTTAAAAATCTCTCAAAAATCAAATTAAACTTAATTGGGTCGATATCTGTAATTGAAAGACACCAGGCAACTAAAGAACCTGCTCCAGACCCTCTTCCTGGTCCAACTGGAATATTATTATTTTTTGCCCATTTAATATAATCAGAAACTATTAAAAAATAACCAGAATAATTCATTTTGGTTATAATGCTAATTTCATGATCTAATCTTGTTTTATATTTTTTATAATCATTATTAGTATTAAATTCAGTTTCATTTGTATTAAAAATTTTTTCAAATTTTTCTTTTAGACCATTTAAGGATTCACTTAGTAGTGCTTGGTTTGTATCAATATTATTATCAGAAATATTTGGCAAAATTGGCTTTGATGGCAAAGGTCTATAATTACATCTGTAAGGAAGACTAAAATTATTTTCAAGTGCCTCTGGAAGATCTTTAAACAATTCTATCATTTCATCAGAACCTTTTAAGTAGTGATTATTAGAAAGCCTATTTCTATTAACATCATTGACATATGTTTTTTGTCCAATACACATTAAAGCGTCATGAGCTTCATGCATTGATTTATCAATATAAAAAACTTCGTTAGAGGCAATGATTGATAAATTCAAATTTTTAGATTGCTCTAAATTATAACTTTCAAATTGTTTTTCATTAGCATCATTGTGTCTTTGTATTTCTATATAAAAATTGTCAGCAAATTTTTCTGAAAGAGTTTTATAAATACTACTTAATTCCTCGAATAATCCTTTGTTAAAAAGATTTCCTGATAATGAGGTAATTGATCCTGAGAGGATGATAATACCTTCATTAAAATGTATTAAATCTTCAAATTTACAATGTGGATCATTTAAGGAGTCATTTTCTAGATAAGATTTTGAAGATAATTCGATTATGTTTTTATAGCCAATATAATTTTTAGCTATTAAAGGAATAAATCCATAATAGTCTTTATATTTAAAGTTAATTTGAGTACCTATTATTGGCTGGGTACCAACAGACGACATGCTCTCAGAAAATTCTAGGGCTCCGCATAAATTTGCTGTGTCAGATATTCCTAAGGATTGTACTTTGTTTAATTTACAATATTCTTTAAGCAAGTCTATTTTAGCGGCACCTTCGCAAATAGAATATTGTGTATGTATTTTGAAATGATTAAATGTTTTGCTAATCGACTCTTGCATTGCTAAGTTTTATCTTACCATTTATCATTTGCAATTTACAATCTGCCATATTTGCAAAATATCTATTATGAGTTGCAAAAATTATAACTCTATTTTTATTTTTTAAGTTAAGTAAAATTTTAAATATTTGTTTAGCATTATCAAAATCTAAGCTTCCCGTTGGTTCATCTGCTAATATTATTTCGGGTTCATTGATTAAAGCTCTAGATATAGCAACTCTCTGAATCTCTCCACCTGATAATTCTGATGGATAATGATTTAATCTTGAGATTAAATTAACTTTTTTACTAATTTTTTTAGCTTCCTCAATCGAGTTTTTTTTATCATTGGTTAATAATAATTTTGGTAAATAAATATTTTCTAAAGCAGTAAAATCATTTAACAGATTTTTATCCTGATAAATTATCCCAATTTTTTCAGATCTAATTTTATCATTTTCTACTTTTTCTGAAAAATCAATTTTTTTACCTAAGATTTCAATCGATCCTGAATTTGGTTGGTCAATTAAAGACAGTAAATTCAAAAATGTTGATTTGCCTGAGCCGGAAGGACCAACTAAGGAATAAATTTTACCTTTTTCAAAAGTAAAACTAATGTCATTTAAAACTTTTATATTAGTGTGTGAGAAATATTTTTTTCCAATATTTTTTAATACAATTGATTTACTCATATTTTAAAGTTTTGACTGCATCTAATTTAGCTGCCTGTGTGGCAGGAAAAATTGATACAATTACTGTTGAGATAATTGAGCAAAAAGAAATTAAAATAATAGATTGAGGATCAATTTCAGATGGCATTTTACTTAAAAAATAAATTTCTTCTGGGAATAAAGTGATATTAAAAATTTCACTAATAAAACTTCGGATATTTTCTACATAAATCGAGAATAAAGTACCAATAATAACACCAAAGACAGTAGCGGAGGTGCCAATTATAAAACCAATCATGAAAAATATTTTTTTTATTGAAGAATTTTGAACTCCTATTGATTTTAATATGCCAATATCTCTTGTTTTATTTTTAACTAAAATCGTTAAGCCAGATATAATATTGAATGCCGCTACGATAATTATTAGTGATAAAATAATAAACATCACATTTCTTTCAACTTTTAAAGCAGAAAATAATGAAGAATTCAAATCAGCCCAAGTATAAACATATTCTTCATCGTATATATTTGATAATTTATTTTTTAGGCCATCTACTTCCTGAGGGTTTTTAAAATAAAATTCTAAAAATCTTTGATTTTCATTTTTATCAAATAAATCCTCTAAAGTTTCGAGGTTTATATAAGCAACATTTTCATTATAATCAGATAAACCACTGTCATATATTGATGTAATCTTAAATACTTCTTGTTTAGGAAGACTGCCAACTAAAGTCTGAACACCTACAGGTGACATTATTGTTATTTTATCACCAATATCTAAATTTAAATTAATACTTAAATCTTTTCCGATTGATATTTCATTTTTATTTAATGTTTTTAATCCAAAAAAATTTTCATTTTGTAAAACATAAAGTTTAGAAAAATCTTTTGATAAAAAACCTTTTAATAAAACTCCTTTTGTTGAGTTTTTATTAAGTATAACGGCTTCACCATCGTTGCTTAAAATAATATTATCTATCTCATTTGAGATATTTTTGGTTATGTCAAAATCAATTTTTAGTTTTTTGTCATAAGATTTAACAACTGCATGTGCATTGAAACCAACTAGTTTGTTTATTAATTCAGTTCTAAATCCATTCATTACCGACATAACTATAATTAAAACAGCCACACCTAATGTAATGCCTATAAATGAAAAAATTGAGATTAAATTTAAAAAACTATCTTTTTTCCTACTTTTAAGAAATCTAAAGATTATTTCTTTTTCTAGCTTATTTATCAATTTGATTTTGCTTTTTTTATTTGAGTAATTATTTCTTCAATTTTCAAATTTTGTATTTCTTTTCCAACTTCTCTAAATTCAAAAGTATCTCCTTCTGATTTTTTTCCCAATATCAATTGAAATGGAATACCAATTAAATTAAATTTTTTTATCTTTGCTGAAATATTTTCATCGGTATCATCAATAATGGTATCTATATTATTTTTATAAAAATGTTCTAAAATTTTATTTGATTTTTCTAAATTAGAACTATCATTTTTATTTATCATTGGTAATATTGCACAGTCATATGGAGCAACTGAGATTGGCCATTTCATAATTTCACTTTTATCATCGTATTTTGCCTCAATTATGGCACCTACTAATCTTGATACACCTATTCCATAAGACCCCATTTTAACAAATTCTTTTTTTCCATTAAAATCAACTGCTGCATTCATTGGCTTTGAATATTTATCTCCAAAATAAAATATGTGCCCTACTTCAATCCCTTTGGTATTAATTCTCTGGTTTTCTGAAACTTTTTTTTCAAACTCATCTTTGTCAAATTTTTCGTCTGTCACTGCATAGTATTTTTCATACTCTTCTCTTAATATATTTAATGAATTTTTTTCAACTTTAGTAATTTCACTATCAACTTCAAAAATTCTTTTATCTGTATAAATTTTACTCTCACCTGTTTCGGCTAATATAATAAATTCATGTGATAAATTTCCTCCAATAGGTCCAGTGTCAGCTGCCATTGGTATAGCTGATAAGTTCAATCTTTTGAAGGTTCTTAGATAGGAAAGAAAAAATTTATTGTAAGAAAATAATGCATCATCATCTGTCAAATCAAATGAGTAAGCATCTTTCATGTAAAACTCTCTGCATCTCATAATTCCAAATCTTGGACGCAGTTCATCTCTAAATTTCCATTGAATATGGTAGAGTAACTGTGGAAGAGATTTATATGATTTAATACTAGATCTAAAAATTTCAGTCACTAGTTCTTCATTTGTAGGTCCGTAAAGCATTTCTCTGTTTTGACGATCTTTTATACGTAACATTTCTTCTCCATAATCATCGTAACGACCACTTTCTTTCCAGATTTCTGATGATTGAATTGTTGGCATCAATATTTCTTGCACACCAACTCTATCTTGTTCTTCTCTTACAGTTTGTTCAATTTTTTTCATCACTTTAAAGCCCAATGGTAACCATGAGTAAATTCCAGCAGAGGACTGTTTGATCATTCCTACTCTTAACATTAATTGATGAGATTTTATTTTAGCCTCTGTGGGATTATTTTTTAGAATTGGAATAAATGATTTTGAAAAATACATTAGTTGATAAAGTTTCTTAAATTAAAATATTCATATTTTACTAATAAATAAATGATTATAAATATAATTGATGTAATCAAAGTAGAATAACCAATTTTTTTTAAAATTTTTGGGTTTTCAGGAGCTCCAGGATCAACACCCTCTATATTTTCTTTTTTTTCCCTATTTACATCAATTGGCAGAATTGCGAAAAATATAATCCACCATAAACAAACAAAAACTACTAGTGATCCTGTAATACTCAACTAAATCCTCACTAAATTTATATTCGTGAGGGGTCTTTTGCCAGTTTTTTCTTTTGTATATTTTCTACACGTTGATTTTAAAGCCTCAATAAGATTTATTTCCTGTTTTTTATTATTCATTGAAAATGTTTTTGTAGTTTTTTCAATTTCCTCCTCTAGACCATATTGAAATTCTTCTTTTTCATAAATAGGTAAACCTTTGAAAGTTAATAGAGGTTTGTTGTGAATATTTCCCTTCGGGGTAATTAAAATTGTCGCCTCAACAAAACCATTTGCTGATAAATTTTTTCTTTCTTTAATTGATTGTGCGTCTTCTTCAACACTAATATTACCATCAACATACAACTTTCCACTTGGGGCTTTATCGTAAACCTCTGGTTTTTCACCTGGATATAGTCTTACAATATCTCCATTTTCTACTTTAACTGGATAAGGAACTTGCATTTCTTTTGCAAAGTTTATGTGTTCTATCATGTGTCTATGTTCGCCGTGCACCGGGATTACAGACTTAGGTTTAATCCAATTATACATATCTTTTAAATCTTCTCTATTTGGATGACCTGATACATGTATAAATTCACTATCCTCAGAAATAACTTCTATACCCTCTTTAACTAACTGATTATGCAATTTATATAGTTTTTTTTCATTACCAGGAATTATCTTTGATGAAAAAATAACTGCATCTCCCCTCTCTATAAATACGTCAGGATGAATATAATTAGCTATTCTAGTCATGGCACCCATAGGTTCTCCTTGACTGCCTGTGCACAAGTAAACAATTTTTTCTCTTGATATATTTTTTATGTCTCTTGAGTCTAGAGGTTCAATTACGTTATTTAAATACCCACATTGTCTTGCAGCTTTATAAATTCTATGCATTGATCTTCCAACTAAAGCAATTTGTCTTCCAGTCTTTTCTGCACAATAAAACGCGGTCTCCATTCTTGCTACATTTGAAGCGAAGGACGTAATAATAATTCGCTTATCAAGTCTTTCCATTACTTTCAGCATATTTTTTCTTACATCTAATTCTGAGCCTGCCCTTCCAGCGCTAAACACATTTGTTGAATCGCAAATCATTGCGAGAACACCCTCTTTACCGATTTCTTTTAATCTATTTGAGTTTATATTTTCACCAATCAGTGGGTCAGGATCACATTTCCAATCGCCTGTATGAAGTATATTTCCTACAGGTGTTTCTATTTTTAGACCGTTTGGCTCAAGAATTGAGTGAGTCAAAGTTACAAACTCAATCTTAAATGGATCAAGGTTTAATATACTGTTTAATTGAACAATTTTTAAATATCCTGAAATATCTATTTTTTTCTCTTTAAATTTTTCATTAATTAGAACCGCTGTAAATGGTGTTGCAAAAATTTTACATTTTAGCTTTGGCCAAATATGCGCTATAGCCCCTATGTGATCTTCGTGTGCATGTGTCAGAACTATCCCGAGTAAATCATCTCTTTTATCAACTATGAAACCAGGGTCGGGATATATCAAGTCTACGCCAGGTACAGTATCATCTGCAAACGTAACACCTATATCAACAATTATCCATTTTTGGTTATCTGCTTTACCATAAGCAAAGAGGTTCATATTCATGCCGATTTCTCCAGATCCACCTAAAGGACAAAAAATTAATTCTTCTTTCATTTTTATTACTTAATTAAATCTGATGCTTTCAATAAACCATTTATTGTTAAATCTTTGTCTAGTTTAACTTTTCCATTTATTGAATTTTTAAATAAGTGAGATAAACCACCAGTTAAAACAATCATAAATTTTTTTCGAGTTTGTTTAATAATCAATTTAATTATATTGTCAATTAAACCGTTATAACCAAGATAAAAACCAGAATAAATCGCAGAAGATGTGTTTTTTCCTATAACATTTTTAATTTTTTTTAAATTTATTTTAGGAATTAAGGAGGCTCTATTAGTTAAATTATCAAGTGACAATTGAACACCTGGAGAAATAACACCCCCGATATAATTTTTATTAATTACTATATCAAAAGTTGTTGCTGTTCCAAAATCTATAATAATAAAATTTTTATTAGGTTCTATAACTGATATTGCATTTGCAAGCCTGTCAGATCCTATTTGATTTTTTTTTACTTTAATTTTGATTAATTTATCAATTTTTAGTTTTTTTAATTCATAACATTTTTTATTGGTAATTTGTTCTAAATATTTTTTTATTTTTATAAATTTATTTGGGACCACTGAACAAAATAAAATTTTATCTATACTTTTTAAATATTTTTTTAAGAAACTAAAATGAAAGTTTAATTTATTCAAATTTAATAAAATTGGATTCATTCTTTTTTTCAAAATTAATTTTTTATAATTACTATATAAAGAAATCTTAATATCTGTGTTACCAATATCGCCTACTAAAATCATTATATAAAGTTTTCAATTTTTTTCTCAAAGTTTATTTTCAACTCTTTTATTAGTTCTAATTTTTTAATATTTTTTTTACTATATTTATTAAGATATGATGTACAATAATTTGATATAATCGGACTATTATTTAAATTAATCCCAATTCCAATAATTATATACTTTATATTATTTTTAAAAATTATTTCCTGCAGTATTCCGCAAATTTTTGATTGATTTATCAATATATCATTTGGAAGTTTAATATTTATCTTTTCATTGATATGTTTTTTAATAACTTTTCTAACTACATTTAAATTAATTTTAGTTATATTTTTTATAGATAAGTTTCTTTTTATAGGAAAAAAAATAGATAAAAAAATATTTCCATAATTTGATATCCACCTATTTGTTCCTTGGCCTCTGCCTTTATATTGTCTTTCTGAGGTTACTAAACCAAATTTTATATTCTGATTAATTAATCTTATCGCTGTAGAATTTGTACTTTTAACTTTTTTAAACGGAAATATTTTCAATTTCATTAAATAATATTTATTTTTGAAACTATCTCAGTTAAGCCGCTGGGATAAATAAAGTATGCTAAAATAAATATAGTTGATACAGCCAATGTAAGCTTTAATCCAAAATGATGGTCTGTCTCAAATTTTTCTTTTTCTTTATCAAAATATATAATTTTTATAATTCTTAAGTAATAAAAAGCAGCTATAACAGTAGACAGTAATCCTACAATTGCTAAAAAATACATCTTTTGCTCAATTACAGCCATAAATACATAAAATTTTGCAAAAAAACCTGCAAGTGGAGGTATACCTGCAAGTGAAAATAATATTATTAATAATGAAAATGATAATAAGGGGTGATTTTTGGAAAGACCAGATAAATCCTCAATGCTTTCATAATACTCATTATTTCTTCGAAGCATGAACATGCAGCTAAAGAAAGCTAAATTCATAACTAGATAAATTGCAATATAGCTTATAGATCCTTGTATTCCCTGATTTGTTCCAGCGGCCAAACCAGTTAAGGCATATCCCATATGCCCTATTGAGCTGTAAGCTATTAGTCGTTTTAGATTTTTTTGTCCTATTGCAGCTACTGCTCCAAAAATCATAGATGCAATAGATAAAAATATAATAATCATTTGCCATTGATCGTTCATTTCAGCAAATGGGACATATAAAAATCTTATAAAAACCGATAAAGCGGCAATTTTTGGCAGTACTGCAAAAAATGTTGTTACTGAAGTTGGGGATCCTTGATAAACATCTGGAGCCCACATGTGAAATGGAACTGCAGAGATTTTAAATGCTAATCCAACTAATAAAAAAACAATACCAAAAGTAATTCCATATTGACCTGAGCTTGAGTTTTCTAAAATAATATTAAAATTAGTAGATCCTGAGAAACCATATATTAATGAACAACCATAGAGCAACAAGCCTGATGACAGAGCGCTAAGTACAAAATATTTAAGACCAGACTCTGTAGATAGAAGATTTTCTCTATTAAAAGATGCAAGTACATATAATGCCAAAGATTGTAATTCAAGACCCATATAAAATACAATTAAATCGTTTGAACTGATCATTACCATCATTCCTAAAATAGAACTTAATATTAAAATTGGATATTCCATTTTGTTAATATTATTTATTTCAATATATTTTGAAGAAGTTAGCATCACAAAAATCCCAGACCCAATGGTCAATAATTTCATGAATGTTGCCAAACTATCAACTTTGTAACTATTGTTAAAAATTGATAAATCTGAAACTTGGTAAAGATTTAATAATAAAGCAAACAGTATAACCAAACTGAGAGTTGTTAAATTATATATTAATTTTGAGCTATTATTTTTAAAAACCCCAAATAAAAGCAAGAACATTATTGTTAGTGATAAAAATATTTCAGGTAAGATTATTTCTAAATTTTCCATTATTTCTTTGCAATACTTTGTGTTAAATTTGTATTATAGTTATCTATCAAACTGGTTACAGATGTTTCAATTGAATTTATTAATGGCTCTGGATAAAATCCAAAAAATATAATTGGTATTGCTAATAAAAGAAGAATTAATAACTCAAATTTTTTTAGATCTTTCATGCTTTTAATTTCTTCATGAATTATTTCGCCAAAAACAACTCTTTTGTACATCCAAAGTATGTAAGCTGCTCCTAAAATAACACCTAAACTTGCAATAGTTGCAACTAGAAAACTTTTTTTGAATGTGCCCATTAGAATTAGAAATTCACCAACAAATCCACTTGTCCCTGGAAGTCCTAGAGAACCTAGGGCAAATATCATAAATACAATACCATATTTTGGCATCACAGTTACTAACCCACCATATTTTTTTATTAATCTTGTATGATTTCTATCGTAAACAACACCAACGCTTAAGAATAGAGCTGCCGATACCAATCCATGACTGATCATTTGAAATATACTGCCCTCAATGCCTTGTTGAGTCATGGTAAAAATTCCAAGTGTTACAAAACCCATATGCGCAACTGAAGAATAAGCAATTAACTTTTTCATATCTTCCTGCATTAGAGCAACCAAAGATGTGTAAATAATTGCAATCAAACTTAATGCGAAGACAAGTGGCACAAAATATTCAGAGGCTATTGGAAATAATCCAACAGAAAATCTTATAAATCCATACCCAGCCATTTTTAATAATATTGCTGCAAGCAAAACAGATCCAGCAGTTGGTGCCTCAACATGAGCATCTGGCAACCAAGTGTGCACCGGCCACATAGGTGTTTTTACTGCAAATGAACTAAAGAAAGCCAGCCATAAAAGTTTTTGATATTGTTCACCAATTCCAATTTCATACAACTTTTCAACATCAGTGGTTCCAGATATCCAATAAATAGATATTATTGCAATCAACATTAAAACTGAACCTAGTAAGGTATATAAAAAGAATTTGAAGGCTGAATAAACTCTTCTCTCACCACCCCAAATACCAATTATTAGAAACATAGGTATTAAGCCACCCTCAAAAAATAAATAGAAAATTATTAAATCGAGGGAGCAGAAAACTCCAATCATTAGAGTTTCCATTATAAGTATTGCTATTAAAAAATCTTTTAAACGGTGTTTAATTGTTGAAATTACAGAAATTATACAAATTGGTGTTATAAAAGTTGTAAGTAAAATAAATAAAATTGAAATTCCATCAACTCCTACTTTGTAGTTGATATAACCAGATAGCCATTCTCTATTTTCTACAAATTGAAAATTAATAGAAGATTTATCGAAAATTAACCAAAGATATATTGAGAGAATAAAGTTAGCTAAAGATATGAATAATGCAACATATTTACTGCTTTGATATTTACTATTAGATGATTTCGTAAATAAAATAAACAAAGCACCAATTGTTGGTAATATTATTAAAGATGAAATGATTGGAAAGTCCATTATACTAAAATTAATAAAGTTAGTAAAACTGAGAAACCAAGAAGCATTATAAATGCATATTGATAGATATACCCGCTTTGAAATTTAACAGCTCTTACTGAAAAATTTTTGATCACTTTAGATATTCCATCAGGTCCGAATCTATCAATAACTGACCCATCAATTTGTTTCCATAAAAATTTTCCAATTCTTTTTGACGGATTTACAAAAATAAAGTCATAAAGTTCATCGAAATACCATTTTTTTTGTAAAAAAATATAAAGTGGTTTATTTGTTCTAACAATTTCATCTACGACTGACAAATTTCTTACAAATAGATAAAATGATAATGGTATTGATATGGCAACTAGAGATGGGGTTAAAAATAAAAACCAATTAGGCGGATGATCTGTACTTAATGGTTCAAGAAATTTAATTGAACTATTCCAAAATGTGTAAGATAATTCTTTCCCAATAAATAGATCTTGAAATAGCATACCAGCAAAAATTGCACCAATTGCAAGAAAAATAAGTGGTATAAGCATTGTTGGTGGTGACTCATGTATACTATCAATATTTATTTCTGAATTATTATAAGTGCCATGAAAAGTTTTAAAAATAAGTCTCCATGAATATATTGATGTTAAAAAAGCTGTGAAAATTCCTATGTAGGCTGCATAAATTCCAACATTGTTTCCACTTAAATATGCAAACTCAATAATTGCATCTTTTGAGTAAAATCCTGATAACAAGGGAAATCCAGTGAGCGCTAGGGTTCCAATTATCATTAAACTATATGTGTAAGGTAGTTTTTTCCAGACACCTCCCATTAAATTAATATTTTGCTCGTCTTTAAACGAATGAATTACAGAACCAGAGCCTAAAAATAAAAGTGCTTTAAAAAAAGCATGAGTAAATAAATGAAACATTGCAACATTATATGCTCCAACACCTGCCGCAAAAAACATGTACCCTAATTGACTGCAAGTTGAATATGCAATAATTTTTTTAATATCTGTCTGAACTAAAGCAACACTCGCAGCAAAAATGGCTGTTACCATACCAATAATAGTTACAACCGATAAAGCTAACTCAGAATATTCATAAATTGGTGAACATCTTACGACTAAAAATACTCCAGCTGTTACCATTGTTGCAGCATGAATAAGCGCTGATACGGGCGTAGGGCCTTCCATTGCATCTGGTAGCCATGTATGAAGTAAAAATTGTGCGGACTTACCCATTGCACCAACGAATAAAAGTAAACAAATTAAGTCTACAGAATTAACATTAAAACCAAGAAAATTTAATTTCTTGTCTAGTATATTTGGGATTTGTTGAAAAACTTCATCGTAGTTAACTGTTCCAAATAAATAAAAAATTAAAAAAATACCTAAAGCAAATCCAAAATCCCCAACTCTGTTTACGATAAATGCCTTAATTGCTGCTTTATTTGCACTTTCTTTTTTAAACCAGAAGCCAATTAAAAAGTATGAACATAATCCAACTCCTTCCCAGCCAAAAAACAATTGTATAAAATTATCAGATGTAACAAGAGTTAACATTGCAAATGTGAATAATGATAAATAAGACATGAAACGTGACTTATGTGGATCATGAGACATGTAACCAATTGAATATATATGGACTATAGCCGAGACCAGTGTAACAACGACAAGCATAACTGCAGAAAGTGGATCAATATTTACTGACCAATTTACATTAAGACTTCCTGAATTTATCCATGTAGCAATAATTAAGTTTTCTGAGTATCCTGTAGCTATAACATTATACAAGACGATGATTGATAAAAAAGCTGATATGGAAACAAACAAACTTGTAATTAATTGAGACGCTTTATCTCCAATTAATTTTCCAAAAAATCCAGATATTATTGATGCAGCGAGTGGTAAAAATAAAATATAATATCCCATTTTATCCTTTTAAACTGTCAATCTCTTCAACTCTAATTGTTCCAGAATTCCTATAATAAATAACTATAATTGCTAATCCAATGGCAGCCTCAGCTGCAGCTACTGTTAATATAAATAGTGTAAAAACTTGACCACTGAGATCATTAATAAAAATAGAAAAGGAAACCAAGTTAATATTTACAGACAACAAAATTAACTCAATACTCATAAGAATAACAATAACATTTTTTCTGTTTAAAAAAATACCAACCACTCCAATAGTAAATATAATGGCAGCAAGAGTTAAATAATGACCTAGACCAATACTAAGCATCTATTTTTATCCCCTTCTTTGTCTCTACATCTATCAATTCAACGCCTTCGTTTCTTTCTCTCGAAATTTGTCTTAAATAGC
The DNA here is from genome assembly GCA_902546765.1 of uncultured Pelagibacteraceae bacterium. Lineage (GTDB taxonomy): Bacteria > Pseudomonadota > Alphaproteobacteria > Pelagibacterales > Pelagibacteraceae > Pelagibacter. The sequence goes on along the minus strand of CACCLG010000005.1, from coordinate 51,435 downwards.
TTTGTGTTTTTACGCCAGATCGTTTTCTGAAAGTGAGCACAATTGCTCCGATCATAGCAACCAAAAGCACCATTCCTGATAATTGAAATAGGTGAACGTAGTCAGTGTAAATAACGTAACCTAAAGACTGGGTATTTGTTAAATTTAAATTCAAATTTAAATTAATAGATTCTTGCAGTTCAGCTTTGTACTTCCATCCACCAATGACAATCAGTAATTCTGAAAAAATTACTAAACTAACTAAGAGACCTATGGGTATATGAGAGCTACTATCACTTGCTACGAACCATTCATTTTTCTGCTGCGCAACATTTAACATCATTACAACAAAAAGAAATAAAACTGCAACTGCTCCCACATAAACAATTAACATTATCATTCCTAGAAATTCTGCTCCTATCATAATAAAAAGGCAAGATATGCTTATGAAATCTAAGATTAAAAAAAAAACTGAGTGAACAGTATTCCTTGAAACCGTTACCATTATTGCTGAAACAATTGCGATCAAAGAAAAAATATAAAAAACAATTGCGTGTGCTATCATTTATTTATCGATGAGAACTGTCAGCATTAATATTTGCTGCCAAAATACTTTCCCATCTGTCTCCATTTTCTAATAACTTTTCTTTGTTATAATAAAGTTCTTCTCTTGTTTCTGTTGCAAATTCAAAATTTGGTCCTTGCACAATAGCATCTACAGGGCAGGATTGTTCACACAATCCACAATATATGCATTTAAGCATATCAATATCATATCTAGTCGTTTTACGACTACCATCTGATCTTTCCTGCGATTCAATAGTGATTGCTTGTGCTGGGCAAACTGCTTCACATAATTTACACGCTATACATCTTTCTTCACCGTTCGGATATCTTCTTAAAGCGTGCTCACCTCTTGCACGTGGGCTTACAGAACCTTTTTCAAATGGATAATTTATTGTTTTTTTTTTTCTGAAAGACTCTTTTATTGCTATTAACAATCCAGTTACAAAATCAATCATCAATATCGTTTTAAAAAATCTTTTTATTTTCATTTTAATTTCCTGGTAATAGATTGAAATACATTAAATATCCTGCTGTTAATACCACCCAAGTTAAAGACAAAGGCAAGAAAACTTTCCAACCAAGTCTCATTAATTGATCATATCTATATCTTGGAACAATTGCTTTTACTAATGCAAACAAGACAAATAATAACAAAATTTTTAGTATTAACCATATTGGTGAAGGAATAATATTAAATGGAAAAATATCTACAGGTGACAACCATCCACCTAAAAATAAGATAGACCCTAATGCACACATTAACAAAATATTAGCATATTCGCCTAACCAGAACATTGCATACATCATTCCTGAATATTCAGTTTGATACCCTGCAACAAGTTCTGCCTCGGCTTCTGGTAAATCGAAAGGAGGTCTATTTGTTTCAGCTAATGCTGAAATAAAAAATATAACAAACATTGGAAATAATGGAATTACATACCAAACATTTTCTTGTGCTTTTACAATGTCAGATAAATTTAATGACCCCACGCATAAAAGTACATTTATAATAATAATTCCAATGGAAACTTCGTAGGAAACCATTTGAGCAGCTGACCTTATTGCTCCAAGAAATGGATACTTTGAGTTAGATGCCCATCCTCCCATTATAATTCCATAAACTCCTAACGATGATACAGCAAATAAATACAGTATTCCTACGTTAATATCTGCAAGAACAAAATCCTCACTAAACGGAATTACTGCCCATGATATTAAAGCAAGAGTCATTGTAATAATTGGGGCTAAAATAAAAATTACTTTATTTGAACTAGCAGGGATAATTATTTCTTTGAAAACATATTTTAAAGCATCAGCTAAAGATTGGAGTAAACCAAATGGTCCAACAACATTTGGACCCCTTCTTTTTTGAACAAACGCCCAAACCCTCCTATCTAGCCAAACTATCATTGCCACTGAAACTAAAACAGGCACAAGTAACATTAAAATTTTAAGAACTTCTGAAAAAAGAATTGTAGCGTACTCTGGCATTATCCCTCTGTCCCTGTTTTTTTAAAATTTGTCCTTAAACTTTTACACTCACCCATTGTTTTTGATGCCCGAGCGATAACATTCGAATGATAATAATCAATCCTATCTAAAAGAATTTTTTCATCTAAAAATTCATAATTTGGAGTTTTAAATTTTTTATTAGCAAGGTTAATGTTTAAGAAGTTAAACATCGCATTGTCTAGATCTTCTTTTTTCTCATAAAGTTTTTTTCTTTTAATAGATGATGCTAATTCATTAACTATTACCCAATCCTCTTTTGCCTCTCCTGGGGGATAAGAAGATTTATAGGATTTTTGTATTTTTCCCTCTAAATTAGCAAAGTATCCATCTTGCTCTGTAAAGGCTGCACCTGGTAATATTATGTCTGCTAAAGAAGCACCATTATCTCCATGACTTCCAACATAAATTATAAACTCATTTTTCTTTTGAAATGTTAGATTGTCTTGACCAAATAAAAAAAGGACTTCTATTTCATTATTATGAATTTTTTTGAGCACTTGGTTTGACCCATCATTAGAGCTTAGAACATTCAAATAATATGATCCAACTGTAGAGGCATTATTTGACAGGATATTTAAAGAATTCCACTCTTCATTAATTTTATTTTTGCTTTGAAGATATTTTTTTAACTCCTCAAATATATAAATAGATGAATTCAGTTTTAATGCTGATTGACCAATTATAAAAATAGGCTTTTTTGAATTATAAATCTCTTCGGAAATTTTGTGAGTATGATTTACTATATCTTTAATTGTTTTTGTTGAGTTTTCTAAAATTTTATAAGGATAGGTTAAATCACCAACATCTCCTAAAGAATAAATTTGTGTTTTATTTTTAATATAATTCTTTCTGATCCTAGAATTAAGCATTGTTGCTTCAAATCTTGGATTTGCACCCACTAAAATAATTAAATCAGAGTCTTCAATTCCTTCAATTTTAGAATTAAATATAAAATTTTCTCTTTCTGATGTATTTACATAAAAATTATCGGATCTTGCATCTAGATTTTCTGACCTTATTGTTTTTTCAAAGAAATCTTTTAATGCAAACATTGTTTCCATATTTGTCATATCGCCTGTCAAGGCTGCGATTTTATCAGATTGAGTTTTAGAAATTTTTTCAAAAATTTTTGTATAAGCCTCTTTCCATGAAATTTTTTCAAATTTTTTATTTTTTTTTATATAAGGTGTATCTAAACGCTGATTTTTTAAGCCATCGCATGCATATCTAGTTTTGTCAGAAATCCATTCTTCATTTATTTCTTCATTTATTCTAGGTAATACCCTTTTTACTTCCCAACCATAAGTATCAACTCTTACATTTGAGCCAACAGCATCCATAACATCTATGGTTTCAGTTTTTTTTAATTCCCATGGCCTTGCCTCAAAAACATAAGGTTTCGATGTAAGTGCTCCAACAGGACATAAATCAATTACATTAGCTGATAACTCTGATTCCATAGCTTTTTCTAGGTAAGTAGTGATTTGCATGTCTTCACCTCTTCCTATTGCGCCTAGCTCAGGAACACCTGCAACTTCAGTTGCAAACCTTACACATCTAGTACAATGTATACATCTTGTCATCTGGGTTTTTATCAAAGGACCCATATATTTTTCAGGTACGTACCTTTTGTTTTCTTTAAATCTACTTTTATCAATTCCATAGAACATAGACTGGTCTTGCAAGTCACATTCGCCACCTTGATCACAAACAGGACAATCTAAAGGGTGATTTGCTAATAAAAATTCCATAACACCTTTTCTTGATTTCTCAACTTTTTCAGTATTTGTTCTTATTACCATTCCATCCGCTGCAGGCATTGCACACGAAGCTACAGGTTTTGGAGATTTTTCCATTTCTACTAGACACATTCTGCAGTTTCCAGCAATAGACAATTTTTCGTGGTAACAAAATCTAGGAATTTCTACTCCAGCCTGTTCGCAAGCTTGAAGAACTGTCAAACCTTCTTCAACTTCAATATCAATGTCATTAACTTTTAATTTAAGCATTTTCTTTTTCCAAAAGATGTTGATCTACTAGATAAGGAACTTCTTTTTTTCTTTGAATTAATGGATCGTATTTATTTCTCTCTAAAATTTCATCTTTAAAATTTCTGATTAAACCTTGCACGGGCCATGATGAACCTTCTCCAAATGCACAAATTGTATGCCCCTCGATTTGTTTTGTGACATCCATTAACATATCAACTTCGTCTCTAGTTGCCTCACCTTTTGCCATTCTTTCTAACATTCTCCACATCCAGCCTGATCCTTCTCTGCATGGAGTGCATTGTCCACAACTTTCATGTTTATAAAATCTGGCAATCCTTGCCATACATTTAATTATGTCTTGATCTTTATTAATAACAACAATGCCAGCAGTTCCAAGCCCAGTTTTATTTTCGACACAGGCATCAAAATCCATTTTTATAGTATCACAAACTTCTTTTGGTAATAAAGGCATTGAGGATCCACCAGGTATAACAGCTTTTAAATTATCCCAGCCTCCAATAACTCCCCCTGCATGTTTCTCAATTAAATCTTTTAAAGGCACACCCATTTCTTCTTCAACATTGCATGGATTGTTAACATTTCCTGAAATGCAGAAAATTTTTGTTCCTGTATTTTTTTCTCTACCTAAAGAAGAGAACCATTTACCTCCCCTTCTTAATATTGTTGGAACAACAGCAATTGTTTCAACATTATTAATGATTGTTGGACAACCATACAAACCTATCAATGCAGGGAAAGGTGGTTTTAGTCTTGGTTGACCTTTGTTTCCTTCTAAACTTTCTAAAAGTGCAGTTTCCTCTCCACATATATATGCTCCAGCTCCATAATGAATGAATATATCAAAATCCCATCCAGTTGATGATGCATTTTTCCCAATTAATCCTTTGCTATAAGCTTCATCAATAGCTTTTTGCAGTTTTTGACCTTCATTAAAATATTCACCCCTTATATAAATGTAGCAAGTATGAGCATTGACTGCGTATGAAGCTATTAGACATCCCTCTATTAATTTATGCGGTTCAAATCTTAGAATATCCCTATCTTTACAGGTGCCTGGCTCAGACTCGTCAGCATTAATTACCAAATAATGTGGCTTTGAGCCTACTTCCTTCGGAGCAAAAGACCATTTCAAGCCTGTTGGAAAACCTGCTCCACCTCGACCACGCAATTGAGAGGTTTTAATTTCCTCAATTATCCAATTTCGACCTTTATTGAAAATTTCTTTAGTTTCTAACCAGTCCCCACGTTTTTTAGCAGAATCTAATTCTGCTCCAAAGTCGTTATATAAATTTTTAAATATTCTGTCTTCGTCTTTAAGCATTTTTGTTACTCAATAAAGTTTTTCTAATGTTTTCAGGCTCAGAACTTAATCTTCCTCTGTATGAACCTGGTTTTGGTTTTAGATTTTTATCAATTTGATCTATAATTTTACTAAATTTTTCCTCATCTAAATCCTCAAAATAATCTTCATTAATTTGAACCATTGGAGAATTAACGCAAGCTCCTAAACATTCGACTTCCATCCATGATGATTTACCATTTTTAGAAATTTCAGACTCTTTTTCAGAAATTTTTTTTTTACAAACATCTACTAATTTATATGCCCCTCTAATCATACATGGTGTTGTAGTACATACTTGAAAAAAATACTCTCCTACAGGAGTTAAATTATACATACTATAAAAGGTTGCAACTTCATAAACTTTTATATAAGGCATATCTAGAATCTTCGCTATATATTTCATTGCTGCTAAGGGTATCCAATTATTATTTTGTTTTTGAGCAATATAAAGTAAAGCCATTACAGCACTTTTTTGTTTACCTTTTGGATAATTTGTAATTATTTTTTCAGCTTCACTTAAATTTTTGCTATCGAATTTAAAAGTATCTGGTTGATTTTTTGAAATTTTTTTTAAACTCATCTATCAACCTCGCCAAATACTATATCCATAGAACCTAATACTGCAGGTACATCTGCTAACATGTGACCTTTAATTAAATAGTCCATGGCTTGAAGATGAGAAAATCCTGGAGCTCTTATTTTACATTTATAGGGTTTACTAGATCCATCAGAAATTAAATAAACTCCAAACTCTCCTTTTGGCGCCTCAACAGCCGTATAAATTTCATCTTCATCTACTCTGTAACCTTCTGTAAAAAGTTTAAAGTGATGTATTAAAGCCTCCATAGACTGCTTTATTTCTTTTTTTGGTGGTGGACTTATCTTTCCATCGTTTGTTTTAATTGGTCCGTTTGGTAAATTTGTAAGACATTGATTGATAATATTTACACTCTCTTTCATCTCCTCAATTCTGCATAAATATCTATCATAACAATCACCATTTTTCCCCACAGGAATTTTAAATTCAAGTTGTTCATAACAATCATAAGGCTGAGATTTTCTTAAATCCCATGGAACTCCAGATCCTCTTAGCATTACACCTGAAAAAGAATAATCGAGTGCGTCTTGTTTTGATACTATACCTATATCAACGTTCCTTTGTTTAAATATTCTGTTATCAGTTAACAATGTTTCAAGATCATCGATAATTTTTGGAAACTTTTCACAAAATTCAGCAATTTCAGAATCTAAACCCTTTGGTAAATCTTGATGTACTCCACCAGCTCTAAAATAATTAGCGTGTAATCTTGAACCTGAAACCTGTTCATAAAATCCCATTAATGTTTCTCTTTCCTCAAACCCCCAAAGCGTTGGTGTAAGAGCTCCCACATCCATTGCTTGAGTTGTTACATTTAATAAATGACTTAAAATTCTCCCTATTTCACAAAAAATTACTCTTATATATTGGGCTCTTACTGGAACATTTATTTTTAAGATTTTCTCAATTGCTAATGCAAACGCATGTTCTTGATTCATTGGTGCTACATAATCAAGTCTATCAAAATAAGGAACTGCTTGTGCATAAGTTTTATTTTCAATTAATTTTTCTGTACCTCTGTGTAACAATCCAATGTGTGGATCTGCTTTTTCAACTACCTCGCCATCTAACTGAAGGATTAATCTTAATACTCCATGAGCAGCGGGGTGCTGTGGGCCAAAATTTAAATTTAGTTTTTTTACTTCTTTTGCCATTATTCTTTTGTTTGATCTTTTATGTATTTTGTTCCCTCCCATGGGCTTTCATAATCAAAATTTCTATAATTTTGTTCTAACTTAACTGATTCATAAATTACTTTTTTTTCTTCTTCGCTGTATCGAACCTCATTATGACCTGTTAAAGGGAAATCTTTTCTTAAAGGATGTCCTTTAAATCCATAATCTGTAAGAATTCTTCTCAAATCAGGATGATCTTTAAATTCTACACCGTACATATCAAAAACTTCTCTTTCCATCCAATTAGCTGATGGAAATATGGAGGTTAAAGAGGATAAAATTTCACCTTCTTTTATATCAAATTCAATTTTAATCCTTGAATTTTTTTCATGACTCAAAAGCAAATAAACCATTTTAAACCTTTTATCTCTCTCAGGATAATCGACTGCGGTTATATCAATTAATTGTCTAAATTTAGTTGATGAATGAGTTTTTAAGAAAATCATTACATCAGTTAAATTATTATCTTCGATAAGTATATTAATTTGATCATGTTTAATTTTTGAAGATAAAATTTTTGTTGTTAATTCTGAGTTAATAGCCTTTTCAAGGCTTTTCAAATTTTCCATTGAATTTTATCTTTCTAGTGAACCTTTGTTCCTAATCTTTTTTTGCAATTGCATTATTCCATACAAAAGAGCTTCTGCAGAGGGTGGACAACCCGGTACATAAATATCTACAGGCACAATTTTATCACAACCACGTACAACAGAATAAGAATAATGATAGTAACCACCTCCATTTGCACAGCTGCCCATCGAAATTACATATCGTGGTTCTGGCATCTGGTCATAAACTTTTCTTAAGGCTGGAGCCATTTTGTTTGTTAAAGTTCCAGCGACTATCATAACATCTGATTGTCTTGGTGAAGCTCTTGGAGCTGCCCCAAATCTCTCTAAATCATATCTTGGCATTGAAGTTTGCATCATCTCTACAGCACAACAAGCTAACCCAAATGTCATCCAGTGTAGTGAGCCTGTTCGAGCCCAATTAATTAGGTTGTCTAGTGAGGTAGTTATAAAACCATTATCACTAAAATCTTTAGCTAGTTGTTTAAACTCATCAGGTATTTGACCTTTTCTTTGCTCTAAATTCATTTTACTCCCAATCAAGTGCCCCTTTTTTCCATTCGTAGATGAATCCTACAGTCAAAATAAATAGAAATATCATCATAGAAACGAATCCAAACAAACCTATTTTTCCTAATGATACTGCCCAAGGAAATAGAAATGCTATCTCCAAATCAAATATAATAAAAAGTATCGCTACTAGATAAAATCTGACATCAAATTCCATACGTGAGTCATTGAAAGGCTCAAATCCGCATTCATATGCAGATAATTTCTCTGGATCAGGTCTTTTGGGAGATGCCAAGTAATTTATTGCAACAAAAGCCATACTTAACCCAAGTGCAATTACAAGGAACAGTATTATTGATAGGTAATCTTTTAAAAATTCCGCTAGCATCGTGAATCTATATAGCACCTTTTATATCAACTAAAAGAGCAGATAGGTCACATTTTTAAAGAAAAATAGTACTGATTTTATTGGTGGCGGGAGTGAAGGGACTCGAACCCTCGGCCCCGTGCGTGACAGGCACGTGCTCTAACCAACTGAGCTACACCCCCATAATTTTGGTGGGCAGTAAAGGACTCGAACCTTTGACCCCCTCGGTGTAAACGAGATGCTCTACCAACTGAGCTAACCGCCCAAAATCTTGGTACTAATACATCAACCAAATAATAATGTAAATTGTTTATTACTGAATACTAGCTTGAGATTTATCGTCTTTTTTAGTATCTGATATTTTTTCAACTTCAGTCCATTCGACAGGCTTAAGCTCTTTGGTTAAAGCTAATTTTAATACTTCATGCGCAGACTCTACTGGAATAATATTTATATCATCTTTAACTTTTTGCGGAACATCTGCTAAATCTTTTTCATTTTCTTTTGGTATTAGAACTTTTTTAACACCTGCACGATGAGCGGCTAAAAGTTTTTCTTTTAAACCACCTATTGCTAAAACCTGACCTGTTACAGTAACTTCTCCTGTCATAGCTATTTCTCTTTTTACTGGAATATTTGTTATTGATGATACAATTGATGTTACCATTGCAATACCTGCAGAAGGTCCATCTTTAGGAGTCGCTCCCTCTGGTACGTGAATATGAAAATCTTTTTTTTCAAACAAAGGAGGAATTATTCCATACTCTAAACTTTTTGATCTCACAAAAGATTTTGCTGCTTTTACAGATTCTTGCATAACGTCACCAAGCTTTCCAGTAATTTGCATTCTTCCTTTTCCTGGCATATTAACAGTTTCTATTTTAAGAATTTCTCCACCAAACTCTGTCCAAGCTAATCCAATTACTATTCCTGTCTTATTTTCCGTTTCTAACTCGCCAAACTTGAATTTTTTAGTTCCTAAAAAGTCAGCAACATTTTTTGCATTTACATCAACTTTTTTTTCTTCATTATTTACAACTTTTTTTACTACTTTTCTTGTGACTTTGGATATTTCTCTTTCAAGATTTCTGACACCTGACTCTCTTGTGTAACTTCTTATTATCTCTTTGATAGTTCCATCTTCTAAATTCATTTCTCCTTCTTTAACTCCATTATCTTTTATCTGCTTTGGTAAAAGGTATTTATTTGCAATATTGATTTTTTCATCCTCTGTGTATCCTGGAATTCTTATTACTTCCATTCTGTCTAACAGTGGAGGTAGAATGTTAAGAGTATTTGCAGTCGTAACAAACATTACATCTGACAAATCATAGTCAACCTCTAAATAATGATCGTTAAAAGTTGTATTTTGCTCAGGGTCTAAAGCCTCTAATAATGCTGAAGATGGATCTCCTCTATAATCATTTCCAATTTTATCTATTTCATCTAACAAAAATAACGGATTTTTAGTTCCAGCTTTTTTCATCATTTGAATAATTTTTCCAGGAAGTGAGCCTATATATGTTCTTCTATGACCCCTTACTTCAGCTTCATCTCTAACACCACCTAAAGACATTCTTACGAATTGTCTGTTGGTTGCTTTTGCTATAGATTTTCCTAATGAAGTTTTTCCAACACCAGGAGGGCCTACTAAACAAAGAATTGGGCCTTTAATCTTATCCATTCTTTTTTGAACTGCTAAAAATTCAATAATTCTCTCTTTAACTTTTTCTAAACCAAAATGGTCCTCATCTAAAATTTTTAAAGCTTTATTTAAATCGATATCAACTTTATCCTTCTTAGACCATGGAATATCTATCATCCAATCTAGATAATTTCTAACTACTGTAGCTTCAGCTGACATTGGGCTCATATTCTTTAGTTTTTTTAGTTCAGCCATACATTTTTTTTCTACTTCTTTAGGCATTTTAGCTTTTTGAATTGATTTCTTTAGGCTTGTAGTTTCGTCTTTTCCATCTTCGATTTCACCAAGTTCTTTTTGGATAGCTTTTAATTGCTCATTTAAATAATATTCTCTTTGGGTTTTCTCCATTTGTGTTTTAACACGACCTCTAATTCTCTTCTCTACACCAATAATACTTGTCTCATTTTCCATGATTTTGATAACACCATTTAATCTTTTTTTAACATCTAATGTTTCAAAAATTTGTTGTTTTTCAGAAATAGTGGCATTTAAGTGAGATGCAATATTGTCTGCAATTTTTGATGGATCTTTAAGTTGTTTAATGTTGTTTATGGTTTCTGTTGAAACTTTTTTATTAATAGAAGTTAATTTTTCTAATCTTCTTACAGCCGTAAGTGCGAGTGGAAGTAAATCCTCATCTTTAACTAAAATATCTTTTTGATATTCAAATGCACAAGAAATGAATTTTTCATCATCTTTAAAATCTACGAGTTTTACCCTTTTAATCCCCTCAACTAGAACTTTGACTGTCCCATCAGGTAATTTTAATAATTGTAAAATGTTACTTTCACATCCATATGAAAATACATCGTTTTTTTTTGGATCGTCTACTTCTGAATTTTTTTGAGTTACTAAAACAATTTTTTTATCACCTTTCATGACTTCATTTAGGGCTGTGATAGATTTATCTCTTCCAACGAATAAAGGTATGACCATGCTAGGAAAGACAACTATGTCTCTCAAAGGTAACAACGGTTGTGTAACTTTAACTTCCATACGGCAAATATGGATATTAAATAATATATTGCAATAGAAAATAGTTCTTTATTAACGAGTTTTTAAGCCGCTGAAGTCTTATCAGACTTAGTTTTGTTCTTGGAATGTACGATAACAGGTTGTGAAACACCTTTCGCCGCACCAGAATCGATGATTACTTCCTCTATATTTTCTTGACTAGGTAAATCAAACATTGTCTTTAACAAAATATTTTCAAGTATCGACCTTAAGCCTCTCGCACCTGTTTTTTTGCTAATTGCTTTATTTGCTATATCTTTAACTGCTTGATCTTTAAAAGTAAGTTTTACCCCTTCAAGTTTGAAAAGTTCCTGATATTGTTTTATTAAAGAATTTTTTGGTTCTAATAAAATTTTAACTAACGATATTTCATCTAAGTCTTCTAATGTTGCTGTAATTGGAAGTCTGCCAATAAATTCGGGTATCAAACCGTATTTTAATAAATCTTCAGGTTCAAGATTTTTCATCCATTCTCCAGTTTTTTTATCTTCAATACTTTTCACCTCTGCACCAAAACCAATAGATGAACCTTTGTCTCTTTGAGAAATTATTTTATCTAAACCAGCAAACGCACCCCCACAAATAAATAATATATTTGTTGTATCTACTTGAAGAAATTCTTGTTGTGGATGTTTTCTACCACCTTGAGGAGGAACACTGGCAACTGTGCCTTCCATTATTTTTAATAAAGCTTGTTGAACACCTTCGCCAGAAACATCTCTAGTAATAGATGGATTTTCAGATTTACGACTAATTTTATCAACTTCGTCTATATATACTATTCCTCTTTGAGCTTTTTCAACATTGTAATCTGCAGCTTGTAAAAGTTTTAGAATAATATTTTCAACATCCTCGCCTACATAACCTGCTTCGGTTAGAGTTGTTGCATCTGCCATGGTAAAAGGAACATCTAATATCCTTGCTAGTGTTTGAGCTAGTAATGTTTTTCCACAGCCAGTTGGTCCAACTAACATTATATTTGATTTAGATAGCTCAACTGTTTTACTAGTTTTATTTTCGTAATTTAACCTTTTATAATGATTGTGAACAGCAACTGACAAAACTTTTTTTGCATGATCTTGACCAATTACATAATCGTCTAAAACTGTACAAATTTCTTTTGGTGATGGTAAACCATCTTGATGTTTAACAAATGTATCTTTACTCTCCTCTTTAATAATATCCATACAAAGCTCAACGCATTCATCGCAAATAAAAACAGTTGGACCTGCAATTAATTTTCTAACTTCGTGCTGGCTTTTCCCACAGAATGAACAGTAAAGAATATTTTTGTTATTACTCATAAATTTTTTTTATCGAATCAATTTTAATACTTTATTACAATTATCTCTTCTTAATCAAGTGGAGGTTGTGGATTAACTAGATATAGTTGTTTATTCTCTTTTCTCTACTACTTTATCTATCAAACCAAAAGCTTTGGCATTATCAGGGGTCATGAAATTATCTCTTTCTAATGCAGATTTAATTTCATCAACTGATTTTCCTGTATGTTTTGAATAAATTTCATTTAATCTTTTTTTCAAAGATAAAACTTCATTAGCATGTATTTCTATATCTGTAGCTTGACCTTGAAATCCTGCTGATGGTTGATGAACCATAATTCTTGAATTTGGAAGTGAAAATCTTTTTCCTTTTGCACCTGCAGCTAATAAAAAAGATCCCATGCTAGCAGCCTGTCCGATACATAAAGTGTTAACTTCTGGTTTAATATATTGCATAGTATCGTATATACCTAATCCAGCAGTTACCAGTCCTCCTGGGCTGTTTATATATAAAGATATTTCTTTTTTTGGATCTTCGCTTTCTAAAAATAATAATTGCGCTGTTACTAATGAAGCAACGGTGTCGTTAATTGGCCCTACTACAAAAACTATTCTTTCTTTTAAAAGTCTTGAGTAAATATCATAAGCTCTTTCTCCTCTGCTGGATTGCTCCACCACCATCGGAACAAGAGTGTTTAGTTGTTCAAATAATTTTGAAGTCATAAGTTGATTCGAATTAACTTATACAACTTGTGATTACTTTTTGCTAACTTTTTTTGATCCGGTTTTTTTCTTTGCGGGAGTTTTGGCTTTTTTTGATACTGTTCCTTTCTTTGCCTCGACTTTTGTTTTGTTTTCAACCCTACTTTGTTTAGCTAATTTCTCTTGCTCTTTTAAATTTTTTTCGTTTTCAGCTTTTAATATTTTTTCAGCCTCATCTTTTGAAATTTGTTTCTTATTTACTTTAGCCGATTTTTTTATTTCATTTATGATTTTTTCCTCATAAATCGATCCTCTAATACCATCAATTGCTGATGGATTTTTTTCATAATACTCTTTTACCATTTTTTCTTGACCTGGCATCATTCTAAATTGTTTTTGAATTTCAGCATTCACTTCATCTTGAGAAACTTTAATATTATTTTTTTCTCCAAAAGCATTTAGAATTAAACCAGTTTTAATTCTTTTTTGAGCTTGTTCTTCAAGAGATTTCTTATTTTTCTTTAATTCATCTTCCTTCATTCCTTGGGATAAAATTTGAACTTCTTGTTCAATTAAATTCTGAGGAAGATCATCTAATTTTTGTTTTTCTATTTGTTCTAAAATCTGTTTTTTAGATATTAAATCAAGTGAATTTTTAAACTCATCATTTATTTGTTTTGATATTAATTCTTTTAAATTATTTAAATCAGTAGCACCTAATGTTTTTGCAAAATCATCATTAATTTTTACATCATCAGGAGTTTTTACAGAATTAATTTTACAATCAAATACTGCTTTTTTATTTATTAATTCTTTTTTTGGAAAGTTTTCTGGAAGATTTACTTCAACTTTTTTAGTGTCATTTTTTTTTACCCCTTCCAATTGTTTATCAAAGCCTTTAATAAACAAATCTTTGCCAAGTACTAATTGTGTATTCTTTCCTTCGTTTCCTTCAAAGTCATTACCATCAACTGTTGCTTTATAATCAAACGCTACTAAGTCTTTAGTCTTTGCGGCGTATTTTACATCTACTTCTTTAAAATTATTTTGGCTTTTAGCAATTTGATCAATTCTTTTATCTGTTTCGGTATTGTCAATTTTCACCTCATAATCATCTACTTTGATTTTATTGATAGATGAAACATCTATATTTGGTAATTCTGTTACAGTAATTATATATTCTAGGTCTTTTCCTTCTCCAAAAGATTTTAAATCAATTTTAGGCTGTCCAGCTGGTTTAATTTTTTTCTCCTCAAGCGCTTTTGTAGTTGTATCTTTTAAAACTTTATCAATAACTTCTCCATACACAGCTTTACCAAACTGTCTTTTAAGAATTTCTGTTGGAACTTTTCCAGGTCTAAATCCTTTAAGAACCACGTCTTTTCTAATTTCGTCGTACTTTTCGTCCATATATCCGGAGATAGTTTTTTTATCGATGAAGACTTTTAGATCTTTCTGTAAACCTTTTTTATTTTCTACTGTTACTTTCATAATTTTAAATGGTAGGGCGAAAAGGACTCGAACCTTCACCGATTGCTCGACTGGTTCCTAAGACCAGCGCGTCTACCAATTCCGCCATCGCCCCAGTTAAATTATGCAGTTTTATATATTATTGAACTAATTTGTCCAATCCGAATAATAGTGTAAAAGTATAAAAAAATTAAAAAATTTATGGTTGTTTCGCCTTGTATCAGTATATGTAGAACAGACCCGGTTACTGGTTATTGTTATGGCTGTGCTAGAAACAATGAGGAAAAAAGAATTTGGAAAGATCCAGCTACATCTGATGAGTGGAAAAATAAAAATCTTAAAGAAATTCAAGAAAGAATGAATGGATGGCAATTAGAAAGTTTTAAAGAGTCTTATGATCACAAGGTAAATAAGGGAATGTCATTATTTAAAAAGAATTTAATAAAATGAGTAAAACAAATTTAGCAATTATAATTTATGTTATAGGTATTATTATTGGTATGTTTGTATTAGATATATGGAGTGCTGAAACTAGTCCTAAAGCTATTTTAGGAATGATTTGGACAGCTCTTTTTGCAATAGCTTTATATTACGCTGAAAAAAAAGAAAATTAATTTAATTTTATATTATTTTTTAGTTGAAAAATTCGATTTCGTATTTTTAATAGTTTTTCTTTTGAATGGATTATTTGAGTTAGAAGAAAAATTATTTTTAAATCGTGCATAGTTTTGCTTTTGTGCTTGTTTCATTGCTTTTTTTGAAGACATAATTTAATTAAATCTAATTATACTTACATTGTCTCAATTGATCCAATAATTTCGTAATTTTTATCAGAAACAACTATTTCACCCGAGCTTACTGCTATATTTAACATTGACGAAATAACGACATAGTGTGTAACTAGAATTAAATTTTTATTACTTTTCCAGTTTTTTATATATTTTTTGAGATCCTTAATTTGTCTTTTCTCATTTTTAGCAAATTTTGTAGAATAAAAAGAATTTAATCCATCAAATGTTTCAAAATCATTAAAGGCAAATTTTGCAGTATCTTTACACCTGCACCACTCGCTCGATAAAACTTTATCAATTTTAATTTTTTTTGTTTTAAAAAATTCTCCAATAAGTTTTGATTGAGTAATGCCCTCATCGTTTAAATTTCTTTGTGTAGAGCAATCATTTATATTAAAGTTTTCTGGATCACCTCCCCCAGGTGCATAAGCATGTCTAATAAATATTATTTTACCACCCTCTTTTAAACTTTCTAAAATTTTATCCTCAGAAAATACTTGGTTTGAAAATGCTAAAGATATAATGATTAATAAAAATAATTTAAATATTTTCATTTAATGAAAAAAAATTTTAATAAACTTAATAATTCTATTATTAAATGTATCAAATGTAAAAGACTAGTAAATTTTAGAACGAAAATTTCTATTCAAAAACGAAAACAATTTATTAATGAAAAATATTGGGGAAAACCAATTACAGGCTATGGAGACACAAATGGAAAAATTCTGCTTGTTGGATTAGCACCAGCAGCTCATGGTGGAAATAGAACGGGAAGGGTTTTTACAGGAGATAAATCGTCAGATTTTTTATACAAGTGTTTGCACAAAGTAAAAATCGCTAGTCAACCAAACTCAGATTATCTTGATGATGGACTTAAATTAAAAAACGCGTTTATTACTACTGCTTTAAAATGTGTTCCACCTGAAGATAAACCATTAAAAAAAGAATTAGATCAATGTTTTAAATACTTTAATCAAGAAATAAATTTTCTTAAAGACCTTAAAGTTATAGTTGCTCTAGGAAAAATTGCATTTGATGCTTGCAAATACTTTTATAAATCTAATTATAACTTTAATGAAAATATTAAATTTGAACATAATAAGGTATTTAAATTACCTAATAATATATTATTGATTGGCTGCTATCATCCAAGTCCTAGAAATGTAAATACTGGAAGAATAAATGAAAAGAAAATGGTACAGTTATTCAACAGGGTATTGAAATTAATTTAATAAGTTATTTAAAATTTCAGGTATTTTAATCGGTTTACTCTCTTTATTTACAGTTACTAATTGAACTGTAGCTTCAGATATTATTTCTTCGTTTTTTTTTATTATTTGTAACATTGTAAAAGAAGTTTTAGTTTTTGATAATATTGAAGATATTATTTCTAGTTCATCTTCAAATTTTGCAGGTTTTTTGTATTCAATATTGCAAGACTTTACGATTATTAATGTATCATGATTTTTTTTAAGATTAGTATTTGTTAATCCTAACGAATATATTGCTTCAGATCGAGCTCTCTCTAAATATTTTAAATAATTTGCATAATAAACTACGCCACCTGAATCTGTGTCTTCATAGTAAATCTTAAACTTGTATTTAAAATATTTAGACATATATCTATTCTAGTTTTGTCATTAATTTTATCAACACTCATAAATATTTATTAATCTACTATTAATGTATCTTTAGATCCTCCACCTTGAGAACTGTTAACAATTGTACTACCTTTACGAAGAGCAACTCTAGTCAATCCACCGGTTGTAACATAATTAGTTTTACCACTTAAAATAAATGGTCTTAAATCCAAATGTCTAGGTTCTATATTTTTGTCAGTAATAGTCGGGGCAGTTGATAAAACTTCTAGAGGTTGGGCAATATATTCCCTTGGATTTTTTCTTATTTTTTCTGCTACTTCTCTTCTTTCTTCATCAGATGCTTTGGGACCTATCATTATTCCGTATCCACCAGAAGCATTAGCTGGTTTAACAACTAGCTTAGATAAATTTTCTAAAACATATTCTCTTTGTTTTTCATCGTGGCATAAATAAGTTTCAACTTGATTAAGAATAGGTTGTTCTCCTAAATAATAAACAATCATTTTATTAACATATGAATAAACTACTTTGTCATCAGCTATACCAGTTCCTATTGCATTTATAATACCAACATTTTTTTTTAACCAACATTTAAATAATCCAGGAACACCAATGAGTGAGTTTTTATTGAATGCTTTTGGATCTAAAAAATTATCGTCAAGTCTTCTATATATACAATCAACTCTTAAGGGTCCTTTTACTGTTTTCATATAAACATGATCATTTTCAACAAACAGATCTTTTCCTTCCACTAAAGCAATACCCATTTGTTCAGCCAAAAAAGAATGCTCAAAATATGCAGAATTATAAATACCTGGGGTAAGAACGACCATGTGAGGATTATTATTTTTTTTTGGTATACATTCAATCATACAATTAAAAAGTTTATTAGTGTATTGATGAATTGATGAAACTTTATATCTAGTAAATAATTCAGGAAAAACGTCCCTCATGACCATCCTATTTTCAAGCATGTAAGAGACACCTGAAGGTACTCTTAAATTATCTTCTAGGACTAAATAGTCACCTTTTTTATTTCTAATTAAATCAACACCAGATATGTTTGCCCAAGACTTATATTTTGGAGAGAAACCTTCACATTCTTTTACATAATAAGGCGAATTAAAAATAATTTCTTTTGGTATAATATTATCTTTAAAAATCTTTTTTTGGTTATAAGCATCATCTATAAATAAATTTAGTGCTTTTACTCTTTGTTTAAGTCCTCTTGTTACTTTATTCCATTGAGATTTTGGAATTATTCTTGGAATAATATCTAATGGCCATTTTTTTTCTTCTGCTCTGTTGTTTGCTGCATAAACTCTAAAGTTTATACCTCTTGCACTTATTGTACTTTGACAATTTTTTTCTATTTCCTGAAGTTTTTCTTTTCCGTATTTTTCGAGAATGCTCGAAATTATTACTGCATGCTTTCTAAGTTTATTTTCGTTAGTAAAGTATCCATCATATGCTTTACTAGCATTGTAATTATTCCAAAGTTTACCTGACATTTGACAATTGTTTAATAATTAAGATAAACTTTCAAATGCGTAATAGTTATAGCAGATATGTTTGATTTCAAATATATGACAGATAAATAAACGTTATTAATTAATTTTATGACATATTGTATAGGGATTAAAACTAATGATGGGTTGGTCTTTGCATCTGATTCGAGAACGAATGCTGGCTTGGATAATGTAAATATTTATTCAAAAATGATGACACACGATGTTGGGGATAGAACAATAGTAATTGTAACGTCAGGGAACTTAGGTACTTCACAAGCTGTTTTCAAATCTTTAGAGAAAGATTTAAACAATTCTAGTGGAATAATGAATCTTAACACTTGTACAGATTTTGACCAAATAGCATCTTACATCGGATCTTTAAATATTGAACATTCTTCTCCACAAGGGATAAATACTGACAATGTGCTGTTAGGTTCTACATTTGTTGTGGGTGGACAAATTCAAGGTCAAAAACATGAACTCTATTTAGTTTATCCTCAAGGTAATTATATTAGACCAGCTGATAGTAAACCTTATCTTGTTATCGGAGAGGTAAAATATGGAAAACCAATTCTAGATAGAGTAATAAAACCAGACGTTTCTATTGGTGATGCTGCTAGATGTGCTTTGATTTCAATGGACTCAACATTAAAAAGTGATCTAACAGTTGGACCGCCAATAGATTTTGCAATACTTAAAAAAGATCAGAATAAACTTGCTTCTCTTGAATGTTTAAATATATCAGATGATACTTATTCTAAAGTTTGTAATCAATGGTCTGAGGGTATATTTAAAGTGTTTGACTCATTTCCAAGATTTGAATGGGAAAAGTAAATTTTATACGTGCCAAAAAAACTATATATTTTCGGTTATATAATTTTATTTTCATTAATAATTTTATTTTTTTTAAGTTATCTAAAAGATAAAACTATTTATATTGAAGCAGGCCCAAAAGGTGGTTTTTTTGATACCTCAGCTAATTTACTTAAGACAAGATTAAAAGATTATAATATTGAGTCAGAGGTAATAAATCGTGAGGATACTATTAAGATAGTTGAGGATGTTAACGATGATAATAAAAATATTCACATAGGGTTTGTAGCTCAAGATTTAAAAGGTAAACAATTTAAAAATGTTAAAGCACTTGGTTCTTTAATATTAGAGCCTTTATTTATTTTTTATCGTAATGATTTAGAATTAAATTCTCTAGCTGACTTTAAAGGATTGAAACTTGGTGTTGGTCCAGAAAATTCAGGTACTAGATTATTGGCAGAAACAATATTAAATCTTTATGGAGTAAATAATAAAAACACCACATTCATAGATAAAACGCATTCTATTCATTTTGACATGATGGAAAATGGTACTTTAGATATAGGTTTTTTTTTACTACCGGCTAATAACCAATTTATATTTAAATTAGGGACAAATCCGAACCTAAAAATATTTTCACTTAATGCTTCAAAAGCACTTTCAAGGAAATTTGATTACTTATATCCAGAAGTGGTTCAGGCAGGTGGGTTTGATTTAAAAAATAATATCCCTGATGAGGATATTCAAGTAGTGTCATTGCCTGTTGATTTAGTTGCCAAAAAAAATTTAGACCCAGCAGTTGTGGTTGCAGTTTCATTAATTTTAAAAGAGGAATTTAAAGCACCAAATATTATTTCAGACGCATCTACATTTCCCTCTATGGAATATATTAAAAATCTTGAAGTGAATAAACGCGCAAAAGAAATTATTGAAATGCCTTTTGGGTCATTGCCATTTTTATATAAATATCTACCTTTTAGTTTCGCGTCTTTCGTCGATAAATTTGGAGTAAACTTATCCTATATTTTATCAATAATTATAATTTTTAGATATTTGGGATTTCCCACACCATTTAAATATTATCAAACTGTCATAGATCATTTTTACTATGAAAAAATTCTTAAAATAAATGAAAAATCTTTAAAAAATAAATTGTCAAATGAAGATGTTAAATTTTTAAAAAAAGTAGAAAATCATTTCATATCTCAAGCTGAAAATGACTCAGCTCTTAAGATTGTTAATGAAATTAAAAAAAGACTCTAAATTTTTAGTGAATATTTTTATTTAACCGATATTTTTCAAAGGATAAATTTTTGCTTTTGGAGAAATAAAATTTTTCAATTTAATCCACTGAAAAATAGATATTCTGATAATAACTTATAGACATATTTTTTGAGTTATCAGTATCTGCCATGATTGCAATTCCATCTAATTCGTACACATCTAAATCATGAAATTTTTTAAAATCCTCTTTGACATTAGCTTTAACGGTAACCCACTTGTTTAAATTTTCTTTAGTTGTAGATAAAACATTATCAACTGATTTTTTTGTATAGGGACTAGGCCAATT
Organism: uncultured Pelagibacteraceae bacterium; assembly: GCA_902546765.1. Classification (GTDB taxonomy): domain Bacteria; phylum Pseudomonadota; class Alphaproteobacteria; order Pelagibacterales; family Pelagibacteraceae; genus Pelagibacter. Next base: position 30,344 of record CACCLG010000005.1, on the reverse strand, counting down.
ATCTCCAATATTTTCATTACTTGAAAAAACATAGTTTATGGCCCTATTTGACAAAGCAGTTGCACCAGTTTTTTTTATTACAAAAACTCTTGCTGCAAAATCATGACCTTTTTTACTTTTCTCGTTAATGCCATTTAAATCTTTCTCTACTTTCCAAGTGATATTAATGAATGGTGTTGAATTTAAATCGACACTAACTTTTTTTCCAAGTCCAGATGCAGCGTTGTCAGCAATTGCTTTTAAATAGTTTCCATTTTCATTTGATCCTAGCGAATATTCAGTTTTATTATCAGCGCCTCTGACTTTTCGTACCTCTAAAGACTTAAGTTCAATATCTGTGAACTCAAATATATTAATTTTTTCAGCATAGGCAAATTTAAAAAATAATATTGAGATTAGAACTAATTTAAAAATAATTTTTATCACGTAACTGATATAGACTAGAAATTTTTGATTTCAATATTTTTTTAAAAAGTCAAAAATTTGTCATTATTTGAACATCCATTATTCAAAATTGCAAAGTAAATATAAGTTATGAAAACTATTACAATATTTAGTTTATTAATTTATTGGTCAATCATTATATTATCCCCTGTAATTTCAAAAGATTTGAAAATAGCTAAAATAAATAAAGTTATTGTGCCTTTGTCTAAACCTAGTAAGTAGATCTTCCACCACTGATATCAAATACTGCAGCTGTTGAAAAAGAGTTTTCCTCAGACGATAACCAGCAAACCATTGACGTTAATTCATGAACTTCTAAAAACCTGCCTTTTGGAACTTTTGAAAGCATTCTTTGAACATGTTCTTTTGACATTTGGTTTAAAATCCTCGTATTAGCTCCAGCTGGAGTAACTGCATTTACAGCAATATTATTTAAAGCCAATTCCTTTCCAAGAGATTTTGTTAGTCCTATAACGCCTGCTTTAGAAGAGCTATAAGCGCTAGCATTTGCATTTCCGTCTTTACCTGAAACAGATGCTATATTTACTATTCTACCATAATTATTTTTAATCATATGCGGCACAACTGTCTTGCAACAATAAAAAGTCCCATTTAGGTTTATTTCAATTATTTTTGACCAATCATCAATTTTATAATTCCAGAGTTCTGTAGTGGGTCCAGTAATTCCTGCGCTATTAACTAAAATATCTATATTTGAATTTTTAGCTATCTTATCTACTGCATCTTTTACTTCTTTAAAATTTGAAACATCAACAATATCATAATTTAAATCATCACTATTGATTTCAGTAGATGCATTTTTTAACTCGACTTCATCAATATCCCAAATAATTACTTTTGAACCAGACTTGATAAATCTTTTTGCGATATCTAATCCAAAACCCTGTGCACCTCCTGTCACAATCGCAACTTTATTTTTGAGATCAAAATTATGCATTATTTTTTAAGAAGTAAATATACGATGAAAGTTACTAATGCACCTATTAGCCATCCAAAGGTTTGTAAGTGCAATAAATTAACATTCCAAATGGTCGAGGCAGAAAATACAAAACCTATAATCACCGAATATAATGCTTTTAAATTCCAGCCAACACTATAAATATATTTGGTTGTTTCTTCTGGGTAAAATAACTCTTTATGATTAATTTTCTTATATTGTACAAAATAATAATCTGCAATTATCACACCAAATACAGGTCCTAAGAAAGATGCCAACGTATCAAAAATACTTAAAGATATTGCTTGGCTTAATAGTGATAGCCAAAAAGCAGATGTTAATAATGCAAGTATTATAATTATAATTCCAGATCTTTTTAAATTTATAGAATTAGGTAAAAAATTTATTAAACTATTTTGTGATGGAATATAGTTGGCAATTAAGTTTGTAGAAGTAGAGGAAATAATAATAAATATTAATGAGAAAATTGTAAGATGAATGTTGTTTATTTTTCCAATAATATCGTTCGGATTTGTTAACAACCTATCAACTGTAATAGACTTTTGGGCAAGGATAATATCAGATCCCAAACAAATTAATAAAGCTATTAGAGAAAATAACACCAAATTTACTATTAAAGTAAAATTACCTTTCTTCATCTCACTATTATTTTGCGCATAACGTGCAAAATCACCAAAATTTACTATCAGAATTGAAAAATATGCAAACATTGTTCCAACAACAGTAACAAATGGAAAAATATTATTTCTGGAAATAAAATTTTCTGTACTTGTGCTTAGTATAAAGGAGCTTAGTAATGCAACATAATTTTCAGAGATTATAATTATAAGGAATATTATTAATCCAATATAAATAAATATTGACGAAAATCTTATAAAGTTCTTATTAAATTTAGCACCTTTAGTAAAAAGAATATATTGTAAAATTAAACAGACAAAAAGTGAGAGCCAATCAATTGGGTTCAAACCAAAGAAAAAAATTAAAAAAAATTCGTTATTAAGTATTTGGCTATCTATATTGAATAAAATAATTCTAAAAATATAACCTAAAGATTTTGAGATAAAAAATGTTTGAACGCCAAACATAAAAATTCCAATTAATCCTCTTATCAAACTAAGATATCTTGCACCATTAAAACCCATTGAGAGTCTTAGGATAACTGGAAATGGTAAGCCACTATTTTGTGAAATGTTGCCTACAAGATTTACGAGAAAAAATACAATAAGGCCTGCTACCAATGTGCCACTTAAAACAACTAAACTATTTAAATCATACAATAAATATAGAGATGCAATTAGTGAGAAGCCAATAATACTTTGAATTGAAACAGCCCAAAAATTAAAAAAGTCAAACCAACTCCAATCTCGATTATTTGGATTTATTGATACAAGTTCCCAATTTCTAACTTGATATTTGTCTTTTACTTGAATCACAAAGATATATTAAACCAATATAAATTACTGTCCATACAGGAGTGTCGGTAACCATAGTGCAATTTTGGGAAATACTATTATTAATATTAATCCAATTATTTGGAGTACCATAAATTGCATCATTCCATAATAAATATCTTTTAAATCCCATTCAGGAACAACTCCTTTTAAAAAATATGCTGAAAGAGCTACAGGGGGTGAAAGCCATGCGGTCTGCAAGTTAACTGCAACCAAAATCGCAAACCAAGTTAAATTAAAACCTAATGCTTCAACTAAAGGTAAAATAATTGGGATTATAATCATTACAATTGGTACCCACTCCAGTGGCCAACCTAGTAAAAAAATCATTGCCATAATTATTCCAAGAATTAAATATTTATTCATTTCTAAACCTAGTAAGAATTCAGTTAGTAATGTAGGTGTACCTAATCTTGCAAATACAGCTCCAAAAAAATTTGATGCAGCAACAAGAACCATTATTAATGCTGTGATCTCTAAAGTTTTTACTAATGCGTCTTGTAGTTTTAGAAGTGTCAATTTTTTATAAGCCAATGATAAAAGTAATGCACCCATTGCCCCACAACCTGCTGCCTCTGTTGGTGTTGCAAATCCAAATAAAATACTTCCAAGTGCTGCAAAAACTAAAGCTGCAGGTGGAACTAATCCTAGTAAAAACTCGATCCAAACTTCTTTCATGCTAGAAGCTCTCATGTCGTCAGGTAGAACCGGTCCAAGCTTTGGATTTAGCATGCATCTGATTGTTGTGTACCCTGCATACAAACTTGCAAGTAAGATTCCAGGAATGATTGCTGCTGCAAAAAGATCAATGACTGGAATTTCCATTATTGGTCCCATTACTACAAGCATTATACTTGGGGGAATTAAAATACCTAATGTTCCACCTGCAGTAATTGTTCCTGCAGCTAGTCTCACATCGTAATTTGACCTGTTCATTGATTTTGCAGCCATTATTCCAAGTATTGTGACTGAAGCTCCAACAATACCAGTAGCTGCAGCAAATATTACAGAAACAAATAAAACTGCATAATATAATGATCCCTTAACTCTAGCTAGCATAATTTGGAATGCAGAAAATAATCTCTCCATTAATCCTGCTTGTTCCATCATTATTCCCATAAAGACAAAGAGTGGAACGGCGGCGAGAGTTTGTTCTGTCATGACCATAGAAAATTGCAAAGTCATTAGGTAAAAAACTAATTTTCCAAAACCTAAGTATCCAAAAACAAAACCTAAAAATATTAAAGTAAATGAAATAGGGAAACCAACAAAGATTGCAAAAAGCATTACTCCTACTAGGATAAAACCTAATATTGCCGGATCTATAAACTCAGCTATCATTTATCTTTTCCAGGCCAAACACCTTTTTTAGCTGCCCAATAACTTTTAAGTAATTCAGAAATTCCTTGAATTAATAAAAATATAATACCTATTAGTAAACAAGACTTAATTGGCCACATATATGGCATCCAAGTGGTATCCATTCCTCTTTCACCTCTTTGAATAGACTCGCTTACATAACCAACAGTCATGTAAAGAAAAACAATTAATCCTGGAAAATAAAATAATAAATATAACCAAAAATCAATTAGACCTTGATTTTTAATTTTAAAATTACGGTATAAAAAATCTGCTCTTATATGTACACCTTTAGAAAGAGCATATCCTGCTCCCAACATAAATAAAGCACCATATAAAAATCTACTTATGTCATAGGCCCATATAGTTGGCGCTAAAAAAAATTTTCTCGCGAGCACTTCGTATGTCATTGCAAATATTAAAGGTATTAATATCCAACAAACAACACTTCCGATCCACTTACTAAATTTATCAATATTGACAATTGATTTTGCCATCCATAACGGCATATCCTCAGGCATTTTACCCGAACCACTTCGCCTTTCGGCTATCATTTCATCTGATACGTCTAATCTACTTGGTTCTTCTGCCATAAATTCTTTTTAAAAAAATTAGAGCGGACTATTAAGTCCGCTCTAAACAAATCAAAATTATTTATGATTACTTTAATGTTGCTGCGTGAGCCATTCCTAGCTTAGCATTTGACATTTGAGCACCACTCCAAAATGGAACTGCTATATCCGCAAAGTTTTTCATTGAAGTATAAACTTCATTAAAAAATTTGTTTTCTGCAGCGTTCTTATTCAAAGAAGCTTTAGCAGCTGCCATGTATTCTGTGAAATAATCAGAAGGTGTATCCTCTAATATTACTCCATGTTTAGTGGTTAACTCTCTTAATGCTTTTCCATTTTCATAAATTCTGTAACTTAGAGATTTAGCTAATGAAGCATTAGCAGCAACCTCAAGTGACTTTTTCTCATGATCAGACATTGCATTATAAGTTTTTCCAGTTATATAAAAGTCAGCATTTACGACTACTTGGTGTAAACCTTGTAAGTAATAGTGTTTTAAAACTTTTTGGAAACCAAAAGTTAAGTCTGGTTTAGGACAACACCACTCCGCAGCATCAATTGTTCCTGCCTCTAATGCTGGCAGAATATCTCCACCACCCATGGCTACAGATGCTATACCAATGTCTTTATATGTTTGTCCTGGAATTCCTGGAGGAGTTCTAAACTTATACTTTCTAAAGTCAGCCATATCTTTAATTGGTTTTGGAAACCAACCTAAAGCCTCAGGCCCAACTGGTTGAATCATAAATCCTTTAATATCTCTTCCCATTTCTGTCCATAATCTGTCATAAAGCTCTTTTCCTCCGCCATACTGAAACCATGATAAGAATGCAATATTGTCAATACCAACTCCACCACCTGCTACTGGAGATCCAAACAACATAGCTGCAGGATGATCTCCTGACCAGTAGTGTGTCCATGCAAATCCACAGTCGATAAGACCTTTGTCTACCGCGTCTAAAGTTTCTTTTACACCAACAACAGCACCAGCTGGTAAAATCTCAAATTTTAAAGATCCACTTGTTAGTGTAGTTACTGTATCAGTAAAGTCCTTTAACATTTTGACTTCATCTGCCTTAGTGTTAAGAACTGTCTGACATTTTAATGTTTTTGCACTAGCATTTGATATAAATCCAAATACCATCGTAATTGCAAACAACATTGATATGATTTTTTTCATTTTAATGTCCCTCATTGTTAAATTTAAGTGATGGATCCTCTCAGAAATTATAAATATATACAAGTCAAATCGACTTTATTTTGATAAAAATGTATATATCTATCAAAATTTTATGGATAACTTTGATTACATTATTATTGGGGCTGGTTCGGCAGGATGTGTTTTAGCAAACAGATTGTCTGCAAATCCAAAAAATAAAGTTTTACTGCTTGAAGCAGGTGGAAAAGACACCTATCCATGGATTCATATTCCAGTTGGTTACTATAAAACTATGCATAATCCAAAAGTTGATTGGTGCTTTAAAACCGAGCCTGATGAAACAATGAATAATCGATCAATAAGATATCCAAGAGGAAAAACTCTAGGTGGTAGCTCATCTATCAATGGTTTACTATGGATAAGAGGCCAGAAAGAAGATTATGATGTGTGGCGCCAACTTGGAAATACTGGGTGGGGTTGGAATGATGTTTTGCCGTATTTTTTAAAATCTGAAAACAACGAACTTGGAAAAAGTGAATTCCATAATGACAGTGGACCAATATCAGTAGCGAATAAAAAAATAAATCTAAAATTACTTGATGAGTTTCAAAATGCTGCAGAAGAAGTTGGAATTCCAAAAACAATAGATTTTAACAAAGGTAATAATTTTGGAGTTGGTTTTTTTCAATTTACAACAAGTCACAGTAAGTTTGGTTTTAAATTAAGATGTAGTGCTGCTAAAGGTTACTTAAATCCAATAAAAAAAAGAAAAAATTTAAAGATTATTGTTAATGCTCATGTTCAAAAACTTAATTTTAATAACAATACAGTAGATACTGTGAGTTTTTTTACTGGAGATAAATTGAATCATATTAAAGTCAATAAAGAAGCTATTTTATCAGCTGGTGCAATAGGATCACCACATTTATTACAAATATCAGGAATTGGAGATGGTGAAAAAATTAAAAAACATGGAATAGAAGTTGTACATGAACTGAAAGGGGTGGGGAAAAATTTACAAGATCATTTGATGTTTCGACCAGTTTATAAATTAAAAAATATAAAGTCACTCAATAGAGATGTTGAGAGTTTATATTCAAAGTTTTTAATGGGTCTTCAGTATATTTTTAAACAAAGTGGCCCTATTACAATGGGTGCGAGCCAAGTGTGTGCTTTTACTAAAAGTGATCCATCACGTGCTACACCAAACTTACAATTTCACGTCCAGCCACTAAGCACAGATATTCTTGGAGTTACTCCTATGCATGATTTTGAAGGAATAACACCAACTGTTGCTAACATCAGACCATCGAGTAGAGGGGAAATTAATATATCAAGTAACGATAGTAGAGATAATCCAAAAATTAAAATGAATTATCTTTCTACAGAAGATGACAGAATAGTTGCTGCCGAAGGTTTGAAACTCGTAAGAAAAATAATGCTAGAGACAGAGACTTTTAAAAAATATCAACCTGAAGAATATAGGCCTGGGGTACATATTACTAAAGATGAAGAATTAGTTAAAGCTGGTAGTGATTTCACTCAAACAATATTTCACCCAGTTGGAACTTGTAAAATGGGAAATGATGATAGTGCAGTGGTTAATGATAAATTATCAGTTCATGGAATACAAAATCTTAGAGTTATTGATGCATCCATAATGCCTAATATTACATCTGGAAACACCAATGCACCCACTATAATGATTGCTGAAAAAGGTGCAGATATGATATTGAACTCATAAATGTTTTCACCTGAACAAATTACAATCCTTTTACAAATAATTTTTATAGATTTAGTATTAGCTGGTGACAATGCGATCATTATTGGAATGGTTGCTTCTCAATTTCCCCCAGATCAAAGAAAGAAAATTATATTTTGGGGAATTGGAGGTGCTGTAATTTTAAGAATTATTTTAACTTTGATTACAGCCTACTTGCTCCAAATCACTGGACTACGATTAATTGGAGGATTGTTATTGCTTTATATTGTTTACAAACTTTATACCGATGTCATAAAAAATAGTGATGATGAGAAAAATAATATAAAAGTAGATAACTCAAGTTTCTTTAAAGCAATATTTACTGTTTTACTTGCAGATTTTACAATGAGTTTAGATAACGTTTTAGGCGTTGCAGGCGCTGCTAAAGATCATTATGGTTTGCTAGTTTTTGGTCTAGTTTTATCGATCATATTAATGGCTACAGCTGCAACGTTAATTTCAAACTGGATTAAAAAATATAAATGGATTGCGTGGTTAGGTTTATTTGCAATATTAATTGTGGCTTTAGATCTAATTTATACTGATATAAAATTACTTATTTAATGTATTTAAAAAAAATCAATTTAAAAAATAAATATGCTTTAGTCACTGGAGCAGGTAAAGGTTTAGGTAGAGCATGTGCTATAGCATTAGCTGAAGCTGGCGCAATAATAATAGGATTAAGTAGAACAAAATCAGATTTAGACAAATTAGAAAAAGATATAAAAAAAGTAAAAAGCAAACTAATTAAAATTCACTGCGATGTAATGGATTATAGCGATTTAAATGAAAAGTTAAAAAAAGTAAAATTTATTGACGTTTTGGTAAATAATGCGGGTACAAATTTACCAGAACCATTTGAAAAGGTAAAACAACAAAGTATGAATTATCTAGTAGATCTTAATCTTAAATCTGCTTTTAACGTTGCGCAATTAGTTGTGAAGAAAATGCTTAAAAATAAGAAAAGAGGTGGATCTATTATAAATATGTCTTCACAGCTTGGACATGTAGGGATGTCTGGTCGAAATGTTTATAACATGACTAAATTTGGTATAGAAGGTCTTACTAAGGGTATGGGTGTTGAATTAGCAAATAGAAATATAAGAGTAAATACTGTTGCCCCTACTTTTGTTGAAACGCCAATGGTTAAAAAATTTTTTAAAAACAAAAAATTTAAAAAACTTGCGCTTGACGGAATACCAATGGGTAAAGCTGCTAAAGAAAGCGATGTTGCAACCGCTGTATGTTTTTTAGCATCTGATGCTGCTGCAATGATTACAGGAACATCTATTCTTATAGATGGAGGATGGACAGCTAAATAATGAGGAAAATATTGCTTTTTATAGCAATTATATTCTCTACTCATGCACAAGCACTTGAGTTTCAAGGTAAGTTTTTACAGGGACATTTCATTTTAGGTAAAGCGAAAATAGGTTCAAAAGTATTTATTGATAAAAAGCAGGTTAAAGTATCCAAGGATGGATATTTTGTATTTGGAATTGATAGAGATAGAAAATTTGATTTGGAAATTACAGAAGTTAATAATGGAAAAAAAAATAATGTAATTAAAAAAGTCTTTAAAAGAAAATATAACATTCAAAAAATAGATGGTTTACCTGAAAATAAAGTTACTCCACCTGAGTCTGTTTATAAAAGAATTAAAGAGGAAAATGGTAGGATTGGAAAAGCAAGATCAATTAATTCAGATTTAACATTTTTTACCAATCAATTTATTATGCCTGTAAAAGGTATGATAAGCGGAGTGTATGGAAGTCAAAGAATTCTCAATGGAAAACCTAAGTGGCCTCATTATGGAATTGATATAGCGGCAAAAAAAGGTACGAAAATAAAATCATCAGGGTCTGGAATTGTTACTATGGCTGAGGATGACCTTTATTATACAGGTGGGACAATAATAATGGATCATGGTCATGGTATATCTACCATATATTCTCACTTAGAGGATATAATGGTGAATGTTGGTGATGAGATAAAACAGGGCGATATTATTGGAACAGTTGGTTCAACTGGTAGATCAACGGGTCCACATCTTGATTTTAGAATAAATTGGTTTCAAACGAGACTTGATCCTATGAGTATTCTTCAATAAGTTCTAATTATGAAAAGTGAAATTAATCAAATAGCAAATAAATTAGTAAAAGCTTATAATACAAATACGTTTATAAATCCCATCCCAATAAAATATTGTAAAAATATTAATCTAGCTAATAAAGTTAGGAAACTATGTGAAGATAAAGTTAGTGATGAAACCATAGGTATAAAAGCAGGTGGAACAGGAATTCAAGCTCTTAAAAAACTAGGAGAAAAAGAGCCATTTATTGCAAAAATTTTTAAAAAAAGATTTCTTAAATCAGGTCAAAACGTAAAGATATATAAAAATACCAAAGGTATTGAGGTTGAGGTTTATTATTTAATAGAGAAATCTTTCTTCGATTTTAAAGGTAAAGTTACAAAAAAAAATATTTCTAAATTTATAAAATTTATGGGGCCTTGTTTTGAAATTGTTGGATTTAGACAAAGAAATAAGCAATTTAATTATCTTGGAGATATTTGTAGTGATTTTGGATTTAATATTAAGTTTATAGTTGGAAAAAAAATCAAATTTAAAAAACTTAACTTAAATAATTTAAAAACTTCATTAGAAAGTAAAAAAAATGGTTTGAAAGTTAATGGTAATACAAATATTGTTTATATCAATCCATTAAATTGTTTAAGATTTGTTTTAAATAAAATTAAAAAAGAAAAAATAAACTTAAATAAAGACTTTTATGTTTTCACAGGTTCTACTGTAGGTGTTGTGCCCTTCAAGGGAAAAGGATTATACAAAGGTACTATTGATAAAATTGGCTCTGTTAGTGTTAATATCAGGTAATGGCACTTCACTTCTCTAAAGAGGAATTTAAATCTAGAAAATCAAATATTTTAAATTCAATTAAAGAGCAAAACATCGATGCATTGTTGATGTTTAGACAAGAATCTATGTATTGGTTAACAGGTTATGATACATTTGGCTACGTTTTTTTCCAAACTTTAGTCTTAGATCAAAAAGGAAATTTAATTTTATTAACAAGAGCACCAGATCTAAGGCAAGCACAAAACACATCAAATATTGATGATATAAGAATTTGGGTTGATAAAAATAATTCAAATCCAACTGATGATCTAAAAATTATTTTAGATGAGTTAAATTTAAAAGGTAAAAAAATTGGAATTGAGTATGAAGCATATGGATTGACCGGTAGAAATGCAATTAAATTAAATCAATCTTTGGAAAATTACTGTTCAATTGAAGATAAATCAGAATTAATTACAAAACTAAGAGTGGTAAAATCTGATGAAGAAATAAAATATGTTAGAAAAGCTGCGAACCTAGCTGATTTGGCACTTGATGAAGTTTGGAAATATGCAAAATCTGGTGCGAGCGAAGCTAAAATTTTAGCTGAAATGAATAGAGTTATTTTTGAAGGTGGTGGTGACTATCCAGCTAATGAATTTATTATTGGTTCAGGAAAAAATGCACTACTCTGTCGATATCAAGCTGAAAAACAAATTTTAACCAAAGAAGATCAACTAACTATTGAGTGGGCAGGTACTTATAGACATTACCATTCGGCGATGTTTAGAACTATTCCGATCGGTAAAGCAAATCAAAAACATTTTAAGATGCATGAAGCTTGTGTTGAAGCGTTAATAAATTGTGAGAATAAATTAAAACCTGGAAACAAAGTTGGTGAAGTTTTTGATATTCATGCAAGAACATTTGATGATCATGGATTTAAAAATGCAAGAATGAATGCTTGCGGTTATTCACTAGGAGCAACTTTTTCTCCCAACTGGATGGATTGGCCAATGCTATACACTGGAAATCCATATATAATTCGATCGGGGAACGTGTTCTTCATGCACATGATTTTGATGGATTCAGAGAGTAATTTAGCAATGAATTTGGGAGAGACTTATCTTGTTACAGAAAATGGCAATGAAAGATTAGGTAAACAAAAATTAGATTTAGTTGTTCTCTAATTTTTATATTCAACCCTAAACATTGCTTCGTTTCTTCTCATTATTGGTAGAGTAAAAGGGCTATTGTAAGTTGCTTTGATTGGAGGACTTTGAATTTGAATATTATCTTTAATTAATTGATCTTCTAAAATACTTTTATGTTTAATAAAATTTTCTTCTGATGCCCTACCAGAGTATCTAATTACAGCATAATACCCACCTTCAATATTAATAACTTCTACATCAGAGTTTGTAGGATCTGGAACATTGTCTTTATTAAATTTTGATGGAAGATAAAACTGCATCGTCAGATTTCCAGATTTTTCTGTTTGGGTTACTGGAATTGTCATTTTAATTTCTTGATTTTTATTATTTTTCCCCGAGATATAATTAAATAATTTTCTAAAACTATTGTCTCCAGTTGTGCTCACTACTTCTACAGCTAATCGGTCTGCGTATTTTCGAATTTCATACACATCAGTTGAATTTATTATATCGTATTTTGCTTCCTCGCTAGCCATCACACTAGAATAGTTAAAAATAGATATACTGTAAAATATAATTAATAATATTTTTTTCACTTTAAATAATAGTTTAATTAGCGTCCCATTTTGCTTTATAATTCCATTTGGCTCTAAAATCTTTAGGTGCTTTTTTAAATTCTTTTTCACATTCTTTGAATAATTTATTGAAAAACTCATTAGTCTGTAGTTCTAATTTAATATCTTCATGAGTTTGAAGTTTTTCATGATTATTTGACTCAACGCTTGCCTTATTTTTTGCGCAAACACCTATCATCATATCATGTTTAATAATTCGATCTTTTTGTTTATTGCTTTGAAAAATTTGATTAATTCCATATACAAAAAGTAAAATTACAATACTTATTATTATAATTTGTGATTTTTTCTGTTGCTGCATATTAAAACAAAAATTAATATAAAATTCTTTAATTGATATAATTAAAATTAATATACAATAATTTAATGAAAAAAATAATTAACAATCCAAGTAATTTTGTTGATGAGACAATTGATGGGCTTATAAAATCTCACCCGAATATTTATTCACTAGCTTCAGATAATTCGAGAGTTATTACTCGTGCAATAAAGTCATCAAATAAAGTTGGTTTAATAACTGGTGGAGGATCTGGTCATTTGCCAGTTTTTACAGGCTATGTTGGAAAAGGGTTGTTAGATAGTTGTGCTATAGGATCTGTATTTGCGTCACCATCAGTTGAACAAATAGCGTCTGCCATTCGTAATGCAAATAATGGTAATGGAGTGCTATGCATTTTAGGTAATTATGGTGGAGATGTAATGAATTTTGAAATGGCTTGTGAAATAGTTAAAGACGAAGGTATTGAAACTAAAACTGTTATAGTTGCAGATGATATTGCGAGCGCAAAACCTGTAGAAAAAGAAAAAAGACGAGGTATTGCTGGTATGATATTTGTTTTTAAAGTTGCAGGAGCGCTAGCTGAAACGGGAGCATCTCTTCAAGATGTTTGTGAAATAGCACTTGAAACTAATTCAAATATTAGAACATTAGGCGTTGCTCTTTCTCCTTGCATATTGCCTGAAGCTGGAAAACCTACATTTGAAATTAATGATGATGAAATAGAAATAGGAATGGGTATTCATGGTGAACCAGGAATTTTAAGAGAAAAATTAAAGTCAGCAAATGATTTGACAGATGATATATGCAATCGAATACTAACTGATTTCAATTTGTCTGATCAAGAAATAGGATTAATGATAAATAGCCTAGGAGCTACTCCACTTGAAGAACTTTACATTGTATCAAGAAGAGTTGTCGAAAATTTTAATAAAAAGAAAATAAAAGTTTTTAAAAATTATGTTGGAAGGTATGCAACTTCAATGGAAATGGCAGGAATGTCTGTAACTGTTTTAAAACTTAATAAAAATATTAAAGAAAATTTATTAGCTCCTTCTTATTGTCCATTCTGGACAAATTAAAATGTTAAATAAAGAAAATTTAATTATAATATTGAATAAATTATTTGACCAGTCCAAAAAATATTACGATGATTTCAACTCTGCTGATGCTAAAATTGGAGATGGAGATTTAGGTATTACCATTCTTCATGGATTAGAAGAAATCCAGAAAAATAAATTATCTTTTAGTAACGATATGGGTGAAAATTTTATGGTTTGCTCAAAAGCTTTTGTTAAAAGGTCAGGATCTAGTTTTGGAACATTAATTGCATTTTCATTAATAAATATTTCAAAAAAAATGCAAGGTAAAACACATTGTGATCATAATGATATAATCAGTTTTTTTGAAACAGCTCTTAAGACAATTTTAGAGAGAGGTAAAACAAATCTAGGTGATAAAACAATTGCAGATACACTTGATTTAATAATAAAGAAAATAAAGAAAAGTACTAATTATAATGATGATATTAAATCTGCTTGCTTAGAAGCTTTAGAGAATTTTAAAGGAAAAAAAATTTTGATTGGTAGAGCAAGAATGTTTGAAGAAAAAACAAAAGAATTTGATGATCCTGGGATGTTTGCCTTAAGTAAACTTTGTGAAGTTTTTTAGTTACAATAATCTCTATTTATATTTATCCTCAATTTCGTAGTATTCATTGAAGCCTACGATATCCTTTAATTCAGAAAATTTTGAAACGTTAGTGTTATAAACTTTATTTTTCATATTTTTTAAACATTCCTGCATAGTTTTTACTGAGGCACTCATTAGGGTAAGTGGCATCACTGCTATTTTATAGCCAATTTCCTCTAACTCATTTATTTCTAACAAAGGAGTATCCCCATCCTCAATTAAATTAATCATATGATGACCTGGAACTTCCTTAATTATTCTTTTCATATCATCTTTAGATTTTACTGCTTCAATAAATAAAATATCAGCACCAATTTCTGAAAAAGCTTTCATTCTCTCTATTGCATCATGCAAGCCTCTTGTTGCAATTGCATCTGTTCGAGCCATAATTAAAATATCTTTATCTCCAAATTTGCTGGCATCGACTGCCGCTTTAATTCTTGATTTTGCCTCATCTAAATCAACAACTTCTTTTCCTTTAGTGTGGCCACATTTCTTTGGCCATTTTTGATCTTCAATCATTACTCCAGCGGCTCCAGCATCAGCATAACCACGCACTGTTCTAAATACATTTACAGAATTTCCATATCCTGTATCACCATCAAAAATAATTGGTATAGATGTTGAATTACAAATATTTCTTACTTGATCTGCCATTTCAGAAAATGAGATTAAGCCAGTATCTGGCATTCCAAGTCTAGTAGATGAAACACTAAAGCCAGACATAAAACCAATTTCTAAACCTTCTTTTTCAATTAATTTTGCCGAAAGAGAATCAAAACATCCTGGCATAACTATAATCTCTTTTTTATTTAAACGTTCTTTAAGTTTAACTGCTTTATCTTTTGATTTTATTTTTGAAAACATTTTTAATTATTTTTAAAAAAAATATTATTTACCTGGTTTTTTTGTTTTTTATCTAAATTGATAGTTTAAACTACTAAATTCGAATATTAAAAAAAATACAATAGAAATAATCAAGTATGAATTGGATTATATTTACGTTTTTTGGAGCTTTTTTTCAAAATTTAAGATCATCGCTGCAAAAAAAATTAAATAAAGATCTCTCATTAATTGCATCAAGTTACGTTAGGTTTGTTTTTGCTTTACCTTTTGCAACAATATTATTTTTTTCTTACTTTCAAAATTTTTCAATTATTTCAGCAATTTTATCTAATTCGAATTTCATTATTTACGTATTTTTTGCCTCTGTACTTCAAATAATGTTTACTTTCAGTCTCTTATATTTATTTAAATTTTCAAATTTTGTAGTTGGTACTTCATTAAGTAAAACTGAAGTCATTCAAGTTGCAATTTTTGAATACATTGTCTTGAATGACAAACTTAATGCTGCTGGTGTTATTGGAATTATAATAGCAACTACTGGGGTTATTATAATGACTATAAAAGATATTAATTTTTTTATTAAAAATTTATTTTCAAAAACAACATTAGTAGGTCTTATTACTGGTCTTTTTTTAGGGCTAAGTGTTGTTTATTTTAGAGCTGCTGCCTTATCATTGGAAAATATTTCATCTAATTTTGAAAAAGCATTAAGCACTTTATTTTTTGGGCTACTAATTCAAACTTTTATAATAACAATTTATCTTCTTATTTTTGAACAATCTGAATTCAAAAAATTATACAATAATAAAGCTGAATGTTGTATGGCTGGCTTATCTGGTTTTTTAGCTACTCTCTCTTGGTTTTATGCATTCACACTTATTCAATCATCTTTTGTTCGAGCACTTGGGCAAATTGAAATACTTTTTAGTTTTGCATCTTCCAAATATTTATTTAAAGAAAAATTAAGTAAGATAGAATTGTTTGGAATACTAATATTTATATCTGGCGTATCTCTGATGTTATTAACTAGAACAAGTTAGTTTCCTATTCGATTAATTTTGTTTTAATACTTTTGTAATAATTTTCATTATTAATAAGCATATCATTAGCCTAAATTGAACATAAATATTCTTTAATAAACTAATTAAAATTGGTTTAATACGGCATGTCATTTAAAAAGAACGTAGACCATTACGTTGAACAGTCTGCAAAAAATTTAAATTTTACCTCAGATTTACTTGAACATATAAAAGCGACACATTCCTTAATTAAAGTAAATGTTGGGGTTGAAATTGATGGTGGAATTAAAAATTTTACTGGCTGGAGAGCAGTTCATTCAGAACATATTTTGCCTAGTAAAGGTGGTTTAAGATATTCAAATTCTGTAGATCAAGATGACACAGAGGCTCTTGCAGCATTAATGACTTATAAATGTGCAATAGTTGATATTCCTTATGGTGGATCTAAGGGTGGATTAAGAATAAATCCAAATGAGTACAATGAAAATCAATTAAGAAATATTACAAAAACTTTTGCAACAAAATTAATTAAAAAAGGATTTATTTCTCCTGCAATAAATGTTCCAGCGCCTGATGTTGGAACCTCGGAGAGGGAAATGGGATGGATTAAAGATGTTTATAAATCTTTAAGACCAGAAGATATTAATTATAGAGCATGTGTTACAGGTAAACCAAGACATGGAGGAGGAATTGCGGGAAGAACTGAGGCAACAGGAAGAGGCATTGAAGAAGTTATAAGAGAATTTTTTAGAAATAAAGAAGAAGTTAAAAAAGCAAAATTAAATAAAAATTTAAAAGATAATAGAATTGTTATCCAAGGGTTTGGTAACGTTGGAAGACATTTAGCTTACGAACTTTATAATAGAGATAATGCAAAAATAATTGCAATTGGTGAATATAATGGAATTTTATATAACAAAAAAGGAATAGATATTAATAAGCTTATTGAATGTGTCTTATTTAAAAAAACTATTGAAAATAATGAGCTTGGAAAATTTATTAGAAATCCAAAAGAAATTGTTGAAGTTGAGTGTGATATTTTAGTCCCAGCTGCGCTTGAAGGTGTTATCAACAAAGATAATGTTGAGCAAGTAAAAACAAAATTGATTGTTGAAGCCGCTAACGGGCCAATAGATCCTGCAAGTGATAAAATATTATTTAATAAAGGAGTAACAGTTCTTCCTGATATTTATGTAAATGCTGGTGGGGTTGTTGTTTCATATTTCGAATGGGTTAAAAATTTATCACATATTAGATTTGGTAGAATGGAGAAAAGATATCAAGAACAAAAACTCTTAGAATTAATAAAACTCGTAGAAAAAACAACAAATACAAAAACAGATCCAGAGTTGATAAATACTATTGTGCATGGTGCTGATGAAATTGATTTAACTAATTCTGGTCTAGAAGACTCAATGAGAAATTCTTTTAATGAAATACTAAGTATAAAAAAACTAATTAAAAAATCTTTTAGAGAAAGTGCTTATTACTTGTCTTTAAAAAAACTTAGAAAGTTTTATACAAAAGAAGGTCTACCAAGACACTAACAGCTTTTCTTTTTCTCTTTTTTAGCTTTTCTCTTTTCTTTAAGAGTTAACTTTGCTTTTTTCATCACGCTAGAGTCTTTAAATGATTTACCACTATATCTTTTTGACATTATTGCTGGTCTTGAAATTCTAAATTTCCTCTAGAGTTAACTTTTTTCTTTACATGTCTGTAATAACTTACATCATTTATTAGCTTTATTAGATCTATCCCTTTATCTTCGTATCTTCTTTTAATTGTATTTCTTGACACCATTACTAAATTTAGGTTTTCCACAAAATTTTCTGTCCATTCTTTTTCAATTTTATCTTTGATCATTTTTTTTAAAAATATCCTGAAATCTGAACAAGTTATCATTTTTAGTTTTTCATTTAATAAGGCCATAAATCTACTATTAACAAAAAAAATTACAGTAATCTAGTTTTAGGTAAATAGTTAAATAATTTCATTAACTTTAACAATACTGAAAACTGTTACTATTCTTTCATTTACGATATTCTTTTTAGGCATTATTGCCCAATATAATTTCAAAAACGACTAAAAATTCTATTTATGAAAATCCCTTAATTTTGTTTTTTTTTATTGATTTTATAATTTTCCATCCATTTGCTAAAAACAATTATAGCATCATTCATGTCTTTTGTTTTATTTGGATGATTTTTAGCCCTACCTAGCATAGTCGCAATAACATTTACTTGATATTTTATTGGTCTTTTTTTTATAGCTGAAATAGTAAATAATGCTTTTACCTTATCTTTAAAACCTAAGCCTTTTAAAGTTGTCTCCGGTTTATAATCTGAAAATAAGGAAAGATTTAAAGGTTTAAAATTTTTACCTTTAATTAGTTTATTCATTGGCATTTTATCAACTATTTCAAAGATTTTTTTTGTATACACTTTATCCAATTCATTTTTTTTTAAACCATTAAAATCAATTAAAATAACTTTAAATTTTTTTGACTTATTCAATTTTGTGATTAATTTTATGTACCTTTTATGAAAACCTTTTATATTTTTTTGATATAAATCTTTTGATCTCTTGTATTCTGGATGACTATAATTGGGTGTATTTAAAACTAGCAACCTACATTTCCATAGATATTTTTTAAAAGTCATCAAACAATTATTGCAAAATTCTATCTTCTTTGAGATAGGCTCGCATGTTTTTTTAGAACTTCAGCTGAAATAATTCTAGCTTCTGTGGATTTTCTAATATTCCAAATTTTATCTTTAGCAATTTTGGTTGATAATTGATTGTTGACTATAGGTGATGGGTAATCTTTGCCAATTTCTATATTAATTCCTTTTTGCTCAATATATGTAAGTTTCCAAGGTTCATGTATTAATTTTCCAGGAACATTTTTTAACTCCGGAACCCATTTTTTTATGAAATCTCCATTTGGATCCTGATCAATTGATTGTTTTATAGGATTATAAATTCTTATAGAGTTTATTCCAGTTGTCCCAGATTGCATTTGAAATTGAGAATAATGAATTCCTGGCTCATAATCAGTAAATAATCTTGCTAAATGTTTTGAGGTTTTTTTCCAATCTAACCATAATTGGTATGAAGCAAATGAAACTAACATTGCTCTCATTCTAAAATTAATCCAACCTTTTTTTTTTAGATATCTCATACAAGCATCTACAAATGGGAAGCCAGTATTTCCATTTTCCCATGCTCCATAAAATTTTTCATTAAAATCATTTTCTCTAATTCCATTATAAGCGCTATTCATATTTCTAAATTCTATTTCAGGCTCATCATATAATTTTTGAATAAAATGGCAGTGCCATGCCAGTCTACTTTTAAAAGCAATTAAAGATTTCTTTTTTGTATATGATAATTCAGATTTTAATTTATCATTTGTTTTTTTAAATATTTCTGTGATTGAAATATTTCCAAATGCGATATGTGGGCTTAATCTTGAGCATGAAACTTCACCTGTTATGGGCGAAGACATTTCACGCTGATAATTTTCAGATCTATCATTTAGAAAAGTGTCTAAAAGTTCTATTGCATTTTTCCTCCCTCCTGCCTGAATATCTCCATCCTCTATATTATTTGTTTCTATTTTAGTTAAATCCTGAACATGATCGTCTTTAATAAATTCGCAATTAATATTTGGGCTTATAGGTTCGCTATTTATAAATTTATTCCAATTAAAAGACCATTTATTTCTAATTCTGTGGTTTAGTTGAACGCCAAATTGATTAGAAATTCTCCAATTAACATTTTTTTCTTTTAATAAAAAACTAACCTCTTTGTCTAAGTTGGTTACGTAAATATTTTTAAATATTATATTAGAATAAATCTCATTTATTTTGAATTTATCAATTAAATGACTTAAGATTTCTAATGTATTGCCATAATATATATTGAGTTTAGAGTTGTATTTCTCAATTAAAGTTTTAGTTAATTCTTCTAGTGACGATTTTAAAAAGTCTAAATGAAACGAACTAGAAGTTGGTAATTTATAATATTCTTTGTCAAAAATAAAAATTGGAAGAATATTTCCTGATTTAGTGGCTTCATTAAAAGCATCATTGTTGAATATACGTAGATCGTTCCTAAACCACACGATTTTATTCATTATTCTAATTAAAGATTTATTTTGAAAGTTCTTGAATTTTTGTCATCAGAAATATTTAGGATTTTAAATTTAGATGTTTTTTCCAATTTCTGGCCTTTATTTGTTACAAAAGATTTCATTTTCTTTACTTCGCCTTCAGGCATTTTTCTTGTGTATTTTAAAGTATGTTTTTTTGATCCTACAATAAATATTGTTTTCATGTGATTTAATAATTAAAAATTATTTTATCATGTAACAAAAATATTTAATTTGTAAATGAGTCTATGTGTCTAATTTGAATATCGAGATAATACTAAACAGTCTGGTTGTATTCAAATTATATATTTACAAAAAATATAAATAAATTTGTTGAATACAATCTAACAAATAATTATTTTATGTTATGGAGGTGCAAATGTCTAAATTAACGCCACCTGACACTTAGCTGGTGAGATATCACATATTAAAATAAACAAAAAATTAAATCCATTTGATGGATTTGGCCAAATAGGCATAAAAAGGGGAACTCTTTTGGTGTATACTCAAAAGAGCTGAACCCCTTTAGTAATTTTTCAACATAAATTCTTTAATTCTCCTCG
This sequence comes from uncultured Pelagibacteraceae bacterium, assembly GCA_902546765.1. Classification (GTDB taxonomy): domain Bacteria; phylum Pseudomonadota; class Alphaproteobacteria; order Pelagibacterales; family Pelagibacteraceae; genus Pelagibacter. The sequence continues at coordinate 9,425 of CACCLG010000005.1, read as the reverse complement.
CACCCTCAATTATGTTTTCTGTGCTTCTTGCATAGGAAAATCTGATTGTATTTGATCCTCTGTTTTGGTCAAAATCTAAACCTGGAGTAATTGCAACACCTGCTTCGTCCAAAACTCTTTTACAAAAATTTAAGCTATCATTCCTAAATTTAGATATATCAACATAAATATAAAAAGCTCCATCTGGTGGTGAAAAAGTTGAAAAGCCAGCTTCTGGTAATTCTTTCAAAAGAATTTCTCTATTTTTTTTATAAACATTTACATTTTGATCTAACTCTTCTTTAGCATCTAATGCAGCAAGAGCAGTGATTTGACTGGCATGTGGAGGACAAATAAATAAATTTTGTGAAACTTTTTCAACTTGTCTTACATGATCCTCGGGAACAATCATCCATCCAATTCTCCACCCTGTCATAGAAAAATATTTTGAAAAGGAATTTATTACATAGCAATCATCAGTTATCTCTAATGCGGAAACTGCTTTACTTTCATATTCTATTCCATGATATATTTCATCGCTAATAAAACTCACATTATGTTCTTTAGAACATTCAATTAATTTTGTAAGAGAAAATTTATCTAACATTGACCCAGTTGGATTTGCTGGAGAGGCTACTAAAACCCCATTTAAATTATTTTTCTTTATATCTTCTGAAGTTGGTTGATATTTGTTTTGTAGTTTTGTTTCAATATCAACAGGTACTAAATTTTGAGCTTTGAGGATTTGTCTATAACTTGGATAACCTGGAGAACCTATTCCTACTCTCTCTCCTGCATCAAATAATGTTGCAAACGATAATATAAATCCTCCAGAGGAACCTGTTGTAATAATTACTCTTTCTGGATTTAAATCAATGTTGTACCAATCGCCATACAATTTTGAAATTCTAGATCGTAACTGAGGTAAGCCTAAAGTAACTGTATATCCAAGATTATTATTTTTTAACTCTTTAGTTATATACTCATTTGCAAGCTTCGGAGCAGGCGTACCTGGCTGTCCTACTTCCATATGAATAATTTTTTTACCTGCTTGTTCTGCTTTTCTAGCAGCTTCCATCACATCCATTACAATAAAAGGATCTACATTAGATCTATTGGACTTTTTCATTAATCTATTTTTTTTGTTACTTCCTTTTCACAAAAAATTTTGATCTCCTCTATAGGTTTATCCTTAGATTTACTTTTTTGTGCAATTATACATGCCTTTATTGATTTGCTTTTACTAAATTCTCCATATTTTCCTTTTGTAAAAAAAAGAACAAGTATAGCTATTAATACAAGTAAAAAAATTTTTAAGTTATTATTTATTTTAAACATCAGACCTTGCTCTAATTCTTTCGTAGGCTAATCTAGTGTGAATTCCTAGATTTAAAAAGGGTTGAGGTGGTAACCAATTGGGTTTTTGTCTTTCATCTATAACAGATATTTCATCAGATTGTTGGTCAGTAGCCATTAATGCTATTTGTTCACCAAATAAAGTTCCTACTCCAATACCTGAACCGTTGTAACAGCCTGCAGCATAAATATTATTATCAATTTTTTTAAAAATTTGTGAACTATTACCACTTCTACAAACAATACCAGACCAACTATTTTCTATTATATTATCAGGCAAATTTGGAAATCTTTTTTTAATCCCAGCAAGATGTAATTTAGATTTTTTAATTAATTTTGATCTCTCCATTGAATAAGGGTTTTTAACTTCAGCAGTATTTCTAATTAATATTCTACGATCTTTCGTGGTTCTAATGGTTGCTCCCATAGGTCTAATTGGTAACACCCCCCACTCCTTTGGAGACCCTATTTCTTTAAATTCATTTTCTGTTAGAGGGCGTGTCATACTAGCTGTAAGAGTAATTGGAAAACAAAAATTTTTTTCAATATTTAATGATTTTAAAAACCCATTAGTACAAAATATTATTTTTTTTGCTTTAATTTGATTTTTTTCAAATTGACACTCAATATTATTTGAAACTTTTTTCCAATTTAATAACTCTGTATTTTCATATAATTCAACATTGTCTGGCAAAGTACCAATCATTGATCTTGCTAATTTAGCAGGATTTAAAAGTATTCCACCTTTTGTATAAACTCCAATTTTGTAAAAAGAGGTTCCTAACCTATCTTTAAATTTTGATTTATCTAATACTTCATTTTGAAAACCCAGCTCATTTAGAAGTTTGCCAAATAATCTTGCTTTATCTTCATCTTTTGGACTTGAGGATGCAAAATATTTTCCACATTCGTTCCAATCACAATCGACTTGAAATTCTTTAATATATTTTTTGACAGTTTTAATACCTAAATCATAAATTTTTGTTTTAGTTTTATAATTATTAATATCTTTGTTTGACGTAAATCCATCATTTAAAGTTGTATCCACTAAGTAACCGGAGTTTCTTCCACTACCACCTTCACCTGCCAATTGCGCATCTATTACAATAATTTTTGATGTTCTTTTAATTTCAGAAAGTTTTCTAGCTGCAGATAAACCAGTATATCCAGCTCCGACTATAAGATAATCACAAATTAAATTTTCCGATAATATTTTAGTGTTATTCCTAGCTTGAAGTTGGTTTATCCAAACACAGCTGTTGTCATTAATTAGTCTCAAAATTTTACAGATTATGAAAATATATTATGTATATACAATATACATAATTATTAAATTTGTTTAGTTAATTTACTAGTGATTTTTGAGGTTTCATATCCTCTTTTTTAATCCCAGCCACACGAACAGGTTTTTTCATTGCATCTCTTCTAAATGGCTCGCCTAATTCTTGATTTAAGATAACTTCAATAAATGTTGTAATTCCTTGTTTTTGATCTTCACAAGATTGTTTAATTGCAGCTGTAGTTTCTTCCATTGTTTTAACAGTAACTCCTTTTAAACCGCAAGCAGTTGCTACCTTTGCGTAACTTAATTCTGGATCAAGTTCTGTTCCAACAAAATTATCATCGAACCATAAAATTGAATTTCTTTTTTCTGCACCCCACTGATAATTTCTAAAAATAACCATTGTAATTGCTGGCCATTCTTTTCTTGCGCACGAACTCATCTCATTCATAGATATTCCAAATGCACCATCACCTGCAAAACCAATTACTGGTGTATCAGGACATCCAATTTTTGCTCCTAAAATCGATGGGAAACCATATCCACAAGGACCAAATAAGCCTGGTGCTAAATATTTTCTTCCTTTTTCAAAAGTTGGATAAGCGTTTCCAATTGCACAATTATTTCCTATGTCACTTGAAATAATTACATTATCTGGCATTCCAACTTGAATTGCTCTCCATGCTTGTCTCGGAGACATTCGATCTGAGTCTCTTTCTCTTGCTTCTTTATTCCAAACAGTCCCTGGATCATCATCTTCATGATCTAGGCTAGTAAGAGTTTGTAGCCATGCTGATTTTGTTTTATGTATTAAATTTCTCCTTTCTTCTCTATTGTTATCTCCAGCATTAGATGAAAGTTTTTGTAAAATTTGTTGTGAAACTAATTTTGCATCTCCACAAATTCCAACTGTAACTTTTTTTGTTAATCCAATTCTATCTGGATTCATATCTACTTGAATTATAGTGGCATCTTTTGGCCAATAATCTATTCCATAACCTGGAAGAGTTGAAAATGGATTTAGTCTTGTGCCTAATGCCAAAACTACGTCAGCTTTTGAGATCAATTCCATTGCTGCTTTAGATCCATTGTAACCCAATGGTCCAACCGCCAAGGGATGGCTTCCTGGAAAACTATCATTATGTTGATATCCATTACAAACAGGGGCATCTAATTTCTCAGCTAATTTTTTACAATCTTCTATGGCTCCACCAATTACAACTCCTGCTCCTGATAATATTACTGGAAATTTTGCATCAGATAATAATTTTGCTGCTTTATCAATTGCATCTTGTCCCCCACCTTGCCTTTCAAATCTTACAATTGGAGGTAATTCAATATCTATAACTTGTGTCCAGTAATCTCTTGGTACATTTATTTGTGCAGGGGCTGATCCTCTAAATGCTTTTTCAATAACTCTGTTTAAAACCTCAGCCATTCTAGAAGGATCTCTAACTTCTTCTTGATAACAAACCATGTCTTTGAATAAATTCATCTGTTCTACTTCTTGGAAGCCACCTTGCCCCATAGTTTTGTTCGCGGCTTGTGGTGTTACTAAAAGTAAAGGAGTGTGATTCCAATAAGCAGTTTTAATTGGTGTAACTAAACCTGTAATTCCCGGACCATTTTGTGCAATAACCATGGACATTTTTCCTGTCGCTCTTGTGTATCCATCTGCAATCAATCCCCCGTTTGTTTCGTGTGCTACATCCCAAAAAGTAATTCCTGCTGAAGGAAAAATATCTGAAATTGGCATGAACGCAGACCCAATAATTCCAAAAGCATGTTCTATGCCATGCATCTGAAGGACTTTTACAAAAGCTTCCTCGGTCGTCATTTTAGTCATAACAATGATGTCCTAAATTCTATTTTTTTAATTGTTAAAGAGTCCGATTAATATATAAGTTGATGCAAATTTCAAACAAAGAAATCGTCACAATGGCAAACACAGATATAATAATTCACGACGAAAAAGATAATGTAGGCGTGGTTGTCATAGAAAAAATTACACCAAGCCAAGACTGTAATTGTTGGGTAATGGAGAATGATAAATCTGTTCAAATTCAATCAAAGGATGAAATTCCTTTAGGTCACAAAATAGCAATGATTGACTTAAATGAGGGTGATACTATTTTAAAATATGGACACGATATTGGTAAGGTAGTTAAGTCGATTAAAAAAGGTGAACACGTTCACGTTCATAATGTAAAAACTAAGAAATGGTAAGATGGAAATTCCAAAATCATTTTTAGGTTATAAAAGAGAAGACGGCAGATCTGGAACAAGAAACCATGTGATAATACTCCCTGTGGACGATATTTCAAATGCTTGCGCAGAAGCAGTTGCAAATAATATTAAAGGAACAATCGCATTGCCTCATTCTTACGGAAGATTGCAATTTGGTGCTGACCTAGAATTACACTTTAGAACTATGATTGGGACAGGTAGAAATCCAAATGTTGCAGCAGTGATAGTTATTGGCATTGAACCCAAATGGACAAAAAGAATTGTAGATGCAATTGCAGTTACTGGAAAACCAGTTGAAGGTTTCAGTATAGAGGGTGTTGGAGATATTGATACAATTGCGAAAGTTTCAAAAAAAGCACAAGAATTTTCAATTTGGGCTTCAGAAAAACAGAGAGAAGAAAGGCCAATAAGTGATTTATGGATTTCTGTTAAATGTGGTGAGTCAGATACAACATCTGGACTTGCATCAAACCCTACGGTTGGAAACTTAATGGATAAATTAGAACCTCTAGGTGTTCATTTATGTTTTGGAGAAACTTCAGAACTAACTGGAGCTGAAACTGTTTGTGAAAAAAGAGGAAAAACACCAGAGGCACAAGAAAAGTTTAAAAAAACTTGGAATGCTTATAATGATTTTATTTTAAAAGAAGCAACGGATGATTTGTCTGAAAGTCAACCTACAGCTGGAAATATTGCAGGTGGTCTCACAACTATTGAGGAAAAAGCATTTGGTAATTTTCAAAAAATTGGTTCAAGACAATTTATAGATGTCTTAGAACCTGCTGAAGAACCAACTAAGGGGCCTGGTTTATATTTTATGGATACTTCATCGGCAGCCGCTGAATGCGTAACTTTGCAAGCGGCAGGTGGATATAATATTCATTTATTTCCAACAGGACAAGGGAACATTATAGGAAATCCAATTGAGCCAGTCATTAAGTTAACGGCTAACCCATTAACAGCAAAAACTATGAGTGAACATATTGATGTTGATGTATCTAAAATACTTTCAAGAGAAATGAATTTAGATCAAGCTGGAGATGAACTTATTAAAGCTACATTAAGAGTAGCTAATGGTAGACTTACCTGCGCTGAAGCTTTAGGTCATAAAGAATTTGTAATGACTAAGCTTTATAGAAGTGCATAAACTTTAACTACACTTGACTTTAAAACATCCTTTAAATTTATTACCTGGTATAGTTTTAGCTTTTATACTTTATTCTTTTTCTGAAGGTTTAAATAATATTATTGGAATTGAATTGTTGGGATATGAAAACAGTCCTATTTCAACAGCAATGATTGCAATTATTTTAGGTTTAATTTTAGGAAATATTTTTAATATTAGGGCAGGTTTTTTAATTGGATTGGACTTTACTCAAAAGAATATTCTTAAACTTGGTATTATTTGTTTAGGAATTCAATTAAAACCTTTCGAATTTATAAAATTTGGATCGATAGCTATTCCTTTAATAATTGTATGTATTATTAGTGTATTGATCGTCATAAAACTTCTCATTCAAAAACTCAAAATATCAAGAGGAATGTCTTACTTAATTGCGATTGGTAGCACCGTTTGTGGAACAACAGCTATTATTGCGACAGCGCCGGTAATTAACGCAAAGAAAAGTGAGGTGGCATATGCTGTAGCTAATATGACATTGTTCGGTATTCTAGCAATGTTAATATATCCTTATTTTGCCAACATTTATTTTGATGGAGATCCATTATTTGTTGGTTTATTTCTTGGAACTGCAATACACGAGACCTCACAAGTAGCTGCGGCTGGTCTTATTTACGATCAACAATTTAATAGTCCTGAAACTCTAAATATAGCGACAGTTACAAAGCTAATTAGAAATACATTTCTTGTTATAATGATACCTTTATTCGCTTATCTATATAATAGGGGTCAAAATCACGATCAAAAGTATTCGGTTGTTAAAATTTTTCCATATTTTGTATTAGGTTTTATTGCATTTATTATTTTAAGAAATATTGGAGATGTATTTTTCTATAATACAAGTGTAACAGGAAAAGAAATGTGGGTCGACTTCGTTAATACAATAAAAATTTCCTCAAAAATATTTTTAACAATGGCCATGGCTGCAATAGGATTGTCTACAAATCTAAAAGACTTAAATAAAATGGGATACAAGCCGTTTATAGTCGGATTTGTATCTCTTTTAACTGTGGGATTTGTAAGCTTGGTTGCGATTAATTATTTAAGTGAAATAGTTTTAAATTAAGAGGCTTTTAATTTTGCCTCTCTAGAAGCATTCCACTTTGAAAAATAATTTCTAATTACAGCAGCCCCTACTCCTAGACCAACTGCCAATATAACTGAAGTAAGTCCATAAAAAATTGGTAAGTCTTTAGAATAATTTAAAATAAATTCTCCAATTTTTCCAAGACTTGTTGATCCATTAATTACTATTTCAACTATTTTTTCTTCTTTAATAAATGTGTCGTAAGCAATTGCTATTCCAACGAGAAGAAGAAGAATTGCTAAAATTGTCTTAAATTCTGAGCTGTCAACTTTTTCTCCAAATTTTTGACCTAGTTGTACTCCTATAATTGATCCCAATATAAGAACAAAAACTAAAACTAAGTCAATTGTTCCATAATTAAATGCATGTAAAACTGTAACAATTGCACTAACAAATATAGTTACAAATAAAGATGTTCCTGGGATTAATTTTGTTGGCATTCCAATTATATAAATCATGGCAGGAACTAAAATAAATGCGCCTCCTACACCCATGATTGCAGCAATAAATCCAACAACTAATCCAATAATAATTGGTGTAAATGCACTTTCATATAATTTTGATTTTTTAAATCGCATTCTTAAAGGAAGGCCATGTATCCAATAGTGTGTATGCAATTTTTTCTTTACTACAATTTTTTTTCTTGCCTTATCAATTTCGGATACGCCTTGAATTAACATTAATGTTCCAAGTATTGCTAGGATGTACATATACGCAAGTGATATAACTACATTTATTTTTCCTATATCCTTAAAATAAGAAAAAGTTAAAATTCCAAGCAATGTTCCAATTGTTCCACCAACAACAATCATTAAACCCATTTTGTAATCTAAAGTACCCTTTAAATAATGTGTTGTAGATCCTGAAACAGATGTTCCTAAAATATTACTTGCTTCATTTGGAACTGCATAAGCGGGAGGAATGCCTAAAAATATTAAGAACGGTGTCATTAAAAAACCTCCGCCCACACCAAATAATCCTGATAAAATTCCAACTACAAGACTTAATCCAAATATAAAAAGTAAATTTATTTCTACTTGAGCAATTGGAAGAAAATACTCCATGCTTTTTGATATTCCTCTAAGGAAACAAAGTCAACAATTTGCTTAAGATTAAGACCCTAAAAATGTGCTTATTACAATCACTGACCAGTAAATGCCTAAGCCAAAAAATACAAATGATTTTGCATGATTTACTAAATAATTGAGTGTGACTGATTTAATTTTTTTTGATTTTTTTAAAAATATCTTAGTCACACCCGCCAATTAGCACAAGTTTAACACTTTGCAAGAAATATTTGCTAAAATTAAAAAATTGTTGCTCCAAAGACTTTGACTTCGTCTCCCTCATCTCCTAAGACGAGCCTACCTAAAAAATCTCCGGACACTTCAGTGCTTGTCTGTTTATAGACTATCGTAACGTACTTTCCTCTTCTAAGACATCCAATTGCCTTACATCCTTCAGATAATGATGACAAAAGTTTATTGGTTGACCACTGTTTACCTAGCTCGACTTCATTTGCTCCGTAAAGCATTTGTGAGGACAAATCCCTAGTAAACCCCCCATAATCTTTAATATTTGAGGATTTAACAAGGTTTTGCCAGATAGGATCTGCAATACTTATAATTTCAGTATCAGATTTATCAACAATGCTCATTATTATTTGGGGTGGTCTCTAAGAGGCTTGTTTTTTCTCTTTATCATCAACTATATGATAAACCGGCTTTTTCTCCATTTCAAATTTTCCTGTCTCAGGATCTCTTCTAGAAACAGTTAAACAATGCCAATTTTCATCATCAAGCTTCATGTGATCGCCTCTGTAATAATATCCTGGCCAACGTGTTTCTTCTCTAAAAAGAGTATGATGAGTAACACATTGAGAGGTCACAGCTCTATGTTTAAGCTCCCAAGCTCTCATTAATTGGTGATAATCCTCTGCTCCAACATTTTCCAGGTCTTCCTCTAACATTTCAAGTTGTTCGATGCCTTTTTTAAGAAGATTGTCATTGGTCATGTAATTATTGGTCAAACCACCACAATATTCATCCATAATTTTTTGAAGTCTCTGAAGACCTTGAATCGGAAGTATATAACTTGGGGAAACAGTTCCACCAGTTATCTCGTTCCTTCCAACTGTATAGTTCTCTATCGGTTTAAATATTTCTGCTTTCAACTTCTCCAATTGTTCATCAGAAACATGAATATCATCAGCTTTTTTATCCTGAATGTATTTAACAGCTGCTTTAGATGCCAATCTTCCCTCCGTAAATGAACCTGATGAAAACTTATGTGCA
>CACCLG010000004.1 GCA_902546765.1 uncultured Pelagibacteraceae bacterium | reverse complement strand
AAATACTATTAACATGGATGGAAGAGTAGTAATTGGTGAAGGTGAAATGGATGAAGCTCCAATGCTGTTTATAGGAGAAAAATTAGGAACAAAAAAAGGTTTAGAAATAGATATAGCAGTAGATCCTGTTGAAGGTACAAATTTTGTAGCTAAAAATCTTCCTGGAGGAATTTCTGTTTTAGCTATTGCAGAAAAAAATAATCTATTTAGCGCTCCAGAAACTTATATGGAAAAAATAGCAATTGGTAAAAATATTGAGAAAGGAACTGTAGATTTAGATTATTCATTAGAAAAAAACTTAAAAAATTTAGCTGATGCCAAAAATAAACAATTGGATAATTTAAATGTTTGTTTATTAAACAGAGACAGACACAATAAGATTATTGATACATTAGACGAACTTAAAGTAAATAAAAAATTAATATCTGATGGGGATGTGGCTGGAGCCTTATATGTAACTGATGACAAGTTTAATATAGACATGTTTATTGGTATTGGTGGAGGACCTGAAGGAGTACTAGCAGCATCTGCTTTAGATACAGCTAAATGTTTTTTTCAAGGAAGATTTATTTTCTCAGATGAAAATGAAATAAAAAGGGCAAAGGCAATGGGAATTCATGATTTAAAAAGAAAATACAATCTTAATGAGATAATTTCTGGTGACACAATTTTTTCAGCAACAGGCATTACTGATGGTGATATATTGAAAGGAATAGATAATCATGAAGAAACATATTCCTCAGAAACGTTAATAACACATAAAAGTAGCAATACATTTGAAATAATTAAAAAAAATATGGAAACAATATCAACTTGATTATAGATGTGAATTCAACTAAAAAACTTTTCTTTTGGTCCCTTCGTCTATCGGTTAGGACACATGGTTTTCATCCATGAAAGAGGGGTTCGATTCCCCTAGGGACCGCCAATGTCTAGTCATTTTGTATATCTAATAGGATCTAAATCTAATTATAAATTCACTACATATGTAGGATATACAAATAATTTAGAAAAAAGATTAAACCTACATAATAACTCAAAAGGTGCAAAATTTACTAGAGGCAGAACATGGTTTTTAATTTGCAAAAAAAGTTATAAATCAAAATCAACTGCATTAAAAGAGGAGTATAAACTAAAAAAAAATTATAATTTAAGAAACAAATTTTTAAAAAAATATCTTGTGAATGAAAAGGTTTTTAATTTTTAGAACTGATAGGATAGGTGATTTTATTGCCTCAAAAATAATAATCGAATCAATAAAAAGTGAAAATAGATATAATAAAATAGACATTGTTTGTTCTAAATATAATAAAAAATATATAAGTCATTATAATTCGATAAATAAATTATTTATTTTAGAAAAAGGAAATTTTTTTAATTATCTTAAAAATATTAAATTATGTAGGAATTTTAATTATGATTACCTTATACTTTTAGATGGTAAAAGAAGATCTCTAATTTTTTCTTTTTTTATAAAATCTAATTTTAAAATATTATTGTTCAAAAGAAAAAATCTATCTAATTTAATTGCAAAATTATTTTCTTATAATACATTTTTTAATTCAGAAAAAACTTTTCAATTTGATAATTTCAAGAAATTATTAAAAATTATTAAAATTTCACCAATAACAAAATTCAATTACTATAAAGATTATAAATTCAAAAATAAAAAATTTTTTAACTTCAAAAGTTTTTTACATTTACATTTGGATGAAAAATGGTTTGAAGGATATCACTATAACGATTTTGATTATATGGGCTTAAACTCCAAAAATATAAATACTTTTCTATTTTTTTTATTACAAAAATATAAAAAGCAAATTATCATTACCTCTGGCTTCAAAAAAATATCTATCCTAGAAGAAATTATAAAGTCAAATTTTATAAAAAAAAAAAACAATTTTCATCACAAATTTTATAAATCCAAAGTTATATTTTTTAAAAATTTAGACTTTAGAGATCTGGAGCAATTTGTAAAAAAATGCAAAATATTAATTGCATGTGAAGGTGCTATCAGTCACGTATCGAATTCTCTTAATGTTCCATCAGTAATATTAATACAAAAAAATAGAGAGCAAACCGCGCTTTTTTGGACTGGACACATGAGTCTTATAAATCGTATTTATCGTTCTCCAATTAAAAATGTTATAAAACAAATAAATAAAATTAAACTTTGATTTTACTTAATGCGTTATTTTTGAAAATATTTGCTTCTCTAATATATCTTCTTACCATTTGAGTGGTTTTATGACCTGTCATTGCCATAATGCTTCTTTCGTCAGCTCCAGACGCTGCTGCAACAGTTGCAAAACCTGACCTTAAACTATGGCCTGCAAAGTTTTTATTTTCGATACCAGCTAAATTTAAATACTTTTTCATTAATAAAACAACAGATTGGTCTGTTAGTCTCTTATCTGTTAGTGATAAGCCTTTGGTAAATCTTCTAAAAATCGGTCCAGACTTTATCTTAGATATCTCAAGCCATTTATTTAAGTTTTTAACAGGGCAATAAATTTCATTAGTGAAGTAGGGCAGCCCCTTGATCATTCCCTCACCAAATTGATCAGTTTTTGATCTTTTAATTGTAATTTTTAGACCCTCAGGCACAAATTCTAAATCCTCATAATCAATTGAAATTAGCTCTGTTCTTCTAAAACCCCCTCCAAAACCAATCAAGATTATTGACTTGTCTCTAAATTTTTTTATTTCATCAGTTTTTTGTTCATTAATTGTATTAATTATTAATTTTAAATGACTGATTAATATGGGTTTTTTTCCTTTTTGTATGCTTCCTTTTATTCTTCTTATTCCCATTAAATTTTCAATTATGATCGGATGTTTAGTATCTAAGTAATGCCCTTTCATCTTATGAACTATGCTTATTGATACTAATCTTCGTCTTAAAGTGCTTATTTTTGAGTTTTTTGAAAGATGGGTTAGGTATAAGGAAACTATTTTTGGCTCTGTTGGTAATGGATTTAATCCATGCTTTGCACAAAAAGCCCCAAAGTCTTTAAAGTCAGATTTATAAGCTCTCAAAGTATTATTAGCTTTTGAGTTTTTAAGGTTATTTAATGTAGCTTCATGAAGCAATTTTAAGTTTGTTGTAAGTTCATTCATATAATTACTATTGATAACAATTAATTATCACTAGTAATATATTAAGTGATTTTAAATGTCAATAGTTTAAAATCTAAAAATATGGTATCAATGGATGGCTCAATTGAGCCAATTTATTTTTTGATAATTTCTTTTGGATTAACATTGCTTACTTATTTGGTGTTTAAGAAAAATGGCAAATCTATAGAGGCTTATTTCTTAGGTGTCATGACTATTCTGTTTTATGTTTCATATTTTATATTAATAATTGTGAAGCCAAGTTAGTTATTAACGCTATTCACAGGTGTTAAAAAACCATTAAATTCAACGATAAAGTGATACCTTTTAAATTGCACTTATGTTAGTTTTAATATGAATTAAGAGGCAACTCTTAACTGACCATCTAGGGAAAAATCGAGAGATTCAAGCCTAGAGGGCAGAAAACTTCGCTGAGTAGCGCTAAAATGGCGAGGTGGAAGGCATGGCGGTAGCGCATACAACGACGTGCCAAAAACTACTGTTCTTTGTGCCTGAAAAGGTACAAGGTAACAGGGTTTTTCTTTAAAATGATCCTAAAAGGCACCAAATTTCAATTAAAAGTGTGGAATTACCTTAAAACTATTCCTAAAGGCCAAGTTAGGTCCTATTTAGATGTTGCAATTGCCATAAATAAGCCAAAAGCTGCTCGAGCTGTAGCAAATGCGGTTGGAAAAAACCCAAATGCACCTAAAATACCTTGTCATAGAGTTATCAGATCTGACGGGTCTCTAGGCGGATATTCGGGTCCTGGAGGCATTAAAACTAAGAAAAAACTCTTAAAGAAAGAGGGAATTTTCTTTTAAAAGTAAGCAAAATCAACGTTTTTTTTATTTCTACCCAAATATAGTTGTTATATTTATATTACACTTGTAAGTTGCACTATATATCAATAAATCATTAAAATTGACCCCTCTATGGCTCATTAAAGGCTATATTCGATAAATGCATTACTGTTAAAAATTAACAGTTTTTATAGATTTTTTATTCAAATATTTAAGAAATTTTTAACTTTCAATTTATTGTCCTCTAACCTTTCTAAAATAAATGGCATTAATTTTAAAGATTATTGGATTAATTTATCTATATTATTTAACGATTTTGATTAACTTTTTTGATTAAGTAGAATGAAATCTCTAAATATAAATTAAAATTTCTGTAATTAGTTTTTGATTATTTATATTCTTATTATATACTTTACTTTAAGTAATATAAAATTAATAATAATTACAATAGTTTAATTATATATATTAATAATTTACTTTACATTTAAGTATACTTTAAATTTATATAGATTGCTCTCTTCTGAACACATAAACGCCTGAAAGAATAATAATTAAAAGTCCAATAAAAGTGTGTTTGTCAGGAATATCAGAGAACCAAATATAACCAATTAAAATATTAGTAATTATCTCAAAGTAACCCAAGGGTGCCAGTTTGCTAGCATCTGAATAATTGTAGGAAATGATAATCATACCATGAGCTAAAGCAGCTATTAAACCCATATTTATTGCAAATAAATACTCGGAAAAAGTTGGTTTAATCCAAATAAAGGGTAAATATAAACTTAAAACTAGGGTTCCAACAATGCTTGTGATTAGCAATGTTAATAATCCATTATCTGTGTTTTTTAATTTTCTAGTTACTATTAAATATAAAGCGTAACAAAAACCAGTACCTAGTGCTGCAAAACTAGCCCAATTAAATTCTACAATTCCTGGTCTAATTACAATCAAAACCCCTATAAAACCTATTATAACGGCTGTCCATCTTCTTGGCCCCACCCTCTCCTTTAAAAAAAAAGGTGATAAAGCAGTAACCATTAATGGACAAATAAAAGCTATTGTTAATGCTTTAGCTAGAGAGATTATAGATATTGAATAGAAGAATAATACACTTGAAGTTAATAGTAGTAATCCTCTTATAATTTGAGATTTTAAATTTTTAGAGGAGACTAAAGAATTTCTAGAAAAAAAAAATATAAATAACAAAGTGATTAGAGTACTAAAAAAAAATCTAAACCACGTTACTTGCAATACAGGTAAAGAATAAGAAAGATATTTTGCAATGGCATCCATAAACGGCAGAATTAGCCAGGCTGAAAGGTTTATTATTGCACCCCTCATAGAGGAAAATATTTTAATGATATAAAAATAACAATAGGTAAAGTTATAAATGACATTATTGTTGAGACAACTATAGTACTTGCAACACTATCCGTTACAGCTTTTGGAGAATAAATAGCAGCTATAAGATAATTTAAAACAGCACTTGGCATTGATGCTTGAATTAGAAGTACTCCAGCTGCAAAACCAGATAAATCAAAATAAATAATAATTAAAAAACCTATTAATGGACCTAAAATTACTCTTCCTATTGATGCAAATATTGCATTTTTTAAAGAGAAAACTTTTAATTTTGTTAAAGCAATACCAAGTGACATAAGAATTAATACAATTGTTGCAAAAGTTAATAGCTCAGTCAAATTGATTACTACTTTTGGCATATTAATTTCAAAATATAAAAATAGGACCGATATAACAATTGCATAAAATGGTGGACTTTTAATCAACACTGTAAAGTTAAATTTTCTATCAGCTAAAAAAATTCCAAGTGTAAAATGAAGTAATACAATTAAAGATGATATTGCAGCTGCAACCCCAAGTCCTTGAGCTCCGTAAGCAAATAAACATATAGGAATACCCATATTGCCAGTGTTAGGAAGAATTAAAGGAGGAAGTTCTCTTATTATATCCTTAGTATTCAACATAAATAAGATGACTATTCCAAGTATAATAAAACCTAAAATTGCAAGAAGATAAAAGAAAAAATAGTCTTTAAAAATCTGAAAATTTATTCCAGTTGAGGTAATAGCGTATATTACCATAGCAGGTGTACCTATGTTAGATGCAAAATTTGTAATAAAAGTAGTATCAAATTTCTTATCTTTTTTACCTAAATAGTAGCCAATTCCCACTATAAAAAACACAGGAAATACTACTTCAAATAGTTTTATGTATATTTCCATTATATTGAAAAGCTCATACCATCATAGGCAGGAACAACAGATCTAGGCAGATACTTCTGTATCTTAACATAATCAATTTCGTTGTTCATATTAGTTAAGATTGTTTTTTTTGGTTTGATAATTTTAACTAAATTTAAAACTTGATCTAAATTAAAATGGGATGGATGCGGATCATATCTTAAACAATCGACTATAAAGTAATTTAGTTTTTTAAGTCTAGAGTAATATTTTTCACTGATTTTGCTTACATCACTAGCATAAGCACATGAGTTATTGATTTTATACAACATACTATTAATTTTTCCATGTTTGACAGGAAAAGACTCGACTTGAACCTTCGATTTTTTTACTTTGAAAGTATGTTTTTTTTTTAACTTGTTAAGATTGAAAATTGCAGGATAACCATGATTATTTTTGAAACAGTAACTAAAAGATTGTAATAAATAATCAGAAGTAATTTTATCAGCAAAGACATCTAATTTTTTTCTATTTTTTAGGAAAAAAACCCTTAATTCATTAATACCATGAGTTTGATCACCATGTAGATGTGTGTAAAAAACTTTATCTATATTTTTAATTTTATTTTTTAATAATTGGATTTTTAAATCAGGAGATGTATCAATTAATATATTAAAATTATCATGGGTTACTAAAGCAGAACATCTTGATCTAAAGTTTTGCTTTATTTTTGGATTACATTTACCAAAATATCCGTCAATTCTTGGTATACCTAGCGAACTACCTGACCCTAATATTGTAAATCTAGTTTTCATTATTGAAAAATAGTGTTTCAAAATTCTGGGTAGTAATATGATCCATGATAGATTTATCAATCTCCTTTAATTTAGATAAGTGTTGAAGGGTATATTGAATAAAACTTGGCTCATTTTTTTTTCCTCTCATAGGAATAGGTGCTAAAAAAGGACTATCGGTTTCTATTAATATTTTATCATTTGGTAAAAACTTAAATGTATCTTGTAATTCAACACTTTTTTTAAAGGTAATAATCCCGCTTGCTGAAAAATATGCATTAAGATCAAGAAGTTTTTTTGCAAACTCTTTTGACCCAGTAAAACAATGCATAAGTATTTTAGGATTGCTATTTTTATAATCATTTAAAATTGAAAAAGTTTCATTTTCTGCATCTCTAGAATGAACTATTAGTGGACAATTGCATTCAATTGAAGCCTCTATATGAATTTTGAAACTTTCTATTTGAGTTTCTTTTGGACTATTTTCATAATAATAATCTAATCCCGTCTCCCCTACTCCAATTATTTTTTGATATTTTTTAAACTCCTGAATAATATAGTTTTTCTCAAAATTTGAGGTTTGAACCTCGTGTGGATGAATTCCAATTGATCCATAAATCATAGGATCATGGTTTATTAAATTTAAAATATTTTTATAACTGTCAATATTAGTTGAAATAGTCAAAAGTTTATCTATTCCAACGTTTTTAGATCTTTCTAAAACATCGTTTAGATTATTTATTAAAGGTTCGTGATCTAAATGACAATGTGAATCAATCATTTTCTATCTTTTTAAATAGTATGTTTAATTTTGCAATATTTTTTCCACTTTCCAGAAATTTATGATTAATAATATCCTCAAATTTGAGTTTGTCGTTATTAATGTCAAATATTTTTAGAACTTTTAAAGTTGTATCAGGTATAACTGGATTTAATAGTATAGAAATTTTTCTAATTAGATCTAAAGCAGTATAAACAATTGTACTCAATCTATTTTTATCATTTTTTTTCTTCCAAGGTTCTTGATCATTAAAATATTTATTTGATGAAAAAAGCATATCTATAATAAATTTCATATAATCATTGATGTTTTGATTGTCTATTAAATCTCTCAAATACTCTAAATTTTCGAAGTTTTTCAAAATCTCCAAATCATCATTTATAAAATCACTAGTTGGGATTTTCGATCCACAATTTTTTTCGCAAAAAGCCAAAACTCTTTGACATAAATTTCCATAATTATTTGCTAAATCACTATTTATACAACTTTCAAGTTTTTCTTGAGAAATATTTCCGTCATTACCAAAGGAAACTTCTTTTAAAAGGTAATATCTAAGTGTATCTAGCCCATATGCATCTATAATTTCTAATGGATCGAGTATGTTCCCCTTTGACTTAGACATTTTTTCATCACCAGATAATATCCAACCATGACCATAAACTCTTTTAGGCAAAGGTAATTTAGCTGCCATTAAAAAAGCTGGCCAATAAATTGCATGAAATCTTAATATATCTTTTCCAATTATATGAACATCAGCAGGCCAAAAATTTTTATATAATTCGTCTTTAGTATTTGGATAATTTAAAGCACTTAAATAATTGGTAAGTGCATCTAGCCATACGTAAATAATATGGTCATTATTTGAAGGAATTTTAATACCCCAGGAAAATGTTTTTCTGCTAACAGACAAATCTTTTAAACCATTTTTAACAAAACTAATGACTTCGTTCCTTCTTCCCTCTGGTAAGATAAATTTTGGATTTTCATCATAAAACTTTAGTAATGGTTTTTCCCATTCAGATAATTTAAAAAAAAAGGATTCCTCTTCTACCCACTCAACAGGAGAGCCAGAACTTATTACAAAATGTTTATTTTCTTTACTTTCTATTTCATCAGGTTGATAAAATGCTTCATCAGAAACAGAATACCAGCCCTCATATTTGGACATATAAATTTGATTTTGATCTTCTAGAATTTTCCATAAATGTTGAACAGATTTAATATGCCTTTGTTCGGTAGTTCTGATGAAATCAGTATTTGATAAATTTAGGGTCTTAGATAAATTTTTAAAAGTTTTAGATATTTGATCACAAAAATCTTTTGGTTTCATATTGTTTTTTTCTGCAGATCTTTGAATTTTTAAACCGTGTTCGTCGGTACCAGTTAAAAATTGAACGGAATAACCGTCATTTCTTTTAAACCTTGCAAAAAAGTCAGAAACAATACTAGAATAAGCATGTCCCATATGTGGTTTTGCTGAAGGGTAATAAATAGGTGTGGTTATATAGAAATTTTTACTCATTTTAATAAATCTTTAAATTCTAAAAAAAAAGTCTCGATATCAAGATTATATTTTTTGACGTTTGATAATTTTTTTAGAAAATATTCTTTTGCTTTAAAAATATTTTTTTTATGGGCATTTATATTTTTATAAAAGTATAATTCAATAAAAAGATTAAGATTTAATAATATAAATTCATCTTTTAAATGTGATGGGTTTATTGAGATTTCATATAATAAATCTTCAATGCTAAAATTTTGAATATCTAAGTTATTTTCATTAAAATAGTTTGATAAATTAATTAGAAAAACAGGATTATGATAATAATTTTTAAAATCTAAAGAAATTTGATCATATACCTTTTTAGAAAAGTAAGAGTTAACAATATTTTCTACAAATTCATTTTTTAAATTTACTTTGAATTCTATGCATCTTGATTTTAAAGTTTCTAAGACAGTTTTATTTGAATTATGTGTTAAAATAAAAGAGAAATTGTTATTTGGCTCTTCAAGAGACTTTAATAATGCATTTACAGAATTTACATTAAGCAGATCTGCATCTTCAATTAATACAAATCGTGTTTTATTATTAAATGATGAACTATTTTGGAATTTAATCATTTCTCTTATCTGGCCTATATCAATATTTTTTTTATCCTTTTTTATATGAATTTTAAAAACATTGGGATGTGCATTACTTTCAAGTAATTTAAAAGATTTATTACTAGGATTAATTTGGAGTTTTTTTAGATCATATTCAAACGGCTCGTTCTTAGACAGAATATAATTTAGAAGGTGTTTGGATAATACTCCTTTCCCTATTCCTTGTGTCCCACTTAATAATAATTTATTTGGAAGTCTATTTGAATTATGTAAGTTAATTAGATCATTCAAAACATCGCCTAAGCCTATTAGTGTATTTGACATTTAATTATTTTGCTATTTTTTTAAATTCATTGATAATTCTATTTAAATTTTCAGTAGGTGTCGAATTATTCGAATCTAATAAAACATATTTTTTTTTATTTTTTGATAATTTAAGAAAACCTTTTTGAACTTTATTATAAAAGCTAATTTTAAAATTATCATATCTATTGTTATTTGATCTTATTTTTAATCTGTTATTCATATTCTCACTATTTACAGTACATAAAAAGGTAAGATCTGGTTTAAATTTACCAATAATATAAGAATTTAAATTTTTTATTATATTCAAATTTAAACCCATACCATAATGTTGATAAGCTACTGTAGAATCTGAAAATCTATCTATTAAAATTATTTTTTTTTGGTAATTTTTGTTAATAATTTTTGAAATATTTTCAGATCTTGAAGCTAATATTAACAGTAAATCAGTTTTTTTATCTAATTTATTGTTCTTTGATAACATTATTTTTCTTAATTTTTCTGAAAATTTTGTACCCCCAGGCTCTCTTATCTTTATAAACTGATATTTATTTTTTTTTAAAAATTTTGAAAAATTATTTATATTTGTTGACTTTCCTGAGGCTTCTATTCCTTCAAAAATAATTACAGGGTGTTTTTTTTTATACATCGCCCCATATTAAAAAATTTATTGAGCTTAAGATACGGGAGATTATATTCTGTTTTTGAACACTTTCTGATGCAAATAAATCATAATTACCAACTACCTCATCTTTGTAAGTAATCTTTATTTTTCCAATGACATCATTTTTTTCTATTGGTGCTTCCAGAGGTCCTTCATAATTAACTGTTACTTTTAGATATTTTTTTTTTGCTTTAGGAATTGTTTTATAGATGTCCGATGAAATATATGCTTTAACTTTTTTCTGTTTGCCTTGCCATACATCTAACTCTGATATTACATCGTTTTTTTTGCCAATTAAAATTGTATCAAATTTTGTTAGTCCCCAAGTCAACAACTTTGTAGATTGCCTAGATCTATCATTTTTTGAATTAAAGCCACTTCCAACTGCAATTAATCTTCTGTTCTTTTTTTTTATTGAGGATGCTAATGAATATTTTTCAACTGCAAGATAACCAGTTTTAATTCCATCAGCTCCCATATTTTTATACAATAAAGGATTTCTATTTCCTTGAGTAATAGGATCACCACCGGTTCTATCCCATGTAAATTCTTTTTCTTTGTAATAATGATAATATTCTGGGTAATTTTTAATTAAGTAATTAGACATTATTAAAATATCTCGAACTGTAGAGTAATTATTTGGGTCATTGATACCTGATGAATTTGAAAAATTAGTATTTTCCATCCCTATCTCAAGCGCTTTTTCAGTCATTAATACAGCAAATTCCTCCTCTGTACCTGCAATACCCTCTGCCAAAGCAATGCAGGCATCATTACCTGATGCAACTATTATACCTCTTAAAAGATTTTCAACTGATACTTCATCGCCAACCATTATAAACATAGACGAATATCCTGCTGTAGATAGTCTCCAAGCATTTTCAGATACTATAAATTTTTCATCTAATGTAAGTTCTCCCTTTTTAATTAAATCAAAAGCAATAATTGAGGTCATAATTTTTGTCATAGATGCAGGATATATAGAAAGGTCTGCATCCTTTTCATAAAGAATTTCACCAGATAAATAATCTTGTAGTATTGCAGTTTTAGCATTTACGCTAATTATTGCATTTGATTTTGATGGAAATAAAATTAAAGAAAACAAAATTAAAATAAGTTTTATAGAATTTTGCATTTTATAATTTAATTATATCTATATTATCAAAGTCCATTAGATTTATTTTATCGAACTCAATTTTAATAGACTTTATATTATCAAAGGGTCCTTTATAAACCCTATAAACATTATTATTTATCTTATCTATTGAAATATTACTTAAGTTGTACTCATCTATTAACCTTTTTTTAAGAATTAAAGCCGAATCTTCAAAATATAAGTCTGCAAATTTAATAATGTAATTAAACTCCTTCTTTTTTAATTTTAATTTATTTGTTTTTTTTATTTTATTTGTTTCATCACCTAAATTTTCAATAGTAATGCCATCTACAGGGGCTTTATCTGCTACTTTTTTCTCTTCTTTAAATGTTTTAGCTTTCTTGGCAACAAATGCACCACTGGTATTTATTGTTTGAACAGCAATATAAGGCTCTGATAGATCAATTTCTAATTCTTCTGCTATTCTTTTTGATATAACAGCATTATAAAAAAAAGGATATTTAGATTTTTTACCTATTTTAGCTAAAATATATTTTCCGTTTAATAAATTTGTTACTTTTACTGGAGTATCATATTTCAATTTATTATTAAAAATTATAAGCGATCTTTCATCTATTTTTTTATTAACAATTTTATTTTTATAAAGTTGCTCATCATAAATTAAGGCAAACCCTTTGTTTGAAAAGTTCTCAAAATTACTGTTGTATTCTAAATTAGTATACCTTTGTTCGCATGCAAATAAAAAAGTTAAAAGAAGTATAAGAGGAATTTTATAATTCATCTTTGAATTTATCTCTTAAGGTACAAACAGCTAATGCAAATCTTAATGACCTGTTCCATTTTAATATTAAATCATAATTATCAAAAACTATATAAGCGGGTGAAAACTTTTTTGCGTTTTCAACAATATCTACATCAGGTGTAATAATTGCTGAATTAAGATTATTAAATTGTTTTAAATGATCACTATTTTCTATGTACTTTGAAAAATACTTTACTTTTCTTTTATTATTTAGTTTTTTGGCTGAAGTATTTAAAAATTCTAATGGGATATCATCTTTTAAATTTATTTTATAAAAACATGGGATATCATTATTCCACCCTAAATTTTTTATATAATTAGCAGCTGATGCAAATGAGTCTTCAATATTTTTTAGATCAATTTTTTTATCATTGTTATAATCAATTGCGTGGTTAGTAATTGTTGATGGCATAAATTGAAAATTTCCAAAAGCTCCAGCCCAAGATCCAAATAAAGTGTCAGGATCAATTATATTTGCATCAACTAATTTTAATAAAGTAATGAGTTCAGATGTAAAAAATTTGCTACGTCTTTTATCAAAACTTAGTGTAGCTAACGAAGAAACAATATCCATTTTTCCAAGATATGTACCAAAATTAGTTTCTATACCCATCAATGCTAATAAAAGATTTTTATCAACTAAAAACTCGTTAGATACAATTTCAATTAATTTTTGATTTGAATTATAAAGATTTCTACCCTTAGCAACTTTTTTTTGAGATGTTCGTTTTGATATATAAGTATAAGTATCCTCATAAAATTCAGGTTGATATCTGTCATATTTAATAACATCAGGAAGAAATCTTGAATTATCTATTACTCTATTTAGTGTTTTTATACTAATACCTTCATCTAGAGCCTTTTTTTTAAAGTCAATTTTCCAATTTTCAAAATCTGAGGCAGATAAAAATTTAAAGCTAAATAAAAAAAAGATTATATTTATTATAAATACATTAGTTATTTTCATATAAATCTCTAAGATAAATGAATACAGCAATCCATATTAAAATAAAACTAACTAACTGATTAATATTGAAAGGCTCATTGAACAAAAAATACCCTAAAATAAATTGTAATGTGGGTGTAATATAAAAAATCATACCTGTAGGTCCAAGACCACACAATTCTACACCTCTTACATATAAAAATAATGGAATCACTGTCATTGGACCTGCCATCATAAGAATTAACATCAAAATAGGATTTGATAGTGAGAAGTCATTAACGTTATTTTGAGTAATAAAATAAAAAACTATTAGTATAAAAGGCAAGATAAATAAACTTTCTATAAATAAACCAATATCTGTTGATACTGATATTTTTTTTCTGAGTAAGTTGTAAAAACCCCAACTTAAAGCAACGGATATTCCAACCCATGGTATAGATTTAAAGTCAATCAGAAAGATATAAGCTATTGAAACTAAAACTAAAGAAATAGAAACAAATCTTTTCTTATTTAATTTTTCTTTAAAAAAGAAATATCCTAAAAAAACACTTAATATCGGCATAATAAAATATCCAAAACTTGCATTTATAACTTGATTGAATGAAACTGCATAAATCCAAACTGCCCAATTTAAAAATATTAATACCCCAGATAAAAATAGAATAAATAATTGTTTTTTATTTGATATAAT
The DNA here is from genome assembly GCA_902546765.1 of uncultured Pelagibacteraceae bacterium. Taxonomy (GTDB): domain Bacteria; phylum Pseudomonadota; class Alphaproteobacteria; order Pelagibacterales; family Pelagibacteraceae; genus Pelagibacter. The sequence goes on along the minus strand of CACCLG010000004.1, from coordinate 54,512 downwards.
TTCCTTAAAAATCTTCCATTTTGAAAAAATAATTGTTGTTACTAAAAGTGTAACTGCAGTCCACAAACTTCTATGCACAACAACTTCTATATGACCTGCAAAAGAAATATACTTAAAATATAAAACACCAAAAAAGCCCCACCAGAAAGATCCAACTGCACTTAAGAACAAACCTTGGTTAAAACTTTTTTTATCCATAATGAAATTATTATTAAAAAGATTTTGATTAATATCTTATCTATTTTATTGTTGAAATATATATTAATACTTATAAAACCTAGCTCACGGAGAGATGGCTGAGCGGTTGAAAGCACCGGTCTTGAAAACCGGCAAAGGGGCAACTCTTTCCTGGGTTCGAATCCCAGTCTCTCCGCCATTAATATTTTTCTTTAAATTCTCGCAATTTTATTATGACTTTGGATAAATTTTGGTTATCTTTTGACTCAGAAATTTTAATTAATTCTTCATCACCAAGGTTAATTAATTTATTCAAATCTTCCAATTCTTCTAAATTTAAATTTTCAACAATTTCATTTACGAACTTATAAACAAATAAGTCCATTTCTTTAGTGCCTCTATACTGAGCTCTATATTTTATTTTATTAATAAGATTTTGCCTGTTTGAATCCATATAATATAGATTTATATATACTTTATGCAGGATTATGAATATTTTTTATCAAAAATTAGTAGCATTAAAGGGATAGGTAAAAAAACAACACAATTATTTTTAAAAAAAAAAATATTAAATATTTTTGATCTATTATGGCACGCACCTATTTCAAAAATAGAAACCTCAAAGACAGTAAACATTGATCAATTGCAAATAGGCAAAACCCAATCAATACAACTAGTCCCGAAAAAGTATAATTTTCCTAGAATAAGAAATTTGCCCAATAGGGTTAACTGTTTATCTTCTGAAAAGAAAATAGATTGTATTTTCTTTAATAGTTTTGAAGGCTACATAAAAAAAATACTTCCTCTGGATCAAGAAACAATTATTTATGGAAAAGTAGGTTTTTATAAGGGTAAATATCAAATAACTAATCCAAAATTAGTGTCAGAGACAGAGGATGGAAATATAAAAGATATAAATACTTATAGTCTTACAGAAGGACTAACAGCTTCAAAATATAATAAAACTATTGAAATCATATTTAAGAATATGCCTGTACTTAAAGAATGGCATAACGCAGAAATTTTAAACTATTTCAATAATGTAAGTTGGGATCAATCCATTAGAAAGATTCATAGTGAGGAAATTGAAAATCTTCAGAATTCAGATTACCTAAGAAGATTAATTTTTGATGAAATTATCTCAAACTTTTTAATATCATCTGAAATAAGGAAAAAAATTAAGAAAATAAAAAAAAAAGAAAAGATTTTTGATCCAAATATTTGTCAGAAATATTTAAAAAAATTCAAATTTATACTTACAAATGATCAAATAAAGGCAATGAAAGAAATAAATAATGACCTCAAATCAAAACAAAGAATGTTTAGGTTACTTCAAGGTGATGTAGGATCAGGAAAAACAATAATTGCACTAATTGCTGCGTTGAATGTTATAAAATCAGGTTTTCAAGTAGCTTTGATGGTTCCTACTGAAATACTAGCTAAACAACACTATAATTTTGCATCAGATTTATTTGGAAAAGATATATCAATAGAACTATTAACAGGAAAAACAGAATATAAACAAAAAAAAAGTACATTAGAAAATATAAAACAAAATAAAATAAAATTGATCATTGGCACACATGCCCTTTTTCAAAAAAAAGTAGATTATAAAAATCTTGGTTTAATTATTATCGATGAACAACATAAATTTGGTGTAAGACAAAGAAAAGAATTGTCCGACAAAGGTGGCAATAATTGTGATGTGCTTGTCATGTCTGCAACCCCAATACCTCGTACTATGATAATGACAATCTATGGAGATATGGATGTTACTTTGATTAAAGAAAAACCAAAAAATAGAAAAGCAATAACCACTTATAGTAAATTAGAAACAAAAGTAGATGAAATTATAAAATTTTGTAAAAAAGAAATTTCCTCTGGTAATCAGATATTTTGGGTTTGCCCGCTTATTGAAAAATCACAGAAACTTGATCATCAGTCTGCTGTTGAAAAGAGTAAAGTTTTAAAAAAATTTTTTAAAAACAAAATTGGTCTAATTCATGGATCAATGGAAAAAGATGAAAAAAATAAAGTGCTTGATGATTTTTTAAATAAAAAAATTGATGTGTTAGTGTCGACAACTGTTATTGAAGTAGGAATTGATTTCCCAAATGCAAATGTAATCATCATTGAAAATGCAAATAAATATGGGTTATCACAATTACATCAACTCAGAGGCAGAGTTGGAAGAGGTGACAAACAAAGTACATGTATTTTAATGTTTAAGTCAAATTTAAGTGAAAATGCAAAAAAAAGAATAAATATTTTAAAGAACTCAAATGATGGTTTTGAAATTTCAGAACACGATATGGTTTTAAGAGGTTATGGAGATGTCTTAGGTTTTAAACAAAGTGGTTTAAAAAAATTTAAATTGGCAGATCCTATTTTACATAAAGATCTTTTTATATTAGCAGAAAAAGAGGTTAAAAAAATTGAGCTAAAAGATAAACAGATTGGTGAGTATTATAAATTACTTAAACTTTATGACCGTGCTTCAATCTTAAATGATATTATTTAGCTTGGGGGTTTGAGGTACCTGCAGACACAATAAACTTGGACGCCTCCTCGAAACTCATATCTAAATATAAAACTTCTTCTTTTGGAAACATTAGTAAAAATCCACTGGTTGGATTTGGTGTAGTTGGAACAAATACATTAACAAGATTTTTGTTTGTTTTTTTTGAGATTTCTCCTTCATTGTCTTTAGTTGCAAATCCAACTGCCCAGCTTCCTTTTCTAGGATACTCAATTAAAACTACACTTTTTCTATCTCCCTTTTTAGGAGCTAACGACTCTGTCATCTGTCCTATTGCTGAATAAATAGTTCGAAGAATAGGAATTCTTTTAAATAAATCGTTTACGAATTGTAAAATTTTTTTTCCTATAAATGATAAAGATAAACTTCCAACTAAGGTTATAAAAATAATTGCAAGAACTATTTCGAGACCTGGAATAGCAAATGGCAAATATGTATTTGGGTTTAGCTCATAAGGTATTAGTTTAGAGGAAACAGAGATAAAAAATTTTGTTAAATAAAGTGTAATACCAATTGGAATTAATACGACTATTCCTGTGATAAAATAATTTCTTAATTTAGCAAATAAAGATATGCTTTTTCTTTTAAATTTTGCCATATTTTAATTATAACTTGAGTAAATTACAAATGATACTGCAAGAACAAATAAGAAAACTAAAATCTTGTTATTTAAAATCATATAGTTGTTTATTAGTTACATGTAATATAATTGTGAGTAAAAGTGAATAGAAGAAATTTCATATATTTAATGGGGTGTGGATGTGCATCTTTTGGTCTTCACGCCTGTACAAGTGTTCCAATAACAGAAAGAAAACAGTTAAGACTTATACCTGAGGCAAAACTTAATGCTCAAGCAGAAAAATTATACGAAAAAGTGAAAGAAAAAGAAAAGCTTAGCAAAGATATTACAACTTTAAATAAAATAAAAAATATTGGCTCAAAAATTGAAAATTCAATTACTGAATACTTTGCAAGAAGTAATCAACCGGATCCAACAGCTAATTTTAGATGGGAGTATATTTTAATAGAAAACAAAAAAGTAAAAAACGCATGGTGTATGCCTGGTGGAAAAATTGCGGTGTATACAGGTATGCTTGATATTACAAAAAATGATAATGGATTAGCTGCTGTAATGGGTCATGAAATAGCTCATGCTGTAGCAAAACACTCAGTTGAAAGAGCAAGTAGAGGAACATTATTAAATGTGGGCACAAAAATTTTAGATATTGCAACTAAAGGTGCTGTATCTAATGTAAATAGAACAACTGGTATGGATACAGTTGGTTTGTTATCTCAAATTGGAATTATGAATCCTTTTAATAGAAAACAAGAGAGTGAAGCTGATTACTTAGGTTTAATATTTGCTTCATTATCTGGCTATGACATAAGAGAGACAGTAAAAATTTGGGAGAGAATGCGTGAAGCTAATAAAGGTAAGGAACCACCGGAATTCATGAGTACGCATCCTTCCTCGACCAATAGAATAAATAACATCACATCTTGGATAAATGAGGTAACTTTAGAATATCCACCAATTTCTTAAAATTGGTGAGCCGTGATGGACTCGAACCATCGACCCATTCCTTAAAAGGGAATTGCTCTACCAACTGAGCTAACGGCCCAACGGAGGTCCTTATATTGATTTTTATCCATTTATCAATGGATAATTTTTACAGAATGTTAATATAGCTATCGTGAAATTCTTCAAAAGTTCCATTTTTAATATTTTTTCTTATCTCACTCATCAACTCCTGATAAAAGTTAATATTATTTAAAGTTAACAGCATAGACGCTAACATTTCATTAGTATTGAATAAGTGATTCAAATAATTTTTTGAGTATTTATTTAAGTCGAATTTAGAAACATTTAAATCTAGAGGCGAATTATCGTTTTGGTATTTTGCATTTCTTATTTGTACTCTCCCATTCCATGTAAATGCCAAACCAGTTCTGCCAGATCGTGTTGGTAATACACAATCAAACATATCAATACCTCTTTTAACTGCGCCAATAATGTCTGAGGGAGTACCAACACCCATAAGATATCTAGGTTTATCTTTTGGTAAATAATCTTTAACTCCATCCAATACATTAAACATTTCTTTCTGGGTTTCTCCAACCGCCAAACCACCCATCGCATAACCATCAAAATCAATATCTATAAGTTGCTCTAGTGATTTTAATCTTAAGTCATTAAACAGACCGCCTTGAACTATTCCAAATAAACCTTTGTGAGGATTGTCGCCAAATGCATTTTTTGATCTTTTTGCCCAATACATAGATAAATCCATTGATTTTTTAATTTTCTCAAAATCATCAGTTTTTTTTGGACATTCATCCATTACCATTACTATGTCTGAGTTGAGGCCCTTTTGAACTCTTATACTCTCCTCAGGACTTAAAATAAACTTATTACCATCAATATGAGATTGAAAAATAGCACCCTTCTCTCTGTCTATTTTATTAAATTTTGATAATGACATTACTTGAAATCCACCAGAGTCAGTTAGTATAGGAAGGTTGCAATTCATAAATTCATGCAAACCCCCAACACTTGAAATTCTATCAACACCTGGTCTTAACATTAGGTGATAGGTGTTTCCCAATATTATTTCGCTTCCAGTTTGAACTACATCTTTTATGAATGCACCTTTTACAGTCGCCTGTGTACCAACAGGCATAAAAGCAGGTGTATTAATATTACCTCTATGAGTTTCAATAACTCCTACTCGTGAATGGTTTTCAGTATGATTAACATTAAAATTAAATTTTTTTAATGCCATTCATTTTTATTCAGACTTAAAACTAATTATTTTATCTGGTTCAGAAACTGATCCATTAGGACCATCACCTTTTTTAATTTTATCTACAAACTCCATTCCTTCAATAACTTTACCAAAGACTGTATAATTTCTATCTAAATAAGACGCTGACTCAAAACAAATAAAAAATTGACTATTAGCGCTGTTTGGATCAGAAGATCTTGCCATGGATACAGTACCACGTTCATGGGGCAAATCGTTAAATTCTTGTTTTAAATCAGGTAAGTCAGATCCACCCATTCCTGCTCTTTGCAGATTAAAATCGGATGATGACGAATTTCCAAATTTTACATCTCCTGTTTGAGCCATAAAGCCATCAATAACTCTATGAAATACTACATTATCATATTTGCCACTGTTAGCTAACTCAGTAATTCTTTTTACATGATTAGGGGCAACATCAGGAAACATTTCTATTTTAACATTTCCATCTTTTAATTTTAAAATCATTATATTCTCCTTTGCATTTAGTTTTGAAGTTAAAGTTAATAAAATAAAAAATAATATATTTATATATTTAAGCATATCTCTCCTTTAAAGATTTGATTGTACTCTTAGTTGTAAATTTTTTTAAATCTCCATTATGTTGAGCAATTTCTTTTACAAATCTTGAGGAAATAATTTGATTTTCAACATCAGACATTAAAAATATTGTTTCTATTTTATTGTAAAGTTTTCTATTCATTCCAGCTAATTGAAACTCATATTCAAAATCAGAAACAGCTCTAAGACCTCTTAAAATAATATTTGATTTATATTTTTTACATAAATCTGTTGTTAATGAATTAAATGTAATAACATCGATATTTTTTTTGGTAAATTTAAGATCGGAGAACAAAGCTTTCTTTACGATATCTACTCTCTCATCGATTGGAAATAAAAAATTTTTTTGGTTTCCATCTGAAATTGCTACAACCACTTTGTCTACAAATTTTAAAGCTTTTTTAATTACATCTATATGACCAAAGGTTATAGGATCAAAGGTACCAGGATATATTGCAATATTTTTCATTAAATTAAATTATCATCTAATTTAATAGCCGAAACTACTTTTTCATCTCCAGAAAGTTTAATAATTCTAACTCCTTGAGTGTTTCTTCCTGCTACTCTTATCTCTTTAACAGTAGTTCTGATAACTCTACCTTTGTCAGTTGATATTAATATTTGATCACCCTCAAAAACTGGGAAAGATGATGAAACATTTCCATTTCTTGATGAGTTGACAATACCAATTATACCTTTTCCACCTCTATTAGTTACTCGAAAATCATAATGGGAAGTTCTTTTTCCATAGCCATTCTCTGTAATTGAGAGTATAAATTTTTCTTTAGCCCTTACCTCAGATGATCCATCTTTTGAAGATTTTTTTGGAATTTTTTGATCATGATCAATTATAGATAATGATACAATTTCATCTTTGTCAGTTAAATTTATACCTTTAATGCCTTTAGATGATCTACCTTTAAATACTCTTAATTTTTTAGACTCAAATCTGATGCATTTTCCAAACTTTGTACTTAGAATAATGTCTTGATCATCTTTACAAATTTTTACACCAATAATTTTGTCATCACTATCTAATTTCATAGCAATTTTACCTGATTGATTAATAGAACTAAAATCCTCTAAATTATTTTTTCTAATTTTTCCTTTGGCTGTAGCAAAAATAATATGCATTCCTTTTGTGTCAACATTTTCATCAGGAAAAGGCATAATTGAGCTAATAGATTGGTGATTTTTAAGTGGTAGAATGTTGAATAAAGATTTACCTTTTGATGATGCAGATCCTTCAGGTATCTTCCAAGCTTTAATTTTGTATGCCAATCCCTCTGTAGAGAAAAATAGAACTGAGGTATGTGTATTGACTGATAAGGTTTGAACTACTGAGTCTTCATCTCTAGTTTTAATACCTGTTTTTCCTTTTCCACCTCTTTTTTGTTGTTTTACATTACTTAATGGACCGCGTTTAATATATCCTTGTAACGTAATTGTAATGATTACAGCCTCTTTTTGAATAGTTTCTTCAATATCATAATTTAATACAGCATCAATTATTTGTGTTCTTCTTGGTTCAGAAAATTTATCTTTGATTTGTTGCAAGTCAGCACTAATAACTTTTAGTAACTCTGCTTTAGAATTAATAATTTTTTTATATTGAGTTATTAATTCAGCTAATTTTTTTATTTCTACTTCAATTTCGTTTATTCCTAAAGCAGTAAGTTTCTGTAATCTTAAATCAAGAATAGATACAACTTGCTCATTAGATAAACTATAAGTTCCTTTATAATTTTTATTATCAACTAATTTAATCAATTTTGCTGACTTGTTTATCTTCCACTTTGTTTTTAATAGAGAATTCTTAGCCTCTTCAGGATTTTTGGATTGTCTTATTATTTTTATTACTTTATCTATATTTTCAACACTGACAGATAATCCGATTAAAATATGAACACGATCTTCTGCTTTTTTTAGATCATATTTAGTTTTTTTTATTACTACATCTTCTCTAAATTTTAAAAAATTTTCTAAAAAATCTTTTAAATTACATGTCTTTGGTTTGTTATCTACAATAGCTAAAGTATTGAAACCAAATGAACTTTCAATGGATGTATATTTATATAATTGTCTTTTAATTGTTTCTGGTTCAACACTTGATCTTAAATCAATTGCAACTCTAATTCCTTCTCTATTAGACTCATCTCTTATATCTTTAATTCCTTCAATTTTTTTTTCTCTTACTAATTCAGCTATTCTCTCATTTAAAACAGATTTGTTTACTTGATAAGGTATGGAGGTTATTACTAATCTTTCTCTACCCCCTTTAGCTTGCTCAATCTTAATATCGCCTCTGATTTTAAAAGAACCTCTGCCAGATTTATAACCTTGTTTAATAATATCTTTACCAATAATAATACCACCAGTTGGAAAATCTGGACCAGGCACATGTTTCATCAATTCGCTTAATTTTATGTCCTTATTTTTGATTAAAGCCAAAGTAGCATCTACAACTTCACCTAAATTATGAGGAGGTATACTTGTTGCCATACCAACGGCAATTCCTCCTGCTCCATTAACTAATAAATTTGGGTACTGTGCAGGAAGGACATCTGGTTCTTGTTCGGTTTCATCATAATTACTTTTGAATGAAACTGTATCTTTTTCAATATCGTCTAATAAAAATTGAGCTATTTTTGCTAATCTAGTTTCTGTATATCTCATAGCGGCTGGTGGATCGCCATCAATAGAACCAAAATTTCCTTGGCCATCAATTAATGGAAGGCTCATTGAAAAATCTTGAACCATTCTAACTAAAGCGTCATATACTGCTTGATCACCATGGGGATGATATTTACCAATTACATCTCCTACTATTCTTGCAGATTTTCTAAATTGTTTTGACCAATCAAAACCTCCTTTATGCATTGCATATAAAATTCTTCTATGTACTGGTTTTAAACCATCTCTTACATCAGGTAGAGCTCTACTTATTATAACGCTCATTGCGTAAGACAAGTATGACGAACTCATTTCATCATACATTGAAATTGGTTTGATGTTTAAATCTTTAGGTGCCTCGTTTTTTTGCATAAAAACTAGAATGGAATATCATCGTCCATGTCATTTTGAGAAATGCTATTGTCGTCAAAATTTTGTTTATTATCTTGAGAAGGAATTGAATTTTGATTTCCACCACCTAACATTGTCAAAGAAGAGTTATAACCTTGTATTAAAATTTCTGTCGAATACTTGTCTTGTCCAGATTGTTCATCTTTCCATTTTCGTGTTGAAAGTTGTCCTTCAACGTACACTTGTGCGCCTTTTTTAAGATACTGCTGAACGACATTAACTAGTCCCTCGTTAAATACAACCACTCTATGCCATTCTGTTTTCTCTTTTTTTTCTCCTGTATTTTTATCTTTCCAAGATTGACTAGTTGCAAGGCTTAATCTTGCAACACTTTTACCATTTACCATTTGTTTTACTTCTGGATCTGCGCCTAATCGACCGATTAAAAGTACTTTATTTAAACTACCTGCCATAATATTTTATATCTGATATGTTTATTTATATCACTTATTGAGTTGAATATTAATTTAATTAATCTAAAGCAACAAAAATTATGCTTAAAAAGATAGTTATTAAGGGTGCAAAAGAGCACAATTTAAAGAACATCTCACTAGAGATTCCAAAAGATAAATTTGTTGTTATTACTGGTCTGTCAGGTTCTGGAAAATCTTCTCTAGCTTTCGATACTATATATGCTGAAGGACAAAGAAGATATGTAGAAAGTTTATCTGCATATGCAAGACAGTTTTTAGATAAAATGAAAAAACCGAATGTTGACTTGATAGAGGGATTAAGTCCAGCCATTTCAATTGAACAAAAAAATACATCAAAAAATCCACGATCAACCGTTGCTACTGTAACTGAGATTTATGATTATATGAGAGTACTTTATGCAAGAGCTGGGGTGCCCTATTCACCATTTACTGGTAAACCAATTACATCTCAAACTATAAGCCAAATTGTTGATAAAATTAAAGAACTGCCAAAAAAATCTACAATCTTCTTATATGCGCCAGTCGTTAGAGGTCGTAAGGGTGAGTATAAAAAGGATATTTTAAATTATAAAAAAAGAGGTTTTAGAAAAATTAAAATAGACGACCAGCTTTATGAAATTGATAATGTGCCAGAATTAAATAAAAAAGTTAAACATGATATATCAATATTAGTAGATAGAATTGTTATTAATTCATCACTTGGTAATCGATTAGCTGAAAGTGTAGAAACAGCAGTTAATTTAGCAAATGGTTTACTGTTTGTTGAATATGAAAACGAAACATTACCAAAAAAATACCGAAAAGCAGAAAAACTAATTTTTTCTACAAAATTCGCTTGTCCAGAAAGTGGATTTACCATTGAGGAAATTGAGCCTAGACTTTTTTCATTTAATAGTCCCTATGGTGCTTGTGAGGAGTGTGAAGGTATTGGTGTAAAACTTAATGTAGATCCAAAATTAGTGGTTCCTAATGAAAAAAAAAGTATTGCAGATGGAGCAATTGAACCTTGGTCAAAATCTTCATCTATGTATTACGCGCAAACTTTAGCATCTTTAGCAAAACATTATGGATTTTCACTTGATGAAAAATGGTCAAAACTTTCAAAAAAAATAAAAGATGTAATACTTTTTGGATCTGATGATGAGGAGATAAAATTTACTTATGATGATGGTTATGAAAAATATTCTCACAAAAAAACTTTTGAAGGTGTTGTTAATAATTTAGAAAGAAGATATTTGGAGACTGATAGTGATTGGAAAAGAGAGGAAATAGCTCAATATCAATCTGATACAAAATGTGAAAGATGCAATGGCCAGCGGTTAAAAGATGAGGCTTTATGTGTCAAAATTAACGAACTTAACATTAGCGAAGTAACAGAAAAATCAATTTACGATGCCAAAGAATGGTTTAGATCTCTAAATAACAATCTAGATAAAAGACAATTAAAAATTGCACAACACATATTAAAAGAAATAAATGAAAGGTTAGATTTTTTATTAAATGTTGGTCTTGATTATTTAACACTTTCAAGAGAGTCTGGAACTCTATCAGGTGGTGAAGCTCAAAGAATAAGACTAGCATCTCAAATTGGTTCAGGACTTACAGGAGTTTTATATGTTTTAGATGAACCATCAATTGGATTGCACCAAAAAGACAATGTTAAATTAATTGATGCTTTAAAAAGATTAAGAGATCTTGGTAACACTGTGATTGTTGTTGAACACGATACTGAAACAATGGAAAACGCAGACCATATAATTGATCTTGGACCAGAAGCTGGGAATAAAGGTGGTCAAGTAGTTGCACAAGGTTGTTATGAAGAAATTTTAAAAAATAATGATAGTATTACTGGAAGATATTTATCAAATAAAAGCTTTATACCAATTCCAAAAAATAGAAGACTTGCAAAAAATGGAAGATTTTTAGAAATCAATGGTGCAAGTGGTAATAACTTAAATAATGTTAATCTGAAAATTCCATTAGGTAGTTTTACTTGTGTTACAGGAGTGTCAGGAAGTGGTAAATCAACTTTAGTTCTTCAAACTCTTTACAATGCTTTAAACCTTACACTAAATAATAATAAGTCTAGAAAAATTCCTCAACCCTTTAGAGGTTTTAAAGGTATAGAGTTAATTGATAAAGTTATCGATATTGACCAATCTCCAATTGGACGAACACCAAGGTCAAATCCTGCAACATATACTGGTGCATTTGGGCCAATAAGAGACTGGTTTACAAACTTACCAGAGTCTAAAAGTCGTGGTTACAAACCAGGTCGTTTCTCTTTTAACGTTAAAGGTGGAAGGTGCGAGGCTTGTGAAGGTGATGGAGTAATTACATATGAAATGCATTTTTTACCTGACGTATATATTACTTGTGATGATTGTAAGGGAACAAGATATAATAGAGAAACCTTAGAAATTAAATTTAAAGATAAGAGTATTGCTGATGTGTTGAATATGACAGTTGATGAAGGTTGTGAGTATTTTGAGAATATATCAAATATTAAAACAAAACTTCTAACACTTAAGAAAGTTGGACTTGGGTATATTAAAATTGGACAACAAGCAACTACTCTATCAGGTGGTGAAGCACAAAGAATTAAATTAGCAAAAGAATTATCAAAGAGATCAACTGGAAGAACAATGTATATTCTAGATGAACCTACAACTGGTTTGCATCAACATGATATTAAGAAATTATTAGAAATTCTACATACATTTGTTGCTACAGGAAATAGTGTAGTTGTAATTGAACATAATCTAGATGTAATTAAAACTGCCGATTATATTATTGATATGGGTCCAGAGGGAGGTGTTAAGGGAGGAAATATTATTGCTGCGGGGAAACCCGAAGATGTGGCAAAAGTTGACGGTAGTTACACAGGAAAATTCCTAAAACCACTTTTAAACACAAAATTTAAAAAAACTGCTTAATATTGTAAAAAAAACATTGTATAATTAATATTTATGACTTCGATTCTACAATCATTATCAAAAACAGTTCATTTATCTTTAGGAATATCTGTAATTCTTTTTTTAGGTTTGTACTTTGGAAATGGAGGATTTGATATTGATGTTTTATTCTGGAGCTGGGTATTCAGATATATTCATGTGATTGTAGCAACTATGTGGATTGGATTACTCTGGTATTTCAATTTCGTTCAAATACCTAATATGCCAAAAATACCAGATGAACAAAAACCTGCTATTGGAAAAGTAATAGCTCCATCTGCCCTATTCTGGTTTAGATGGGCAGCTTTAGTTACAGTAGTTTCAGGTTTAATTCTTGCATATTTAAATGGATATGTTCATCAAGCAATGACTTTAGGAATTGGTTCTGGTGGTGGTAAAAATACTGCAATAGGTATAGGTATGTGGTTAGGATTGATAATGGCATTTAATGTTTGGTTTGTTATTTGGCCTAATCAAAAAAGAGCCTTGGGTATAGTTGAATGTGAACCTGAGCTAAAAGCAAAGTCCGCAAAAACTGCAATGTTATTTTCTAGAACAAATACCCTTCTTTCATTGCCGATGCTACTTTCAATGGTAGCTGCTCAAAATTTATATTAATCTTTATCTTCTTTTACTATAGTTCGTTGCGATACTTTTAGGACAACTAAAATTGGGTTTGCAATATAAATTGAAGAATAAGTTCCAAATATAACACCCAAGATCATTGCTAATGAAAATCCTTTTAGAATTTCACCTCCAAAAATAAAAATTGATAAAAGTGCTAATAAAGTAGTGGCAGATGTAATAATTGTTCTTGATAGTGTTTGGTTGATTGAAATATTTGTTAATTCAAAAATTTTAATATCAGAAAATTTTCTTAGATTTTCTCTAACCCTATCAAATATTACAACCGTATCATTCATTGAGTATCCAACAATGGTAAGCACTGCTGCAACAATTGATAAATTTATTTCTAATGAAAAAAGTGAGAAAACTCCAAGTGTAATTATTACATCATGAAAAAGTGCAACGATTGCACCCAAACTAAATTGCCACTCAAATCTTATCCAAATATATAAAAGCATAGCTGCTAAAGATAAAGCAATAGCTATAATGCCTGATTGTAAAAGTTCAGCACTTACCTTTGGACCGACATTTTCAACTCTTCTAAAATCTACCGTTCCAATTGAGCCTGAAAGTTTAGTTTTAATATTATCTATAAATTTTGGATCATTTGAATTTTGTTTTTCAAATTTAATAATAAAGTCAGTGTCATTTCCAAAGTTTTTAACAGACACATCTCCAAGATTTAATTGATTAAAACTGTCTCTAATTTTTTTAATATTTGCAGAATTTAAATCAGTTCTTAATTCAATTAATGTACCTCCTTTAAAATCAACACCATAATTTAATCCTTTAAATACCAATAGAATTAGCGATGTAACAATAAGAACAATTGAGAGAATATTGAATGATTTGTAAAACTTATTAAAGGATATTTCTCTCATTATATTAAACTTTCCTTTTCCTTATTTTTGATCACATAAAATGCAGTAAATAGTCTTGCTATGAAGTATACAGAGAATAGTGTAGTTAGAATTCCAACACCTAATGTTATTGAAAATCCTTTGATTGGACCAGATCCCATAAAAAATAATATTACAGCTGCTATTAATGTAGTAATATTTGCATCTAAAATTGTAGTTCTTGATTTTGTATAACCAGAGTCGAAGGCAATAATTGGATTTCGCTCAGATTTAATTTCTTCTTTTATTCTCTCAAAAATTAAAACATTTGCATCAACTGCCATTCCAACCGTTAAGATTATTCCTGCTATACCAGGCAATGTTAGAGTAGCTTCGAATAACGTTAATACACCAACCAGTAAAAACAAATTTGAAATTAATGCTAAATTCGCAATGACACCAAAAACTCTATATTTATAAATCATGAATAGTACGACCAATATAAAACCAATTATTAATGACATTATCCCAGCATCAATGGAGTCTTGTCCGAGATCAGGTCCTACTGTTCTCTCCTCAATAATGTTAAGAGGTGCAGGTAAAGCTCCAGATCTTAATAATAAAGCTAAATCTGTTGCTGATTGAAATGTAAAATCTCCTGATATTTGACCTGATCCACCAATTATGGGCTCTCTCACTGATGGTGCACTAATAATTTTACCATCAAGTATAATTGCTAGTCTTTTTCCAACTCCTGTACTAGTTGCTTTTCCAAATTTTTTTGCACCTACTCTATCCAAAGTAAAAGATACAACTGTTTCATTAGTTTGTGAATTCATAGATGGTTTTGCATCTACCAGGTTGTCACCACTTAAAATAATTCTCTTACTAACAACTGCATTCTCAGAGCCATCTTCAAATTCTAATTTTTCAGTTCCAAAAGACTCCTCAGTATTTTGAGTAATAAATTGAAAAGTCAAATTAGCAGTTTTTCCTAATAAAGATTTTATTCTTCCAGGATCATCTAAACCTGGCAATTCTACTAAAATTCTATCATTGCCTCTTTTTAAAATATTTGGTTCATTGGTTCCAACCTCATCAACTCTTCTTCTTACAATTTCAATTGCTTGATCTAAAGAAGCATTCTTTAATAGAACAAGTCCATATTTAGAAAGAGTTAATTTGAAAGAGTCTTGATCTTTTACGAAGTCAAATTCATGTGACTTGTACTGTTGATAGTAAGGATTAATTTCACTTTCATCGTCATCTAAAATATTGTTTAATTCATCAGATTTGTCTGGGGTGGTATCAAAAATAATTGAATTATCATCTACGGTATAATTTCTTGTAATAATATTTTTATCCTTAAAAAAATTTTTTAACTCCATAACTTTGTTTTGAAGTTTTTGAGTAATTACAGGCTTATTATCAATTTCGAGTAGTAAGTATGAACCACCTTGTAAATCTAATCCAAGTTTTATATTTTTTGAAAAAAAATTATCATCTATTTTAAAAAAGTTTGAAATAGTAAAATATGATAAAATTAAGGTAAATATTATTACACTAAATATTCTTAATTTTGAAAAGTATAACATTTAAGTTAATGTTATTTTTTTGGTTCAGCAGTATTTATTAAACCTTGTATTCCAGTAGCTCTAACTACCTCGACATTAATATTTTCGGCGATTTGTACTTCAACTTTATCGTTATCAATTATTCTTTCAACAGTACCAACAATTCCACCTGAAGTTACAACTTTGTCTCCTCTTTTTAAATTTTCAACCATTGCCTTATGTTCTTTGACTTTCTTTTGTTGTGGTCTAATCAAAAAGAAATAAAAAATAACAAATATTAAAATTAACGGTACAAATTGTCCAATTCCACTGTCCATATGATCCTCTAAAGTTTAAGATTATTTATACTATCTAATTTTTAATGACAACTCCTAATTGTTCGAAATCTTATCAATATTTCCCATATAAGGTTTCAAGACTTCTGGAATTATAATTGAGCCGTCCTCTAGTTGATAATTTTCAAGAATGGCTATCAGAGTTCTACCTACTGCTAATCCACTGCCATTAAGAGTACCCACAAATTCGATATTATTATCTTTATTTTTATACCTAGCTTTCATTCGTCTGGCTTGGAAAGATCCACATGAAGAACAGCTCGAAATTTCTCTGTATTTGTTTTCTGAAGGAAGCCAAACTTCTAAATCATATGTTTTTTCTGCTCCAAAACCCATATCACCGGTACATAAAATAATTTTTCTGTAAGGTAATTTTAGATCATCTAATATTTTAGTTGCACATTCGGTCATTCTCTCTAGTTCCTGCATACATTGATTGTTTTCGACAATGCTTACAAGTTCAACTTTATAAAATTGATGTTGTCTAATCATTCCTTTTGTATCTTTTCCATAACTGCCAGCTTCTTTTCTAAAACAAGGTGTTGATGCAACTAACCTCATTGGAAGTTTTTTTTTATCAATAATTTGGTTTTTAACCATATTTGTTAATATTACTTCAGCTGTTGGTATCAAAAATTTTCTGTCATTTTTATCATCAAATTTAATTTCAAATTGATCATTTTCAAATTTTGGTAATTGTCCTGTTCCAAACATAGTTTCATCGGTTGCCATTAAAGGAGGTGATATTTCTGTATATCCATTTTTTTGAATATGTGTATCAATCATAAAATTAGAGATTGCTCTTTCAAGAGCAGCTAATTTATCTTTAACAAATACAAATCTAGAACCAGTAGTTTTTGTAGCTAAATCAAAATCTAACATATTTAGTTTTTCTCCTAACTCATAATGACTCAATGGTTTAAATTTGAAATCTTTGATTTCACCAGATTTAGTAACTTCAACATTACCATTTTCATCTTTACCAACAGGAACTTCATCCAATGGTAAATTCGGTATTGAACTTAGTAAATTATCAAGTTCGTTTTTAATAATTTTTTGTTTTTTTGATAAATTTTCAATTTGCTTGGATATTTCTTTAGATTTTTCAAATAAAGATTCATCTTTTGATTTAGAGATATTTTTTTTCTCCATCTCAAATTTTTCTTTTTCTTGAATTAACTGTCGATTTTTTTTATCAAGATCTAAAATTTGATCATAATCGACTTCAGAATTTCTATGACTGAGTGATGTTTTAAAATGTTCTAAATTTTCCCTTATTTCTTTTAAATTATGCATTTTTTTCTTCTGCTTTTTTCTCAATTATATTTACAGAAAAAATTGATAATTCATATAAAATAAGCAGCGGAACAGCTAATCCTATTTGTGTAATTGGATCTGGAGGAGTTAAAATTGCTGCAGCTCCAAATATCATAACTACAACATATTTTCTTCTCTCTTTTAAAAAAGTTGAATTAATTACTCCAATTCTTGCTAATAAACTTAAAACTACAGGTAATTGAAAACTCAAACCAAAAGCAAATATTAATTTCATTACTAATGATAGATATTCATTAACTTTTGCTTCAAGTTGAATAGGTAAATTTGTACTTGCTCCTAAACTTTCAAAAGATAAAAAAAACTTAATCGCAAGTGGCATTATTAAATAATAAACAAGCATTCCTCCTAAAAGAAATAAAATTGGTGTAATAATTAGATAAGGCATAATTGCTTTTTTTTCATGAGTATAAAGTCCAGGTGCAATAAATTTCCAAATCTGTATTAAAATAAATGGACTAGTGATAAAAAAAGCTGCAAAAAAAGATACTTTTAAATAAGTTAAAAAAGTTTCTTGTAAAGCTGTAAATATTAACCTTCTTTCAATACCGTCATCTCTTACTGCTTCAGCATATGGGTTAACTAAAAATCCATAAATGTACTCTGAAAAAAAATAACAAATTACAAACAATACAGATAAAAATATTAAAGAATGAATTAATCTTTTTCTAAGTTCAACTAAGTGACTTATGAATCCTGTTTCTTTATCCATTTATATCTTTTATGTTTTCATTTTTTTCAGATGATTTTTTAATACTTTTTTCATCTTGTATTGAGTTGTCTGTAATTTCAGATACTTGATTTTGTACATCACTTACATATCTTTTAATTGATCCAATCCAAGATCCCATTTTTTTTAACATTAAAGGAAAATCTTTAGGACCTACTACAATGATTGCTATAGAAACTATTATTAAAATTTCTAACCAGCCAATTTGTGGCATGTATTACTCTTTGTTATTGGAGTCTTGATTATTTGAGTCTTCGTTTTCTGTGATATTTTTCGGTTGTGTATCTTCCGTAGGGTCAGTTGCCATACCTTTTTTAAAACTTTTTATCCCTTTAGCGACATCGCCCATCAAACTAGAGATTTTACCTCTCCCAAACAGTAAAACTACCAGTATAACTACAATTGCTATTTGCCAAAATCCTATACTCATACTTTATTTATACCCTTAATAGTTGTTTTTTTAAAGAAACTTTTTCACTCCTCACTTTCAGGTTTGAGAGTGCTATTTAACATTTCATCAATATCAGAATATATGTTTTCCTTTTTGTCTTCTTGCTTTTCCGTATAAAACTTTCCGGTACCAAAGATCGATGCATCAACAGAGGATGTATCAATAAGTCCAGCAGTCCCTAGTTCATCCACTGTTGGAAGATCAGATAATTTTTGAAGATTAAAATGGCTTAAAAAGTCATCTGTAGTTCCATACTGGATAGGTTTACCTGGAATATCTTTTCTGCCTTGTGGTTTAACCCAATTTAATTCCATTAGTATTTCTAAAGTATTAGTACCAAAAGCAACACCCCGTATCTCCTCTATCTCCGCTCTTGTAACAGGCTGGTGATACACAATGATAGCTAAAGTTTCTATAGCGGCTTTTGATAATTTTTTTTCAACAGTTTTTTGTTGAGACATTAATGATGATAAATTTTGTGCTGTTCTAAAAGACCACTTGTTTGAAATACAAACTAAATTAATGCCTCTGTTTGTATAGAATGTTTGTAGTTTTTGTAATATTTTTAAAACATCAGTATTTTTTGAAATTTTTGTTTCTATTGTTTCTATACTTAACGGTTCTGCAGCAGCAAAAACAATAGCTTCAACTTCTCTTTCTATTTCAGTCATTTTTGAGGGAAAATTTAAAACGTTATCTTTTTTTAATTTATTCATATTTTTTCTTTAATATAGATATTATCAAATAATTCTTTTTGCTTTATAGAAATATTGCCCTCTTTAGCTAACTCTAACGAGCCAGCAAAAATTCCAGCTTTTCCAGTTCGTTTTAAATTTTTTGTAGATTTGAAATTATCTGGGATTAATTCAGACATATCTTTCCAATCTGATAATTTACCAAAAAATTCTTTTATTCTTTTAATGCCCTCTTCTGTTGTAAGAACTGGTAGCCTTGGAATATTCATTCTTTGAAAATCTTTGGTCATAATTATATTGGCATAAGTTTTTAAAACCTCAAATAATGTTAAAGTATATTTAGAGTCGTAAATGGGTTTAATACCACTTTTTGAACCTCGCATAAAAACATCTCTTCCAAGTCTTTTTCTGCTTAACATCTGTGAAGAGAGAAGTCTTATTAACTCCAGTTTTTTTAATTGTAATTTTAATTTTTCAGCAACTTCTAAAGCTTTAAATTCTTCCTCTTCACTTTCAGGTAAAAGTAACTTTGATTTTAAATATGTGAGCCAAGTTGCCATCAATAAATATTCAGAAGCAATTTCAAGATTAAGATTTTTTGATTTAGTAATGAACTCATGAAATTGATCTGCAAGTTTAGTAATAGATATTTGTTCTAAATCAACTTTTTGGGATTTAGCTAGATCTAACAATACTTCTAGAGAACCATTGTAAGCATTTAACTCAACATTAAATTCTAAAGAATCATTCATTAAATAAATTTAGCTTATAATATTATTTATTTGTGATGTTTTTTTAATTATAAAATTATTAATTTTAGGTGAATTTTTCGCTACCTTAAGCATTTCACTCATTTTTCCATTACAATGTAAAACTAAATTACAACCTGCACTGAATGATTTTATAACATTATCTTCAATATTGTTGTTTAATGCTTTCATCGAAATATCGTCTGTTATGATCAATTCGTTAAATTTTATTTTGTTTCTGATTATCCTAATTATCTTTTTGGAGTGTGTTACTGGATATTGGCTATCCAATTTTTTAAACATTAAATGACCCGTCATGGTTAATTTAGATTTCTTTCTAGAAAATACGCTAAAATCATTTTTAAGCAAATAAGCTTGATTTTTATCAATAATTGGCAGCTTTAAATGACTATCTACTTTAGCTAAGCCATGCCCTGGCATATGCTTTGTTATTGTTGCAATTTTGTTTTTATGAAATTTATCAATACAAATATCACCAATTTTTGAAACAATTTTTTTATTTGAAGAAAAAGATCTATCACCCACAATTTGATGTAAATTTTTTCTTAAAATATCTAAAACTGGAACTGTATTAACATTTATACCAAGAAGTCTTAACAAATATGAAATTTGTTTAACGTAGACATTAAAATACAAATTAAATTTTTTTTTATCTTTTTTATAAAGATCTCCAAAATATTTATTTGTAAAAACAGAATTATCTATAAATTTTCTTAATCGTGAAACTCTACCACCCTCTTCATCAATTAAAATTGGAAGTGTGGAGTTTTGTAAAATATTTTTTAATGATTTTGTTAATAATTGAGTTTGTTTTATAGTTTTTATATTTCGTGAAAAAAGAATTATACCCCAGGGTTTATATTTACGTAAAAATTTAATTTCAGATTTAGATAGCTTGTAACTTTTAATGCCACATATAAACGATCTAGTATTTTTATTAATCATTATAGAGAAGTTCCCAAAATGAATATTTTTCTGTTTTTTTATTGTTTTTATATTCTACAAAATCGATAATGTTCTCAGTATCACTCTCTAGTATAATTAAATCTTTTGTAGAAATTTCTAATTTTTTATCAATTTGATTGAATGATCTAAATGACTTTTTTTTATTTTCATCTGAAAAGTAATATCTGATAGTAAAAAAAATGAAGAAAAAAATAACAATTAAAAATAAAAGATACTTAAATTCCTTAAACATTACATTTTTTGTGGAGTATCAACTCCTAGAATATTCATTCCAGTTTTGATTACATTTGCAATAGATTTTAAAAACACTAATTTTTCAATTTTTATAGTGCCATCTTCTTCTATAAATCTTTTATCTTTATCATCTCTTCCCATATTCCAATATGAGTGAAATTCAGATGATAATTCATAAAGATAAACTGGTAGTCTATGAGGTTCTAATTTATTACTTGCAATTTCAATACATTTCGGCCACTCAGATATTTTTCTAAAAATCTTAATTTCATCTTTAGAATATTTAAGTTCATTTTTAATTAAAATTTCATCTTCTAAATTTTTACTTATATTTCTAAATACTGATGAAATTCGAGCATAACAATATTGAACATAATAAAGTGGATTGTCTTTAGATTTTTCTTTTACTTTGGTAAAATCGAAATCTAGTTCTGCATCACTGCTTCTATTAAGCATAATAAATCTAGTAGCATCTTTTCCAACTTCGCTGATTAAATCATCAACTGTTATATAATCACCTTTACGTTTTGACATTTTAAAAGGTTTGCCATCTTTTATTAATTTTACTAATTGGCTGACTTTGCAAATTAATTTATTTTTATCTCCTGATAATGCCTCCACAACTGAGGTAATTCTTTTTATATAACCTGCATGATCAGCTCCTAGAATATTGACTAAAATATCATAATTTCTATTAAGTTTGTTATTATGGTATGCAACATCACCTGCAAAGTACGTCCATGTGTTGTCAGATTTTTGTAAAGCACGGTCTTTGTCATCACCAAATTCCGTTGATTTAAACAATAATTGCTCCCTTTCTACCCAATTTTTTGTATCTTCGCCCTCTGGCGCTTTAATTTTTCCAGTATAAACGAATTCTTTTGATTTTAGTTTTTCAATAACTTTTTCTACTTCTTTTTCTTTAACTAAATTTCTTTCACTAGCAAAGTTATCATGGTTAATTCCAAGTTTTTTAAGATTTTGCTTAATTAACTTTAAAGACTCATCAACAGATAAAATTGTTAATTCGCTTTTTATTTTTTCATAGTTGTCAAAATTGATATCTTTTTTTTGGTTTAAAATATTTGTTGCTATATCTATTAGATATTCTCCCGGATAAAGATCAGGATTATCAGATGGGAAATTTTCTTTAAATAAAATTTCACGAATTCTAAAATAAACAGACTTTGTAAAATATAATATTTGGTTTCCATGATCATTTACGTAATATTCCTTTGTAACAGTGTTATTATTAAATATTAATAAATTTGAAATAACATCACCTAGAATTGCTCCTCTGCAGTGACCTACATGTAATGGCCCAGTTGGGTTGGCAGATACAAATTCAATTAAATATTTTTTATTTTCTCCGCTAGTAGATCCATAATTATTTTGATTAATTATATTTCTTAAAAACTCACCCCAAAAATTGTGATTAAATTTTATATTTATAAATCCTGGCTTAATTATTTCTATAGAGTCGATATTATCGTCATTTTCTTTAAGTAGCTTACTAATTATTTTAGCAATTTCCATGGGAGGTGTATTGTTAGGTTTTGATAATACCATTGCAACATTTGTTGATAAATCTCCATCAAATTTATTTGGTGGTATATCAACATTTATACTAGATAATTTCTCTGGAAGAGTAAATTGATTATCATTGGATGCTTTTTGAATTAATTTTAATATTTTTATTAGATAATCTGAAAAAATGTTCATTTTAATGATTTATGAAGTTGTATAGCATATCGATCGGTCATTCCTGATATATAATCAGAAATAGATCTAAATTGATCTTTATTTTGATAATTATTTATATATTTTTTTGGTTTTTTTGAAATCTCTGAAAATAATTTCGTAATAATTTTTTTTCCATTATTATTTTTGTTTAATACACTTTTATTGTTGTACATTTTAAACCTTAAAAACGATTTAATTTCTTGCTCGATTGATTTAAATTTATTTGAAAATGATACTATTTGTTTTTTATTATTAATAATATCACTATACTTTTTAATTTTATTATCTTTTATATTTAATAAAGTATTATTGATTACATCCTCAACCATAAGATTTATAGAGTCTCTGATAATTTGATAAATTATTATATTTTTCTCTCTTTTTTTTATATTTGATTTATAGGATTTGTAAATTTCTTTAAAAAATTTGATTTCAATTAAATCGTTTAGCTTAAATAGGTTAGCTTTAATTCCATCTTGTATATCATGATTATTATAAGCTATATCATCTGATATTGCCGATATCTGTGCCTCTATCGATGTATTTTTGTTAAAATTAAGTTTTCCTTTAAAATTTTTTTTACCAATAATTTTATTAAGTTTGGACATTTCATGATAAGGGCCATTATGTTTAATTAATCCATCCAGTGTCTCAATAGATAAATTTAATCCTTTAAACTTTAAATACTTATGCTCTAAAAACATAACAATTCTCAAAGTTTGTAAATTATGATCAAATCCACCATATTTTGACATACATTCGTTTAATGCGATTTCGCCAGCATGACCAAATGGCGTATGTCCCAAATCATGAGCGAGACTTAATGTTTCTGCTAAATCGTCATTTACATTTAGGTACTTGGCTATAGATCGTGCAATTTGTGCAACTTCTATGGAATGAGTAATTCTTGTTCTATAATGATCCCCCTCTGTATTAACAAATACCTGGGTTTTATGCTTTAACCTTCTAAATGAAGCTGAATGAATAATTCTATCTCTATCTCTTTGAAATGGTGATCTGTATTTATTCTTAGGCTCAAAAATAAGTCTACCTTTAGATTTAAACAGTCCTAAATTTGAATAATTTTTCATTCTTTAAATTTGGTAAAATGACATTATATTAGTATTATCAGTGTTAAATCATGATTAAAGAAATTAAATTTACAGAAAATGCTTTAAAACAAATAAAGCACCTTCTATCATCAAAAGATAACGGTTCTTTTTTTAGAATCGCAATTAAAGGTGGTGGTTGCTCAGGTTTTCAGTACGATTTTTCTTTTGATAAATCACAAAATGAAGATGATTTAAGACATGAAAATATACTCATAGATAAAACTTCGGCTGACCTACTAAAAGGTTCTGAGGTAGATTTTGTTAAGGAATTAATCGGAGATTCATTTAAAATTAACAACCCACAAAGCAAATCCTCGTGCGGTTGTGGCGTCTCATTCTCACTTTAATGATAATTAGCTCTTGGAATGTAAATTCTGTAAGAGCACGTATTATTAATATTCAAGAATACCTGAAGAAATTCTCACCGGATATATTAATGATGCAAGAAATAAAGACTCAAGAGGAAACATATCCTTTTGATGATATATCAAACCTAAAATATGAAAGTCATGTATTCGGTCAAAAAAGTTATAATGGAGTTGCTATTATTTCAAAAAAAAAGATTGAAAAAATTGACAAGGATATTTTTAAAGATAAAAATAAGCAATCAAGAATAATTACCGCAAATATAAAACATAAATCTAAAACTATAAAGCTAATAAATATTTACACTCCAAATGGTAATCCAGTTGATACAGATAAATATTCTTATAAGATTTATTGGTTAGATAGTTTGATTAAAAAACTTAAATCTTATTTAAATAAAAACGAAAATATAATTATTGGTGGGGATTTTAATATAATACCAGCAGCAGAAGATGTTCATAATCCAAAAAGTTATGAAAACGACGCCTTGTTCAGATTAGAAATTAGAAAAAGATTAAGAGAAATGATTAATTTAGGCTTCCATGATGCATATAGATACAAATATCCTGATAAAGAAGGTTATACATTTTGGGATTATACAAGTGGTGCTTGGCAAAAAAATAATGGAATGAGAATTGATCATTTCTTAGTTTCTAATTCAATTATCAATTTAGTTAAAAACGTAAAAATTAATAAATATCCTCGTGGAAGAGAAAAGCCTTCCGATCACACTCCTATAGAAATTGAATTAGCCTAAAGATCTAATTTTATTAACAAGTTCCTCGTTTATATTTCTTGGTCCTTTATCCAATCTATTTTTGTGTCTTCTCTCACCAGGTAATCTGACCTCGCCCATTGATTTCATTTTTTCAAAAAATTCATTTGCATGTTTATCCCAATCAGTGTCTGAGAGTTTATCTGGAGATATTGCTAATATGAATTCTCCACCACTTGGGGGTCCGCCATCATTATTATCTTTAGCTGCTGTTTCGTAACTAAAATTATCTCCAACCAAAGCTCCTGCTAATAACTCAACCATCATTGCAATTCCTGAACCCTTATAACCTCCAAAAGGTAATAAAACACCGCCATCAGCAATTTCTGCAGGATCAGTTGTATCTTTGCCATCTTTTGTAAGTCCAGTCCCTAAAGGAACTTTGTGTCCCTCTCTTTTTGCAACTTGTACTTCACCCATAGCCATTGAAGCTGTGGCCATATCATAAACAACTGGTGTATTATTTTTTCTTGGCCAAGCGAAAGAAATTGGGTTTGTGCCAAATAATGGTTTAATAGCCCCTGCAGGAGCTACTGCGGGTTTATACGATGTGCATGCAAATGCCACCAAACCCTCTTCAGCTATTTTTTCAGTTTCAGGCCACATAGCGGCCATGTGGTGTGAATTAATTATAGCAAGAACTGCTACACCATTTTCTTTAGCAGCTTTTACTAACTCTGGTATCGATTTATTTAACACAACTGGTGCTAAGCAATTTTTACCATCAGCTTTAATTACTGAAGGTGTTAGTTTTTTTACCTCTGGCTTTTGTTTCCCATTAATTTTTCCACTTTTTAAACCGGAAACATATGCAGGTAAACGAAATAAGCCATGTGAGAGTGAACCATCCCTTTCAGCATTGGTAATTAGTTCTGATAAAATATCAGCTGTTTCTTGATCACATCCATTAGCTAGTAATGTTTTATTGGCTAATTTATAGATTTCATCAAGTGATAGAGATACAGTTGCCATAAATAATATTAGATCTCATTTAAATTAAAAGATCAATTATAATCCAGTATTATATTTAAAATTAAATTTTTTTAATGATTATGGTTTTCTGAGTTATTTAAATTATTAATATCAGTTTCTTGAATATCATTTATTGGTTTAGCTATACGCCAATTTCTTAATTTTCCATTTTCATTTCTTTCAGTAATTATTGTCTCAATAGGTGGGCAATTAGGTTCATGACAAGCTAGTTCAGCTATACTTAAAGTTGAATTTTCTGGAATATTATACTTTTCTGCAAATATTATTTTTAAATTTCTAATATTTTCTACATTTGGTTTTTTTTTGTTAAACATAAATTAATTTTTAGTTATCCCAAACAGAAGTCCATAAAACGTTGCCGCCCATATCACCGATTAATAAATTTGAACAATCATTAGTAATTGAAATTGCTGATACTTCATGTTCTGTAAAACTTCTTATAATAATTGTGTTATCCTCTTTATCAATTTCAGATAAAAAAACTGATCCATCGCTTAAGCCTGTAAAAACTGCATTTTCATTTGGGAAAGTTTCAACAAATGAAACTTTCTTATTTCCCACATAAGGAATACAGACAGGTTTGCGACCCATTGGTCCATCTCCATCAAATGGCCAACAAATAGCATCTATTGCTCCTGATGTAGCTAAGTATTTTGAGTTATCTGTAAAGGAAAAACTTTTTATTTTTGAACCGTATCCTGACATAGCAAAATCAATTTTATCTTTTAAACGCCAGCAATGAAGTTGATTTTCTTGCATTGAAGATATCAAATATTTTCCATCTTTGCTAAAAATTACTTTATTATGTGAGCCTTTCCAAAGTAAATTAGATGATGTCCATTTATTGGTATAATCTTTCTTCCATAGAGTTATTCCTCCATATCTTGAAACAGCTAATCTTCTTCCTTTAGTATCAAACGATAAGCCTCCAACAGTACTGTTGTGACTAAATATTTTTGGTTGGTTGCTAGTCTTTGCCCAATAATAAACATCCTTACCAGATGAACATGCAATATTTCCATTAATTGCTTCCACATGGTCTACCCACCGTGTACCAAAATTATAAATTTCATTTATTTGACCATCAATTGAAATTTTTAAAAATCGACCATCATCACCACCTGTTAAAATGTTTTTTCCATCCTCAGCCATACATAGAACGACACCGTTATGTGCTTTTATAGTTTTTGAATTTTTACCTGATCGAAAAATTCTTACAGTCCCATCTCCAAAACCTACTGCAATTGAATTTCCTAGGCAAACTGAGTTAGTAATTGGAATTCCAAACTCAAATTCTTTTCCTCTTTGCTCAAACTTAGTTTTATCTAATTGTGGAAATTGGCTTTTGTCAGCTTTCATGCTGATTTACAGTTTTCGAATCCTTCTTTTAAGTTCATATTTTCAAGATTTCGACCAATAAATACAAGACGTGAACTACGATCTTTTCCCTCAGGCCATTTACCCATTGGTGAAGCATCCATCAGCATATGTACACCTTGAAATACATATCGATCACTTTCTCCCTTAAAGTCAAGAATGCCTTTTGTTCTTAATATATCCTGACCCTTAGTTTGTAATAGTTTGCTAAACCAATCTTGAAATTTTTCCATGTCCAAAGGTGTATCGGTGACAAACGACAAGCTAGTTACATCATCGTCATGTTCATGGTCATGATCTGATGTTAGAAAATCAGGCTCAACATCTAAAACACGTTTTAGACTAAATGCATCAAGATCAAGTATTTCATTAAGAGGCACTCCACATTTCTTTGTATTGATGATTTTTGCAAAAGGATTTATTTTTTTAATTCTATCCTTAACTATATTTAAACCACTTTCGTCAACAAGATCGATTTTGTTTAATAATACAACATCTGCAAATGCAATTTGTTCTTCTGCTTCATGATGATCTGTTAATTGTGTACTTAAATGAACAGCATCAGCAACAGTAACAATAGCATCTAACTTCGTACGATCAGCAACATCTTGGTCCACAAAAAATGTTTGTGCTACAGGAGCTGGATCAGCTAATCCAGTAGTTTCTACAATAATGGCATCAAGTTTATCAGCTCGCTTCATGAGTCCACTTAAAATACGTATTAGGTCACCTCTAACAGTGCAACATATGCAACCATTGTTCATCTCAAAAACTTCTTCATCAGCGTCAACTACAAGATCGTTGTCTATGCCTTGTTCGCCAAATTCATTAACTATTACAGCATATTTTTTTCCATGCTGTTCAGTTAATATTCTATTTAAGAGAGTAGTTTTACCTGCACCAAGAAAACCAGTTAAAACGGTAACTGGTACTTGTTTATTACTCGCTTCCATTAATTAAATTAACATCCTTTAAAGGAATTAGACATATTTTTGATTAAATCAAAATATAAGTCTTTTCCAGGATTTAAGGTTGCTCCTAAAGGATCTACCACGCCGGTTTTAATATTCATATCCTTAGCAACTGCTTTAATGATATCGGGATTAAATTGGGGCTCTGAAAATACACAAGCAACTTTATCATGCTCGATTATTTCTCGTATTTCCGCAAGTTGTTCGGCACCTGGCAAAACATCTGTATTTACTGTAAATGCTCCTAGAATATTTACATCAAATCTTTTTTCAAAATATTGATAAGCATCATGAAATACAATTGAGGCTACACTATTCGTAAGTTCAGAGGATACATTAGCCGTGAGTTTGTCAATTTCCTTATAAGCTTTACTTAAATTAGCTCTGTAAGTAGCTTCATTTTTTGGATCATTTTCAATTAAGTGCTTAGACATTTCAAATAAAATAGTTTTTGCATTAATTGGGTCTAACCAAATGTGCGGATCAAATTCACCGTGATGGTGTCCTTCATGTCCATCATGATCGTCGTGATCGTCATGTCCATCCTCTTTCTTTGCATGTTCATCATGGTCATGATCATCGTGATCATCTTTCTTTGCATGTTCATCATGGTCATGATCATCGTGATCATCTTTCTTTGCATGTTCATCATGGTCATGATCATCGTGATCATCAAAAATATTTCTCTCTCTGAATTTTAATTTAACTAAACCTTTCAAATCCATAAATTCAATTTTTTCAGCTTTTGTAGCAATTGAATTAAGTGGTTTTTCTAAAAAATTTTCTAAATCTTCACCAACCCAAAAAACAATGTCCGCATTTTGTAGCATTTTTGCATGTGATGGTTTCATTGCAAAACCATGCGGGGAAGCATATCCATCAACTATTAAATCAGGTTTAGCTACTCCATCCATTAAATAACTAGCTAAAGAGTGTATTGGTTTTATTGATGCAACAACTTTAATTTCAGCATTTGCTGATGTAAATAAAGTTAAAAATGATAATATTGATAGGATTATTGATGTTTTTTTTAGGTTTTTCATAATATTTTGTTATTGTTAATTGTTATAATATAACGCTGTGTAATAATATAACATATCTAAGTCAAGAGAATAAATGAGCATGGGAAATAATATTTTAGTAAAGTTAAATAATGTTGGGTTTAGACAAAACCAAAAGTGGCTTGTTCAAGGTGTTTCTCTTCAAGTTGAAAAAGCAAAAATTGTTACTTTAATTGGTCCTAATGGATCAGGTAAAAGTACAACTGCTAAAATTGCATTAGGATTATTAAAAAATATTGAAGGTGAAGTTGAAAAATTTACAAATAAAATTGGGTATGTGCCTCAAAAAATATCAATAGATTGGACACTTCCCCTTAGAGTTAGAGACTTTATGCTTCTAACTGATAAACTTAAAGAAGACACAATGGAAGAAGCTCTATCCTTAACTGGTGTAGTTGATCTAAAGGACAAAAGTTTGGGAAATTTGTCCGGTGGAGAATTTCAAAGAGTGCTACTTGCAAGAGCTATATCAAAAAAACCTGAATTGTTAGTGCTTGATGAGCCTGTTAAAGGTGTAGATTTTACAGGAGAAATTGTTCTGTATGAATTAATTAAAGAAATTTCAGAAAAATTAAATTGCGGTATATTATTAATATCACATGATCTCCATACTGTAATGAGTGCTACAGATTATGTTGTTTGTTTAAATGGTCATGTCTGTTGTTCAGGTTCACCAAAAGAAGTTGCAAAAAACAACGAATACAAAGCATTGTTTGGTGAACAAGCCGCTCAAACACTATCAATTTATGAACACAAGCACGATCATGTTCATACAAGTGATGGGGATATAAAGAAAAACTAATATGTTTGATGATTTTTTTATAAGAGCATTGGTTGCAGGTATAGGTATTGCTTTTGTGGCGGGCCCTCTTGGTTGTTTTGTTGTTTGGAGGAGATTGTCTTATTTTGGGGATACTCTTGCTCATTCAGCCTTACTTGGTGTTACAATTGCATATTCTTTAGAGTTTAATATTGCTGTTTCAATATTTTTAATTTCATCAGTAATTGCATTAATTTTAATACAACTACAAAGAAAAACTAATCTACCAAGTGATGCCTTGCTTGGTCTGTTAGCTCACTCATCATTGGCAGTTGGATTAGTTGTGATTGGATTTTTAACCTTTATTAGATTTGACATTATGGGATTATTGTTCGGAGATATATTAGCAGTTAACAAAAAAGATTTATTAACTATATGGATCGGTGCAGCCTTAATTTTGTTGGTTTTAAGATTTATATGGAAACCTTTATTCGCATCAACTGTAAATTATGAGTTAGCACAAGCAGAAGGTCTTAACCCAGATAGAGCAAAAGCAGTGTTTACAATCTTATTGGCTGCAATAATTGCCATTTCAATTAAATTAGTTGGAGTTCTATTAATTACAGGAATGTTAATTATACCCACAGCTATGGCTAGAAATCTTTCAGACAACCCACAAAAAATGGTAATATTTTCAGTAATTGGAGGATTATTATCTGTATTTATAGGATTATTTTCCTCTTTAGAATTTAATACTCCATCTGGTCCATCAATAATTGCTGCTGCTTTAGTGTTGTTCATAATTTCACTATTAAAAATTAAACAAACGATACAATTGAAAAACTAATGGATTGTTGTAAAAAATAATAGAATGCAAAAACAAGAAAATCTAACTAAAAACCAAAAAATTATATTAGATATAATTGAAAAATCCTCTCAACCATTAAAAGCATATTCAATTTTATTTAATGTTCAAAAAAAAGGAATTAATGCACCTTTACAAGTGTATAGGGCTTTAGACAAATTAGTAGAAATTGGAAAGATACATAAAATAGAAAGTAGAAATGCTTTTATAGCTTGCAAAAATTCTAAATGTCAAATTGCTAAAGCTACAGTTTTTTCAATTTGTGAAGGATGTGAACATGTTACTGAAATTCATGACCACAAATTGTCTGAACATTTAAAAGATTTCAAAGACAATAAAGGGATGAGATATAATAAATACAATTTGGAATTTTTTGGTCTATGCAAGAAATGCG
Organism: uncultured Pelagibacteraceae bacterium; assembly: GCA_902546765.1. Classification (GTDB taxonomy): domain Bacteria; phylum Pseudomonadota; class Alphaproteobacteria; order Pelagibacterales; family Pelagibacteraceae; genus Pelagibacter. The sequence continues at coordinate 22,986 of CACCLG010000004.1, read as the reverse complement.
ATAAAATAAAAAATAATGAAAATTGATTATTATTTTAGTGTTTTATCTCCATTTAGTTATTTAGGAGCAGAAAGATTTTTAAAGCTTGTCACCAAATATGATTTAGACGTGCAAGAAAAACCTTTTGATTTAATAGGTGAAATTTTTCCAAATACTGGGGGGTTACCAGTTCCTAAAAGACACCCAGCTAGACAAAAATATAGACTATTGGAGTTGGATAGAATTGCGAATAAACATGGATTAAAAATAAATAAACAACCAAAGTTTTTTCCACCTAAAGACCCACACCTACCTGCAAAATTTGCGATAGCCTCAAACTTAAAAGGAAATAAACTTAATTTTGGAATTGAATGTCAAAAAAGTTTATGGTCTTTAGAAAAAGATATTTCTGATCACAATACCCTCAAGGAAATTTGTGAAAAATTATCCTTAAATTTTAAAGAAATAAAAGAAGTAGCGTTAAGTGAGGATGTTAACTTAAAGTACCAAAAAAATTCAAAAGATGCAGTTGATAATGATGTATTTGGTGCCCCAACTTATGTCTTTAATAATGAGATTTTTTGGGGTCAAGACAGGTTAGATTATCTTGAGGATGCATTAAATAAATAATTATATTTTACTTTACTTAGAAATATTTTAGCAAAATTTTAAGGTTGCTAATATTATTTCGTATTTCTATATTAAATTAAATAAGGATTATTAATGTTATTTTTTTTTTTTAAAAGTTGTTGGTGCAGGTTTAATTGTTGCTTTTTCGAGCTGGTTGGCTGGTCAAAATCCTAAGCTGGCTGGATTTATTATAGCATTACCTTTGGTATCACTAATAGCGATACTGTTTTCGTATTATGAGCACAATGATACAGAAAAAACAGTAATGTTTACGAAAAGTATATTTATTGCAGTGCCAGCAAGTTACTTATTCTTTGTGCCCTTCTTTTTTGCAAAATCTTTTAATATGAATTTTTTCATAATTTATATTGCAGGTTTAATGTTTCTAATCGGTGGATATTTTATCCATAGATACATAGTTAATTTCTTATAAAGTTAACATATTTAACAAATCTTTAACATAAGTGTCATAAGTAATACGAAAGGAGTTATATGTTTTTAAAAAAATATCTTAAGTGGATAAGTACCTTTTTAGTTCTAATTGGAATATTATTAACAAATTTAAATATATATCCGATAAATATATATTTTCATGGTCTTGGTGTAGTCGGTTGGACGATTGCAGGTTTCATCTCAAAAGATAAGGCGATTTTAACAAATTTTGGATTACAAATTCCTTTATTTGTAATTGGTATTTATAAAATTATTTTTTAATGAAAAATATTTTATTTGTATGCACAGGAAATTCAGCGAGAAGCATTATTGCTGAGAGTATTATTAATAATGAATACTCAAATAAATTTAATGCTTTTAGTGCTGGTAGTAATCCATCTGGAAAAATCAATGAAGATGTAAAAAATTTTTTAGAGAAAAATAAAAGTTATGATTTAACTAATTATAGTTCTAAAAACTTTGAAGAATTTATCAATAAAGAAATAAAAATGGATCATGTAATAACAGTATGCAACAACGCAAATAATGAGGTATGTCCTATTTGGCCTGATAAAAATCAAATTATACACTGGGATATTGAAGATCCAGTAAAAAAACTTCAAAATGCAAATGATGAAGAAAAGCAAATAATCATTAGAAACACTTTCAATGTTATAAGTAATAAAATTAAAGATTGGCTAGATGAAAAATAAAAATAAATATTTTCTTTCAGAATTTATTGGAAGTTGCTTTCTCGTAATGATCATAGTTGGATCAGGTTTAATGGCAGAAAATATGACCAATGATACAGCGGTAATGCTAATTGCAAATACTATAGCAACTGGAGCTGGTTTGTTTGTGCTAATAACAGTATTTGCTGATGTATCCGGGGCTCATTTCAATCCATTTGTAAGTATTGCTATGACAATTACAGGAAAGTTAAAAAAAAAACTTCTACCCTTTTATATTTCCGCTCAGATACTTGGATGTTTACTAGGTGTAGCATTAGCTAATTTCTTTTTTGAACATCAGATTTTTGAATTATCGACAAAATCAAGAGATGGTATCTATATTTTTGTATCAGAAATTGTTGCAACATTAGGACTAATAATCATTATTTTTGGATCCATGAAGTCAGGTAAAATTACTGTAGCTGCATCTGTTGGGTTATATATTACAGCTGGTTATTGGTTTACCTCTTCAACTTCTTTTGCAAATCCTGCTGTTGCAATAGCAAGAACATTCACGGAGTCCTTTACTGGTATAAGTTATTTAAACACTCCTTTTTATATAGTTGCAGAACTAATTGGTATGGTAATTGCTGTTTATATTGCAAAAAAATTATTCTTAGAAAAAAATTGAAAAATTTAAGACTAACAAACAATATTAAATTAATTAATAAAAAATTTAAAAAAAATGAATTTTATCATTTTTTTAAAACTCCAAATCTTTCAATTGTAATACCTAAAATTAAAAACAAGTATATTTTGGTTTCACAAAAAAAAATTCCTATAAATCAAATTAATTTTGAGTTTCCATCTGGTATCATTGAAAAACATGAAACAGCCTTAATATCTGCTAAAAAAGAATTAATTGAAGAAACGGGATATAAATCAAGAAATAAATTGAGAAAAATTACCTCGTTTTATTCTGAGCCAGGTCGACTCACCACTAAAATTACTGGTTTTTTTTGTAATAATCTTATTAAAATTTCAAAGCCTGAAAAAGGAATAAAAATACACTTAGTTTCAGATCAACAAATAATTAAATTAGTTAAGAATGGCAAATTTAATAATGCTTCTCATATCGGTATGTTTTTATTTTATAAAAAAAAATACGCTCGATAAATTATCGAGCGTATTTCAAGGGTCTATTGTTAATTAACCAATTCTAAACCTAACATAAAAATATGACATTTGGATTAATGATATATTTCAATAAAATTAAAAATTTATTATGGGAGTAACGCCACTAACTTATAAGTTGTAATAGATTAAATTAAATTTTAATTATTTGAGTAAATTACTCTCGGCTCTAAAAATAATTCTCGCGCAAGAGCTTTAAATCTTTTTGTAACTTGTTTGGAAATTATTTCTTGATGTTGTGATGGAATTTTTAAAAATACAGAGTTACCTCTTTTATATAATTTAAATTCCTCTAAAAAAATAGTTGAAATAGATGTTAGGGAGTGAGCAAATCTTAAAGCTGCACCAACTTGTTTACTAGAAAAAATTTCATTATTATTTAAAAAAGTCAAATATTCTATTTTAGGGTTGTATTTAATGCTACAGTACCTCCAATAACATGAAAGAGCTATTTGAATTCTTTCTTTATGTGAAAGTCTCAATAAAGGAGTATTTAATGTTTCTTGAAAAACTAATTCTGCCTTTTGAAAAGCACCAAGTCCCCAATCCATATGACTTAAAACACAAGCCAAGTTAAGCAATTTTTCATCAAAATGTTCATTACCATCAAAAACAGGTTTGATAAATTCGTGATATTTTTTGTAAGTTAGTCCCAAATCACCTCTTTTTTTTGAAATGTATTCTAATGATTTTTCAAAAACTTGAGAGTTATCAATATCTTTAAAGTAATCTTTTGCGAGAGACCCCTCTCTGATACCACTTATAGAGCATATTATGTTTTTTGGATTTGTTACTGTCATGATCTCATTTAAAATAATGGAGCTATAAGGTAGATAGGGAGTTCTAGATTTAGATATATATTCAACTGTTTTTAATTTTGCTTTATTGAATGAAGAAATTTTTTCCACAAATAATGATAAATCTTCATAATTTACTGAATATTGATGGATTATGTGGACAGGGTGTTTGTTTTGAAAAAGATGAAGTTTAAATAAAGCTCGCCATGTTCCGCCAACTAAATAAAGATTTTCAAATTTTTTTTTAGATAACCATTTCTCCTCTCTCAAAAGTTTTTTTACATATTTGTAAAGGTTTCTCTTTTTTACAATTGGATTATTAATTAATCTTAAAACACCTAAGGGTAGAGATGTTTTATTGGTGATCATACCGTTTTCAACTCTCGATAATTCTAAACTACCTCCACCGAGATCTGCAACTAACCCATCAACATTATCAAATCCAATTTTAACTCCTTCTGCTGAACAAATTGCTTCTTCCTCACCACTTAAAATTTCGATTTTTTTTTTAAAAAGGCTCTCTACATACTCTACAAATGGTTTTGCATCTGTTGCCTCACGTAATACAGCAGTTGCTATTATTTTTAAATTATCAATTTTAGAAATATTTAAAATCTCCGAAAATCTTTTTAAAACTTTTTGAGCATAATCAACGCCTGACTTATTAAGCCTTCTTGATTTATCTAAATTTTTACCAAGTTCACAAACAGCTTTTTCATTAAAAAATGGTACACGAGAAGAGCTAAAATCTTCATAAATCAGCATCCTAATTGAATTAGATCCTATATCTATAACTGCTAATTTAGCAGTTTTTAATTTTAAATTTTGTTTATTTTTATAAACTTTAATTTCCACTTTTAATTAATTTTAAGTTTAATTTTTTTGGTTTCATTTTTAATTTAGCTTTACCTCTTCCAGATAAACTAGGATTATTCATGAAATAATCGTGAGCTGAAAAAGAATCATTTTCAATATATTTAATTTTTTTATAATTTCCACTCGCATCGAGTTCCCAACTTTGTTTTTTATCTAAATAATTAGCTAGCATAATTTGATCAAGAACTTGCTCATGGACTGTTTGGTTTTCAATTGGAACTAGAAGTTCTACTCTTCGATTTAAATTTCTTGGCATTAAGTCCGCTGATGAAATAAAGACTTTTGCATCTCTACTAGGCATTGTTTTTCCATTTGCAAAACAATAAATTCTTGAGTGTTCTAAAAATCTTCCTATCATGCTTTTAACTATTATATTTTCTGATTTATCTTTAACTCCAGGTCTTAAACAACAAACACCTCTTACAAATAAAAATATCTTCACTCCAGCATTTGAAGCTTCATAAAATTTATCAATTATCACTGGGTCTACTAAGGAATTCATTTTTGCCCATATTTCACCGTTTTTTCCTTTTTTGACATTTGCTATCTCATTAGCAATACATTTGTTTAAAGTTTCCCTAAGATTTATTGGTGATATGGATATTTTATTAAGGTTTCGCGGTTTTGAATAACCAGTTACATAATTAAAAAATTTTTCCACATCAGTTGCTATTTTTTTGTCAGAGCTAAATAAAGATAAGTCAGTATAAATTTTTGCATTAACTGGGTGATAATTGCCAGTTCCCAGATGTATATAGGTTTGAATTTTTCCTTGCTCTTTTCTTAATATTAAAGATGATTTTGCATGTGTTTTATATTTTGCAAAACCATAAAGTATTTGAATTCCTGCCTTTTCTAAACTTCTGGAAAGTTGAATATTTGCTTCTTCATCAAATCTTGCTTTGATCTCTATTAAAGCAGTCACTGTCTTTCCGTTTTCGGCTGCTGTTATTAAGGCTTTAACAATTGGAGAGTCTAACGTTGTTCTGTATAGAGTTTGTTTAATTGCTATAACTTTTTTATCATATGCAGCTTGATTTAAAAACTCAATTACAGCATCAAATGTTTCAAAAGGATGATGAACTATTAAATCTTTTTTTTTTATAGTATCAAAAAAATTATTATTAAATTCCTTTAATCTCTCAACCTCCCTGGGATTAAAATTTTTAAATCTTAATTTAGAATTTTTAATTTTACAAACTTGATCGATATCTTGAATTCCAACAATACCTTCGGTTTCATAGATATATTCAGAATTTACGTTTAACTTATTTGTTATAAACTTAATTAAGTCATTATTACTATTTTTTAAAATTTCTAAACGTACTATGTCACCTGTTCTTCTTCTTTTTAATGCCAATTCAAAAGATCTTACTAAATCTTCAGCTTCCTCTTGTATTTCTACGTCACTATCCCTTATAACTCTAAATAACATTTTTTTATCTAAATCATGATCGGGAAAAATTTCAGAAGCAAAAAAACTTATAACATCATCAATAATTAAAAATTTTTTAAAACTTTTGTTTCCATCTATTTCAATAAATCTTGATAAAGCTTTTGGAATTACTATTATTGCATTTAAAACTCTTTTTTTATTTTTCTTATTTAATCTCATAACTAATGCTCTTCCTTGATTGACAATAAATGGAAATGGATGAGCTGGGTCTATTGCTGATGGTGTTAGTAAGGGGTAAATTTCTTCGTTAAAAACTTTAAATAATTTTTTCTGATCCGATTTACTTAAATTTTCAGGTTTAACTATACTTATATTTACTTTTTTTAATTGAAGAATTAAATCTTTATATATTTTATTTTGTTTATTAAGAAGATTGTTAGTTTCCAAAATAACTTCATTCATTTGTTCATCAGGAGTAAGACCATCAGAACTAAGAGAGTCTACGTCTTGCTTGATTTGACTATATAAACCTGCAACACGTACCATGAAAAATTCATCTAAATTTGATCCAGCTATAGATAAAAATTTAATTCTTTCGTAAAGAGGATTTTCTATATTTTGAGCCTCTAGAAGAACTCTGTCATTGAATTTAAGCCAAGATAATTCTCTATTTATATATTTAGATTTAAGTATTTCTTTATCTTGTTTTTTTAATGCAGTCATATATTTAAACTTTATGCTCAAATTATACGTTATGCGTCATGCAAAATCTAGCTGGGACCATCCAAATCTTGACGATCATGAAAGAACTTTAAGTAAGCGTGGCAAGAAAAATGCAAAAAAGATTTGTGAATTTTTTGTTAAAAAAAAATATAAATTTGATTATATATTACTTTCATCATCAAAAAGAACAAAGAAAACATTAAAAATTTTATTAAAAAAAATTGAAAAACCGAAAAAAATTAATTCCTCAAAAAAATTATACTTAACAAGTGAAGATAAAATTATAGATATAATAAAAAAAATACCTAAAAAATTTAAATCTGTGCTTTTAATTAATCACGAGCCTGCTGTTAGAAATCTAGTCCGGTCACTGACAAAAAATCATAACAACAACCATTTTAAGTTATTAAACTTTAAATTTCCAACATCTGCTTTTGCAAAAATTTATTTTGATTTTAATGAATGGAATAAATTAGATGGAAATGGTTTAATTAAGGAATTTATGAGACCTAAAGACCTTCAAGATTCTAAAGAATAACCTGCTGATCTTACAGTTCTTATTAAAGGCTTAGTTTTATCTATATTAATAGCCTGTCTTAATCTTCTAATATGTACATCGACGGTTCTAGTTTCTACATAAATATTTTCACCCCAAACATTATTTAAAAGCTGTTCTCGTGAGTACACCCTTTTTGGATTTTTGATAAAAAAATCTAATAATTTAAATTCTGTAGGACCCAAAGATATTTCAACGTTATTTCTATAAACTCTTTTTGTTATTCTATCTATTTTTAGATCTGTAAACTCAACAACATCAACTGAAGAATATGGTTTTGATCTTCTAAGTAGTGATTTAATTCTTGCATTAAGTTCTTTTTGACTAAACGGCTTTGTAACATAATCATCAGCACCTGTGTCAAAGGCTCTTAATTTGTCCTCTTCCTCACCTTTCGCTGTCAACATTATTATTGGTATGTCGTTATACTTATTATCTTTCTTTAAATTCTTACATACTTCAACACCCGATAAATCAGGCAACATCCAATCCATTAAAATTAAGTCAGGATGCTTATCTTTAATTTGTTTAAGCGCTTGTTCACCATTTTCACAGAAACTTACTTTGTAACTCTCTTTTTCAAGGTTATACTTTAGAAGGGTTATTATCGAAGTTTCGTCCTCAGCTATAAAAATGTGAGCCGGCATATTTTACTTTTCTCCTGTAACAATAGGTTCTGTACCTTTAGGTCGATCACCCTCAAGATATTCTCCCTTAACTAAATAGTATATTTGCTCTGCAATGTTAGTTGTATGGTCACCTATCCTCTCTATATTTTTAGTTACAAATAATAAGTGCGTTCCATCACTTAAGTTTTTTTCATTTTCTTTTAAATATTTAATCACTTCTTGCATGCATAAATTGGTTAAATCATCAATTTGTTCGTCGCTTTCCCATACATTAATTGCCATAGCCGAAGATCTTTCTAGGTATGCATCCAATATTGATTTTAATTGTTTTTGAACATCAGAAGAGACTCTTATGATAGCATCTACTAAATTTTTTGGTAAATTCTCATTTAACAAAAGGGTTCTTTTGGAAATATTTTTTGCTAAATCACCTATTCTCTCAAGATCAGAAGATATTTTTAAAGCAGTAACTGTTTCTCTAAGATCTATAGCCATTGGCTGTCTTAAAGCAATAAGATTTACTACCTGTTGCTCTATTAAAGTTTCAAACTTATCTATTTTTTCGTCATCCTTTATAACAGCTTCCGCATTATCACTGTTTCTAGTGGTAATAGCTTGAATAGCCTTCCCTAAAGACTTTTCACAAAAACCACCCATTTTAATTATATTGCTATTTAAATTTTTAAGCTCTTCTTCGTAAGACTTTACAGTATGCGGTGCTTCGGTCATTATCCAAACCTCCCAGTGATATAATCCTGAGTTTTTTTATTTTCAGGATTCTTAAATATTTTATCAGTAGAGCCATGTTCAATCAATTCTCCTAAGTGAAAAAAACCAGTATTTTGAGAGACCCTTGCAGCTTGTGCCATTGAGTGAGTGACTATTATGATAGTATGGTCTTTTTTTAGTTCATCAATTAATTCTTCAATTTGAGCTGTAGCAATGGGATCTAAAGCAGAGCAAGGCTCATCCATGAGAATAACTTCAGGTTTAACTGAAATAGCTCTTGCTATACATAATCTTTGCTGTTGACCTCCTGATAACCCTGTGCCCGGCTCATGAAGTCTATCTTGAACCTCTTCCCATAATGCTGCCTTTTTTAAGCTAGTTTCAACTATTTCATCCATTTCATTCTTTGATTGAGCCATACCATGAATTGTTGGACCATAAGAAATATTTTCATAAATAGTTTTGGGAAAAGGATTTGGTTTTTGAAAAACCATCCCAATTTTTTCTCTTAATCTAACAACATCACAACTTTTGTCATTGATATCAAAATCATTGATTATAATCTGCCCTTTTACTCTACATATATCAATTACGTCATTCATTCGGTTTAGACATCTTAAAAAAGTAGATTTACCACAACCTGAAGGCCCAATTAGTGCTGTAACTTGATTTTCTTCAATATCTAAATTTATATTAAATAGAGCTTGTTTTTTTCCATAGAAAACATCTACATTTTTTGAACTTATCTTTATCATCTTAACTCCATTTTTTTTCAAATTTATGTCTAATTATTTGTGCAAATAAGTTCATTATAATTAAAAATCCTAATAGAACCATAATACAGGCAGAAACTTTCTCGACAAAACCTCTTTCAGCGCTTTCTGCCCAAATATAAATTTGCACTGGCAAACTTGCAGCTGGATCTAAAGGAGATCCTGGTATTGTATTTACAAAAGCCACCATGCCAATCAATATCAAAGGTGCCGTTTCGCCTAATGCTTGGGCTAAACCAATTATTGTACCGGATAAAGTCCCTGGCATAGATAACGGAACTGTATGATGCATTGTAGTTTGCATTTTACTAGCACCCATTGCAAGTGCTGCCTCTCTTATACTTGGAGGAACTGCTTTTAAAGATGCTCTACAAGCAATAATAATTGTTGGTAAAGTCATCAACGATAAAGTTATTCCACCGACTAAAGGTGTTGACCTAGGTAATTGAAATACAGCAAGTAAAATACCCAGTCCTAAAAGACCAAAAACAATTGAAGGTACTGCTGCTAAATTATTTATATTTACCTCAATAAAATCAGTAAATCTGTTTTTAGGAGCAAATTCCTCTAAATAAATAGCTGCTAGAACTGCTACAGGAAACGCTATCATTAAACAAACAAGTATAGAAAATATTGATCCCATAAATGAGCTTGCTATACCAGCTAATTCAGCTTCTCTTGAATCAGGATATGTAAAAAAACTTAAATTGAATTTACTTTCAACTTTTCCTAGTTCTACAAGTTGATCGAAAATCTTTAATTGATAATCCGTAACTCTTCTTTGATCTTCAGGTAAATCTCTTGGATAATTGCCTTTGAATACTTGATCTAAATCATCTGAGGCAGTTAAATAAACATCTTTAGTTTTTCCAATTAATGAAGGGTCATTTAAAAGTTCTCTTTTAATCTCTCTTTCGAAAAAGTAAGAAACCATTCTCTTCAGCTCATTTTCTTGATTCTCATTAGCATTTGGATCTAAATCAGCCATTGATTTTAATGCTATATCGTAATAATCAGCATCTTTTAAATCCTCTTTAGAAGGATTTTGCTCTAACATCATTAATTCAGCATCAAAAGTAACTGGAACAATAAGCCAAGTTTTTTGAAAGGCTGAATAGCCTGTCGAAAAAATTTTAAAAATAAAGATTATTAAAAATAAAAGTGCCATAAAAATTGCACTTTGACCGTATAATCGAAATCTCTTTTCAGCTTTATATCTTTTATTTAATAATTGTTCTTTATTTTTATTCATATTTTTCTCTATATTTTTTAACTACTCTTAAGGCCACAATATTCAAACAGAGCGTTACTAAAAATAATGACATACCTAAAGCAAATGCAGCTTGCGTTTTTGGGTCGCCAAAAGCTTGATCTCCAATTAATATTACAACAATTTGCGCTGTAATTGTTGAAGTAGATTCTAATGGATTTAAAGTTAAATTAGCAGCTAAACCAGAGGCCATAACAACTATCATTGTTTCTCCAATAGCTCTTGAAACACCTAATAAAATAGAACCAACAATACCTGGTAATGCTGCAGGAAAAATAACTTTTTTTATTGTTTCTGATTTGGTTGCTCCCATGGCATAACTTCCATCTCTTAAACTTTGAGGTACACTTGTAATCACATCGTCACTTAAACTTGAAATGAATGGTATAATCATAATGCCCATTACTCCGCCTGCCGCTAAAGCGCTTTCAGCTGAAACGTCTAAACCCATGCTATTACCTATTTCCTTTAAAAAAGGTCCAACTGTTAGAGCAGCAAAAAACCCATAAACAACTGTTGGTATACCTGCTAAAATTTCAATTAAAGGTTTTGCGTATTGTCTAACTTTAATTGATGCATACTCAGCCAAATAAATTCCACTCATTAATCCAATAGGAATAGCAACACACATAGCTATGAAAGCAATAAAAAAAGTTCCCGCAAAAATAGGGACTGCTCCAAAAGTATCGGAGTACATTGACGGATCTAAAGCCTCAGATGAATCTCTAACAAAAGCTTTTGCAGGATACCAATGAGTTCCAAAGACAAAATCAAATAATGGGATTACTTTAAAAAAATCTATAGTTTGAAATATAAGTGAGAAAATTATTCCAACAGTAGTTAATATTGCAGCTAAAGAAGCTGTAAATAAAACTGCTTTCAAAAATTTTTCAACTGGCTCTCTTGTTCTAGAATTAGATGAAATTCTTTTATAAGCGTAGGCCCCAGACGCAATAATTGCTGATAACACTATAACAACTTTTGAACTTTGGGCTATTGATCGAAGATTTATGTATTTTTTAGCTGAAGCTTCAATGAAGGGTGTAATTTCTCCAGTAAATTGACCTCGAGACAATGATTTTATTTTTTCATAAATTAAATTTAATTCATTATCAAGATAACCTTGATTTGAATAATCACTTAAGATAAGCAATTTTACAATTGTAGGCTCAAAAATTGCCCATAAAGAAAAAATTATAAAAGCCGGTATTGCACACCAAATCGCAAGATAATAACCATAAAATTGAGGTAATGCAGTTAATCTTTTTTTTGTATATTGAATTGTGTATGCTTTTTTTCGTCCAAAATAATAACTTGTGAAACCAAGAAGAACAATAAATGTAAATAATATTAAGTTCAAAGAATCTCCACTAATAAAGACTTTACTCTGTTTATAAAAAAAAGGGGCCTAAAAAGACCCCTTTTTTTTCATTTGTTATTAAAGAAATAATTAATCTCCCATAGCAACTAGTTTGGTGGCATTAGTTCTGGTTGTTTTATACAACGTTTTATCTAATGGCACTAAACCAATGTCTGCTAGATAACCACCTTTTCCAATAGCTTTCTTTGTTGTGAATTCTTTCACAAACTCATGTAATCCTGGAATAACGCCAACGTGAGCTTTTTTCACATAGAAAAATAATGGTCTTGCAACTGCATAACTGTAGTCTTGAATACTCGCTAGAGAGGGTTGTCCACCATCTATGCTAGCAGCTTGTAATTTATCTTTAGCAGCCAAGAAATAACTGAAACCAAAGAAACCAAACATATCTTTATCTTGAGTTAACTTTTGGATGATTAAACTATCGTTTTCTCCTACTTCAATAGCAGCACCATCCTCTCTGTAAAGTTTTTGAGGTTTTTTATATTTTTTATTTCCAGCTTCAAAACCAGCTTTATAAAGAGCTTTAGCTTCTTTAGTCATACCTTTTTTCATTACTAAAGAATTCCAAGCATCTCTAGTTCCTGATGTTCCTGGCGGGATCATCACTGAAATTTTTTGTTTTGGTAAGCTAGGGTCAATTTGGTCCCAAGTTTTATAAATATTTGGAACTAATTTACCATCAACAACTGTATGAGCAGCTAGTGCTAAATATAATTGTTCTTTAGTAAAATTTACTGGTTTTGCATCTTTGCTGTAAGCTAGTGTGATACCATCGTTACCAATCACAATCTCAACAATTTCATTTACACCGTTTTTCTTACATAGAGCTTTCTCTTTATCTTTCATAGCTCTTGATGCATTTGTAATATCTGGATGTTGCTCACCAACACCAGCACAGAATAGTTTAGCTCCTCCACCAGTACCAGTAGATTCGATTACAGGAGTTTTAAATCCTGAACCACCGAATCTTTCAGCAACAACAGTTGCGTAAGGGAATACTGTAGATGAACCAACTATTTTAATTTGATCTCTTGCTTGAGCAACTGTTGCGACCGTTAAAGCAACAAGCGAAGCAATTATTATAGTTAGTTTTTTCATTATCTTTAATCCTTTCATAGTTTATTAAAAGATTTTAGACTCCTATAAATTAATTGAATCTTAAATATTACGGAATTGTTACAGTTTTGTTAAAAACATAACCTTTTAGTTGTATTTCATTGAGAAAATAATCTCGTTATTTTCGGTTTCCAAACCACCTTTGCATGAGACTGGATTAACATTATCCTTAAAAGCAAGATCTGGAGTAGGTCTTAAAACAACTTCCAGTTTTACCAAATTAACCAATTCTTCAAGCACGCTTTGATCAAAACGCCATTTTGGCCAACTAGATGGAGTAGAAAAGATAGTTGTTAAATAGCTTGTCGCCATAGTAAACCTATAATTACTCATATTTTCATTTCTCAGTAAATGATCTCTAACAGAATTAAATATGTTTCGACATCTCAATGAATCTGACATGTAGTTCTCTTTTTTTAAATTTTCATTTACTGGAATTGAAACAATTAAATCTACTGTATTTCTCCAATAGGAACTAAGAACATCTATGTATATATCTTCGTATGGTACATCTTTATGTTTTTTAATTTCAGGATATGCACTCTTTAAGTCTTCGTGCAATCTAAAAATACCAATATCAAAAACGGTTAATTGCTGGTTTTTTAAAATTGTAGAAATATCAGATGCATTACTTTTCGCAATCATTGATATTGAAAAATATATAATAATCAAAATACAATTTAACACCTTAGTCATATTAAAATTTTAATTTAACTAAGATACTAATCAACAAAAGATTTGTTAAAAATTGATTGAATAAGTGTTAATTTTAAACAAGTTTTTAAATTTATTATTTTGTTGGAAGATATATCTTTACTTCAGTACCTTTATCTACTTTACTGAGAATCTCATAATCACCTCTATGTTGAGATATAATATGTTTCATGATAGCTAAACCTAAACCTGTACCACCAGCCTTTTTACTTTTTTCTTCATCTACTCTAAAAAATCTTTCAGTTATTCTTGGAATTAATTGTTGAGGTATTCCAACACCTTCATCTTTAATGCTAATTACAATATTTTTATCAATTAATTTACCTTCGCTATTTTGACTATTTACATATATATTTTTGCCATTTTGAGAGTATTTTATTGAATTATCAATTAAATTTGAAAACACAGTTAACAATTTATCATTATCACCAAACACTAAGGTTGGTTTCATAAGATCTAGATGCAAATTAATACTTTTTTTTTTTAATATTATTTCAAAATTACTTTTTATATTTGTAAAAATATCATTTAAGTTGATTATTTTATTAGGCTTAATGTGTTCTTCTAGTTCAATTCTACTTAAAATCAATAAATCGTTGATAAGATTTTCCATTCTTAATACTTGATCAGACATGATCGACATAAATTTTTTTTGCGCTTCTTGATCATTTGAAGCTGGTCCAAGAATAGTTTCTAAAGAACCTTTGATTGATACTAAAGGGGTTCTTAACTCATGACTTACGTTAGCAACAAAATCAGTTTTTAATTTTTGTGCTTTTGTTATTTCTGTAAAATCTTTTAAAAATAATACGACAGAATCTGCTTCTGGAAACAAATGAGTGGGGCCAGGTATAACGTAAATTTTGTAAAGTTGATAAGATGGTAAATTTATTTCTACATTTACATTTTTTGTAGTTTGATCTTTAATAGCATTTTCGATTGTTTCAAGTAATTTTGTATCTCTTATTACACTTGAAATATTTTTATCAATTAAACCTTCTCCAAAACGTTGTTTTGCGCTTTTGTTAAGATATTTAATTAAGTTATATTTGTCTAAAGCAAAAAATTGATCCTCTAATTCCTCTATTATTATTCTTTTACCTAAGTCGTCTTTATTTGTCTTATTAATAGTAGGAGCAATGTTTTCTGGCTTAATATTTTTTTTAAATAAAAAATATAATAAAACAATTACTATAAATATAAGTATCAACTCTGTCCAAAACATGGATATGTTTTAACAAATGTAACTAATATTGTCTTTAGTTATTAGGTGAAATATTTTTAAAGAAAATTTTTGCTGTTTCTTCCCAACTATATTTTTTAGCAAATTCTAAACAATCATCTCGATTTATTTTAAGCTAACTTTTTAGTATCCGCATAAATACTTTAGTTTAATGTAGGTTAGTGTAGAATAATGTGTCCCTCTAATCCCGCAAATAATCGCCAGCTTCCTGAATAATTTTCCAGAGTTTACGCCGATTATCTTCATTCATTTACTACAAAACCTTGAAACATCTCCAAAAGTTCTAGTTGTGGTTCTAGTTTGACAGTAAAATTGATGAGTCTTTAAGCTAATAATTTTTAATCCAATCATTTATTCTGGTTTCTAAATTGGAATAAGTTTTATGTATTTCTGTTGAAATCAGCTCTTCTTTATTTGGTTTATCACTATTTTCTAACTCATTAATGATATGAACAGGATCCTCAATGTCCCAATGAACTATTTTTTCAGGAGATGGCCAGACTGGACAAACTTCATCACTGGCATTGTTGCATACGGTAAATACCTGGTCAAATATTGTTTTTTCATCTAAAAATTTATTAAAGTTTTTAGAAGATAGATTTTTTGTATCAAAATTATTTTCATTAAGATATTTAATGACATATTTATTAATTATTCCAGATGGTTTGCTACCTGCACTGTAGCCAATAAATTTATCTTTATGATATTTGTTAACTACACTTTCAGCCAATATACTTCTATGAGAATTGCCGGTACAAACAAATAAAAGTTTTTTCATTTTTAACTTTTATTACTATATATTATTTTTCTATACTTAATGAATGCTAAATCTAAATTGTAACAAAACTGAAACATTCTTAATTTAAAGTAACATTGTGGATATTAAATCAAATATAACCGTTTTATTTAAAATTATAGAAGAAATTGGATCAGACAAACAATATGGAAATGAAAAAGTTTCACAACTAGAACATGCAATTCAATGTGCATTATTGGCAAAAAAAAATAATGAAAACAATTTTTTTATAACTGCAGCTCTATTCCATGATATTGGTCACTTAATTAATAATGATAAAGAAGCCATCAAAAAAGGAGTAGATAAAAAGCATGAGAATTCAGGATCCTTTTTTCTTTCTAAATTTTTTCCAGAAGATGTTACAAGACTAATTAAAGGGCATGTACCAGCTAAAAGATATTTAGTTTATTATGAGAAAGGATATTATGAGGCTCTATCTATTGCCTCAAAAAGAAGTTTGGATGTTCAAGGTGGTAGTTTTTCTGAAGAAGAGGCAAACGAATTTATTAAACAACCTTTTATGCAAGATGCAGTTAGACTAAGGAAATATGATGATCTTGCTAAAGTTGAAAATTTAGAAATTCCAAATATAAATTTTTTTTATAAACATGTGGAAAGCAGTTTTAAATAAATTTTTTTTTGTTTAGAAAAATTGCTGTCGAGTTGCCAAATATTGCTAAAACAAAAAATACTAATATTAACAAATCATACCCCCCTACATTCCATATCAAGGAACCTATCCATGGACCAGCAATACTACCAATCATATATTGTAAAGCTAAAATACCATGAATATTGCCAAAGTTTTTTTGGCCAAAAGTATCATTTTGAACCAAAGGTTTTAAAATAGCCATACTGCCATATGCTGAACTATTAAATAAAACAAATAAAAATGCTAAGTAATGATTAATATTTATAAAGTATAAAAATATCATTCCAATTACCATCGAGTAAAAACAAATTACAAATAATTTTAAATTTGACTTATCACCTCCATATATCATAACTAAAATTCTACCTATTACTTGTCCTGGTCCAAACAGAGATGCTGTCAATACAGCTTGGGATAGACTCATCCCTTTTTCCTGCAACATTGGAATTACATGAGTTGTAATAGCACCAATATTAAATCCAATAACAAACAATGAAAAACTAAATAACCAAAATCTATAATCTTTAAGTATTATTTTAAGCTTTGAATTTTGATCTGTTTTCTTTTCAATTTTTTTAAATTCTTTTATAATTATATTTTTGAAACCAAAATAATTAGCTGGTGAACTAATCAATATATTTAATATTCCAAAAATAAATACAGTAAACCTCCAGTCATATTGTTCTGTTAAATAAGTAGCAGTAGGAAATGTGTATGTGCTTGCAAATCCAGCAAACAAAGTAATTATTGCAATAGATGTTTTGGCCTTTGATTTTAAATTAATAGTAATGACACTAAAAAGCATCGTATAAAGACAGCCACCCGAGGTTGCACTGACAAGTATCCAAGCAAGTAAAAATCCACCATATGTATCTACTGATGAAAGATAAATTACACTTAGTCCTAACAGTATAGGACTGGTCCACATCATTGGAAAACTTAGATTTCTATCTACAATCTTACCTAGAAAAGGTAAAAGTAAACTATGCACAACTAAGCCTAGGGAATAAATAAAAGTTAAGTTGTTTCTTGAAATACCTAGTTCGTTTTCCCAAGTTAGCAACAACGCTGAGAACAGGTACATACAACTGCTGTAACAAAAGGTAACTGATATACCTATTAAAAATGCAGACAAATATTTCACAAATTTTTTTATTTCTTTAACATTTTTTTAACAAAAGTAAGTTAATAGATTATTATGAATAAAATCCTAATCTCATTTATATTAACTTTATCCACAATTTCTATTACTCAAGCTGACAATCATGCTAAAATAACAGAGCAACAAGCCGGCAGTAGTTATTCACAAAATACTGAGGATACATTTAAAAATGAAATAGGGAATTGTGAAGACCCTGGCGTACTTATGTTAAGAGCCACTGTTAAAAATGATATTTCAAGATCTAGTCCCGAAAAAGCATCTGAGGCAGAAGCATTAATGAAAGAGGGCATGAAATTGTGTAATGAAAACAGAGTTTTTGAGGCAAAACTAAAATTAGAAGACGCTAAAACAACTGCTAGAGCAGGATTAGTAGATGGAGAGGATCCATCTATAACTAAAGTTGTTGTTGACAATAATGAGATAACAAAGGAAGAAAAACCTTGGTGGAAATTCTGGAAAGATTGATTTTTATCTTTTTAAATTCTTAAATTAAAATTTCTAGAAAAATTTTTGATAAAGGTATTTTTTCTATTTACCTTACAATTAATTGATCTGATCCAATTAATATTCTTCTAAGCCAAGCAGATAATCTATCCATAAATATTACTACAGCCAAAACTAATATTGCCATGTAGGCGACATTTTCAAAATCATTTCCAGTACCTAGTGCACCTAAAAATTGTAAACCAATTCCTCCTGCGCCCATTGCACCTATTATTACGGCTCCTCTAGTATTTGACTCTAAATAGTATAAGGATTGAGATACAAAAATTGGAAGTATTTGAGGAATTATACCAAATCTATGTTGTAGAAATTTGCTAGCCCCTGTAGATTGAACTCCTTCTTGTTGTTTCTTCTCAGTATTTTCAATTGCTTCAGAATATAATTTACCTAAAGTACCTGTATCAGTAAAACCAATCGCAAAAATACCAGTGAAGGGTCCTGGACCAAAAGCTCTTAAAAATATTAAACTCCAAATTAAAAAGTCTATTCCTCTTAAAGTATCAAATAATCTTCTTAACGTAAATCTTAGAGCTTTAATAGGTGTAACGTTGTATGCAGCAAGGAATGACAAGGGCAGAGCCATTACCGTAGCAAACATTGTCCCAAGTACAGCCATAACTATTGTTTCGAGCATTGCCCACCAAACTCTACCGTGCATAAATGCTTCATTATCCTTAATCTCTGTTAAGAAAAGTTTTAAATTAGACATTTCAGGAACAACTCTTTCTTTAGAAAAAGTCAAACCTAATGCTTCGAAAAAGCTATATGGTTCTAACGGACTTGAGAAATCAAACCAAAAATATTTCCATCCGATACTGTAACGATGAATTTCAACTTTTTTTGGATATACTTGAATTCTCTCATACAAAGTTGGTCTAAATTCAACTCTATTTTCTGTGATTCTAAAACCTTTTAAATCTTCTATGACCAAATCCTCTGAACCTACAAGGTAAGGTTTACCATTAGAATTTAATTTTATGGTAAAATCTCTCTCATATTTTGGAAAATTTACAATCTCGACTTTATCTTTGTATAATATTGCCTTACCTTTATTATTAAACTCAACTACATTGCCAACATTATCAGAATTTTTGTAAAACCAATCTGGAATTGATTTATCAAGATTATCTCTTCCATAAATACTTCTATAATTTCCTTCAAAAGCTATTTTAATATCCTCATGATTTTCCCATTTCATTGTTACATGATCTTTGTGTGCATATGTGTCTAAGACAAACATAGCAGCATTTTGTGGTTTCCATTTTTTTGGGATATCAACAACATCTAAAGTAAAAAAACCTACTATTAAATATACTAAGACGAGAAAAAAAATTATTTGGCCTCTTAATCTACTCTTTCTGGCTTGTTTAAATGTGTCAGGAAATAATTTACGAATATTTTCTCTTTGAATAGCTAAACTAGAACTCATTGATTTGCTCCAATTAATTTATGTCTCCAATATGCAGACAAATAATCTAATGCAATTATCGTACCAACCAGTAAGAACATACACGCTAAAACATCAGCTCCATAATTCCACTGAATTAGAGCCGCTAACATTTCTCCAATTCCACCTGCACCAACAAAACCTAATATTGTAGATTCTCTAACATTAATTTCTAACCTCAATATTCCATAACTTAAAAACAAAGGTAGTACCTGGGGAAGAACTGAAAATCTTATCTTCTGTGTCCAAGTTGCACCAACAGAACTTAAACCTTCAATAGGTTTTCCATCACAATTTTCTATAGCCTCTGTAAATAATTTACCAAGTGCTCCAGCAGTATGTATTGTTATAGCAATTACAGCTGGTAAAGATGATTTACCCATTAGATATAAAAACACCATTGCTATTATTAATGTTGGAAATGATCTTGTCACATCCATTAAAAATTTTGTAAATTGAATAACTCTTTTGTTTCTAATTAGGTTCCTACTTGAAAAAATTGCAAATATAATTGCTAAAATAAAACCTATAGAAGTTGAAAATAAAGCAATATTTAAAGTAATAATTAATTCAGGAATATACTTAATAACTCTTGGCCAATATTTCCATCCCATCTCAAAAGTGTCTACAAATAAATCTCTAGGGTAGTTAAAAAAATTAGCTATACCTCTTCCAAAAGACCCTGCATTTGCTTCTAACGATACCAAGGTACCACCAAAAAAAATTAATATTAGAATTGCAATTCCAAGTAGCGAGGACCTAGTTCTCTGGTTTGTTAATTTTTTTAAATTAACTTCAATTTGTTCTAGGTTGGCAGGTAAGGCTTTTGCCATAATTTTTAAAAATAAATCAGAGGCAAAGATTTACAGTCTTTGCCTCTAATTATAGGGGGTTTAATTAATTATTTTTTTGCGCTTCAATTTTAGCTTTTCTTGCAGCTACAACTGACTCGTAAAAAGAATGATCCACCGGAACCCATTTTTTTACAATCCCGTTTGCAACGTTTTCGCTACATTTTGGATCGTTCTCGTGTATCCATTGCTTTAAACCAATCATTACTTGGTGTGCTCTAACAGGTAAAAAAGTAGGCATCACAATTGGACCATTAGGAATTAATTTTGAAGACCAAATTTGAACAATGTCGTCCATATTTAAAATCCCTTTATCAACCATTTTTCTTAAATTCCCTGACGAATATCCTTCTTCCCAGCTACCAACACCAGATACCCATGTTACACCAGCATCAACATCACCATTCATTACCGCTAATACATTGTTTTCATGTCCTCCAGAAAACTGTGTTTTTGAAAAATATGTATCTGGATCCATACCCATAGCCTTTAATTCAATTGACGGAATTAA
The DNA here is from genome assembly GCA_902546765.1 of uncultured Pelagibacteraceae bacterium. GTDB lineage: Bacteria > Pseudomonadota > Alphaproteobacteria > Pelagibacterales > Pelagibacteraceae > Pelagibacter. The sequence continues at coordinate 1,951 of CACCLG010000004.1, read as the reverse complement.
AAAACCTGATGTAGAGTTAGGGTCAGCCCAACCAAAGGATTTACCTTTAAGGTCTTCCATTGATTTAATTCCAGATGATTTAGTTGCTACTGCAACAGAGTAGTAACCCATATCACCAGTTGGCTGCATTCTTGTTAGTACTGGTACTACTGCAGTTGGATCTTTTAAATACATACCCGCATATCCTGAAGAACCGAACCAAGTGTAATCTAGATTACCACCTAGCATCGACTCCATTGTTCCAGCGTAGTCTTTAAAAGTAAAAAATTTAGCTGGTACACCATAAGCGGCTTCGATATACGGCATGAAACATTCATTTCTAGCTATAATATCTTGAGCTGCTTCGTCACCTAAAAAACCAACTCTAAATTCTGGTTGGTATTTACTTAAGTCCATTTTTGGACCTGTGTAAGTTACTGCATTAGCTTGAGTTGAAAAAAACACCATAGCCAAAAGTGCAATAACTCTTGTTAGTTTATTAAACATAATTATCTCCTTTTTATAATTTTAGTCTAACGACTTATTTGTAACGATGAGTTATTGATCTCATGCAGTTGCAAATTCTTTCTCAACATCTCCATTTAATTTATTTTTTGTTTTAAGCTCTGTAGATGTTACTTGTGGCTCAAAAGCTTCATCAGCCTCTGCACCATAAATTTCTCTTGCAAGTTTATGTGATAATTTTTCAGGCAAATCATCAAAGACTATTTCACCATCTTTCATTCCAATAATTCGATCACAATAAGTTTTTGCTGTATCAAGTGTATGAAGATTTGAAATAACTGTTAAATTTTTTTCGTCATGAATTTTTCTTAATGATTCCATTACCATTCTTGCATTCATTGGATCTAAAGATGCAATTGGTTCATCTGCTAAAATCATTTTAGGATTTTGCATCAAAGCTCTACATATAGCTACACGTTGCTGTTGACCTCCAGATAACGTTTCAGCTCTTTGAAGGGCAGTGTTAGCCATACCTAAGTTATTGAGTAAAATCAGAGCATCAGCTCTTTCATCTCGAGAAAACATTTTTAAAGATGCTCTAAATGAGCCCTGATAATTTAATCTGCCTAATATTACATTTGTTAGAACATCTAATCGTGGGACTAAATTAAATTGTTGAAAAATCATTGCACAGTTTCTTTGCCATGATCTCTTTTCCTTACTTTTTAAATCTAGAATATTTTGACCTTCAATTTCAATCGACCCATCTGTTGCGTCGGTAAGTCGATTTATAATTCTTAGTAATGTTGATTTACCAGCCCCAGATCTACCTATGATTCCTATCATTTGAGGTTTGTTAACCTCAAAAGAAACGTTTTTAACGGCATGATTATCACCGAAAAATTTGTTAACCTTTTCAATAATCATTTGAGGAAATTGTTAACCCTCTAATCTTTAATAAATGTTAAAATATTATTAATGAATCTTTTAAATTTTGTTTAAGTTATATGAAATTTAAACCTAAGGTAGAAAATCTAATTTTTTATTAAAAATTGAATTTTAGATCCTATAAAATAACTTTCACTTAACTCTATAGGATTGTTTTTAAAATCGACATTAACAGATGTAGTTTTTAATAGTGCTTCCCCCTCATTTATATTTAATAAATTTGATTTTATTTTGTCTGCAATTTCAGCATTGATTAGAGTTTTTGATCTTTTAATTAGTTTGATATTCAATAAATTAAAAGCTTTGGTTACTGATTGTTTTTTAACAAAATAATTAATAAATTTTGGAAATTTTTTATAAGGAATCGATCTGAAAGTTATTACAGAAGGTGAATTGTTGACAAAACCTATGCTATTTATGCGTGTAACTTTGTCATTTTTTTTTAAGTTGAGTTCTTTTTTTTCAAAAGGATTGCATTCAGCAATATCAAAACTTTTTATTTCAATTCTTACTGATTGGTTTTCTTGAAGTATATTCTCAGTAAATCGTACGTTTTTAC
>CACCLG010000003.1 GCA_902546765.1 uncultured Pelagibacteraceae bacterium | reverse complement strand
ATCTGCGCCTGAAATTTTTATAGCATTAGCACACTCCTTCATTGATTTATATTTTCCTGTACCAACAATTAGTCTTGAGGAATAATTTTTTTTTGCAATTGTAAATTTATCTTTATTTTTCATTAGCCTCCTCCTATAAAATGGACAATTTCTACTTTATCATTTTTAGAAAGAAGAATTTTTTTTATCTTTTTTTTATCGATAATTTCTCTGTTATATTCTATTGCAATTTTGTTTAGGGGTATTTCTAACTTATCAACAAGATTTTTTAATGAAAAGTTTGAATTTATAATAGTTTGCTTACCGTTTACTGTTATTTTTATTTTATTTTTTTTTTTCATATATTATAAGTTTTTAGTGAGCAAAATAATAATTATTAATGGACCTAATCTTAATCTATTAGGTCAAAGAGAACAATCTCAATATGGAAACAAAGACTACAATCACTTAACTGAGATTTGTAATGAAAAGGCCAAAGAATTAAATTTAAATTTGGACATAAAACAATCGAATTTAGAAGGTGAAATTGTAAATTTAATACAAAATAGTGTTGATAATTACGATGGTATTATTATTAATGCTGCAGCTTACAGTCATACATCTGTAGCTATTAGAGATGCATTAGATGTATTTAAAAAACCTAAAATCGAAGTGCACATATCAAACATTTACAAAAGAGAGGAATTTAGACATAAGTCAATGATAAGTGGTGTTGTAACTGGAATTATTTGTGGACTTGGAATAAACGGCTATATTTTGGCCATAAATTCAATGCATGAACTTTTAGAAAATGAAAATAAATAAGAATGTTATTAAAGAGTTAAGTGATTATTTGGATGAATTTAATCTTACAGAAATTGAATATACTGAAAAAGATTTAAAAGTTAAAGTTTCAAAATCAAAAGGAATCAGTTCAACTCCTGTCATCACAAATACTTCAAAACAAGAGATAGAGAGGACTGAAAAAAAGTCATCTGAAATAAGTGGAACAAAAATCACATCACCAATTATTGGTACTGCATACTTGGCGCCTGAACCAGGAGGTAAAAAATTTGTTGAAAAAGGAAGAAAAATTAAGAAGGGTGATACTGTAATGATTGTTGAGGCAATGAAAACTATGAATCATGTGCCCTGCCCAATGAATGGAACAATAAAAGAAATTTGTGTTGAGGATGGTCAGCCTGTTGAGTTTGGACAAACTATAGCAATTTTAGATTAATATGTTCAAAAAAATTCTGATTGCAAATCGTGGAGAAATTGCAGTCAGAGTTATCAGGGCATGCAAAGAATGGGGTATATCGACAGTTGCAATTCATTCGGATGTTGATCGAGATAGTATGCATGTAAGATTAGCAGATGAAAGTATTTGCGTGGGTCCTCATCAACCATCTAATAGTTATTTAAATATTCCTGCAATAATGTCTGCGATAGAATTAACTAATTCTGAAGCCGTACACCCAGGATATGGATTTTTATCTGAAAATGCTGAATTTGCTAAAATCCTTGAAGATAATAATATTAAGTTCATAGGTCCATCTTCAAGTTTGATAAGTAAAATGGGAGATAAAATTCAAGCAAAAAAAATTGCTAAACAATATGGTTTACCAGTTATTGAAGGTTCTGAGGGTGGTGTTTCAGATATTAAAGAAGCTAAAAAATTATCTAAAAATATTGGTTTTCCAGTTCTGATAAAAGCTGCAGGTGGTGGCGGTGGAAAAGGTATGAAAATAGTAAATAATGAAAATGATTTTGACAATTTATTTTTAACTGCAAAATTAGAGGCAAAAAAATTTTTTGGAAATGATGAGGTTTATGTTGAGAAATTTTTTCAAAATCCAAGACATATTGAGGTTCAAGTATTATCTGGAAAAAATAGAACTGTTCACTTACATGAAAGAGATTGTTCAGTGCAGAGAAGACATCAAAAATTAATAGAGGAAACCCCAAGCCCAGTTTTAACAGACACAATCAGATCAGATTTATTTAACAAAACTGTAAAGATGGTAAGTCAAATAGGATACGAAGGTGCAGGTACAGTTGAATTCATCTACGAAGATGGAAAATTCTATTTTTTAGAAATGAATACGAGAGTTCAAGTTGAGCATCCAGTAACAGAAATGGTTACAGGTATAGATATAATCAAAGAACAGATTAATATAGCCTACACAGGTGAAACAGCATTAAGTCAAAATGATATTAATCCAAGAGGACATGCTATTGAATGTAGAATAAATGCTGAAGATCCAAGTAAAAATTTTCAACCCTCCCCTGGATTAATTGGAATGTGTCACCAGCCTTCAGGTTTTAGAACTAGAGTAGACGGTGCAATTTTTCAAGGTTATAAAGTTACTCCGTATTATGACAGCATGGTTTGTAAATTAATTTGCCATGGAAGAAATAGAACAGAAGCAATACAAAGAATGAATAGATCTCTCGATGAATTTGTAATTGAAGGTATAACTACTACAATAGATTTACATAAAACTTTACTAAATCATGAAAAATTTATTAATTCTGACTTTAATGTAAGTTGGCTTGATAAAGAAAAATTAATTTAAGAAAAACACTTTTTTAACCATATATCATATACGGGATGGTCAAACGGTCTTATTGATGGACTGGATGCAAATGTCCAATCATTGAAAACAAAAACCTTATCCTTATCTTTATTTTTCAAATCGATTACTCGCATAAACGCTGTTACTTCAGGATCGTCATCAAATTTTGAATTCTGGCATTTTAGAATATTTATATTTAAATTTTGAAAAAATAACTCTTTTCCAATTGTTAACTTTAACTTTGTTGTTTTAGAACTTACTTTATCCAAAACCAATATTTCTGCAAACTTTTCGCTAGATACAGGTGTTTCAGAATTTGCCTTTATGAAAATTATTTGAAAAAATAGAATAAAAATTAAAGCAAAACTAGTCTTGCCAAGTTTTATATTTTTTTTCAGTTGCATTTTTATTATTTTTAGGGTTGTAAGCTTTTGTTGTCCCTGTTTGGTTCGGTAAATGGTTTTTTTGCCATTTATACTTTTTTAAGTTATGTGAATTTTCAATTTTATTATTTATATGATGCATCCATGAGTACCAATCATTTGGTATTTTTGATGCTTCAACCTCTCCATTATATATTACCCACCGTTTACCTTTTTTATTTTGATAATATTTATTCCCTAATTCATCCTCACCAACCAACTTACCAAAAAAAATTGTTTGCAGTCTGGTTCCCAATGTTTGCCCATTCCACCAAGTGAAAATTTCTTTAAAAAATGTCAACATAAAAAATTAATTATTTTTTCAATTTAAAATTGTAAAAATTAAATTAGACTATAACATTAATTTGTATATACATAATTTCTTACGATTCAATTTTAATAAGGAAATTTAATGGCAAAATATTTAGTTGAGACATATTACACATGTAGTTTTAAAGTAAGTCACTATTTAGATGATGTTAATGAAAAAAACTTACAAGATTTGGAAAAAAATGAGGATGGAAAATTTGAGATACTGGACGTTAAACTTGATAATAGAAAAACAAAAAATTTAGAAAAAATAGATAATAATAAAGTGAATATAATTGATAAGTCACTTAGTGCTCAAATTTCACAGACCACCACTTCAAAAATTGATACCAAAATAGGAGAGAACTTTAAAAGTAATTTAAACGAAAAACTTGGAAAAAGATTTAGTATGCCAGATAGAAGAAAAGGTTACATTCAAAAGGCTACTATAGGCGATCATAAAGTTTATCTTCATACAGGCGAATATGAGGACGGAAAAATAGGTGAAATATTTATTGATACGAGCAAAGAAGGTGAGTTAGTAAAAGCTCTAATGAATAACTTTGCAATTGCTATTTCTTTGGGTCTGCAGTACGGGGTTCCTCTTGATGAATTTGTAAATGCTTACGTTGGAACAAAATTCGAACCATCAGGAAATGTTCATGGAAATGATAGAATTTTAAGCGCGAGCTCAATTTTAGATTATATATTTAGAGAATTAGCAATATCTTATCTTAATAGAGAAGATCTGGCACATACTCCATCTATTGGTGGATCAGAAAAAATAGATGATTCGAACAATGAAAACTCTGAAGATCAAAATCAATTCTTAAAGCTAGTTAAAGATATAACTAGTAAGGGGTTTGTTAGAAGTGATTATAAAAGAAAATTGGTCGATCTATCTGACATTAGAATCAATCTAAAAGGTAAAAAGTAATCAAGTTTTTTTCTTAATAGTAAGATTTAATTCTTTCAATTGATCATCGCTAATTGTAGATGGTGCATTCATCATTAAATCTTGAGCATTTTGATTCATCGGGAACATGGTAACTTCTCGAATATTTTTTTCATCAGCTAAAAGCATCACTATTCTATCTATGCCTGGGGCAATACCTCCATGAGGTGGTGCACCATAACTCAATGCATTTATCATTCCACTAAATTTTTCTTCAACATCTTTCTTTGAGTAACCAGCTATATCAAATAGCTTATACATTAATTCAGGTACATGATTTCTGATGGCTCCAGATGATAACTCAATACCGTTACATACAATATCATATTGATAAGCTTTTAAAGAAAGAGGATCTGTTAAATCTAATTTTTTAATATCTCCTTGTGGCATTGAAAATGGATTATGGCTAAAACTTATTTTTTTGGTTTGTTCGTCTATTTCAAACATTGGGTAATCCACTATCCAACAAAATGCAAAACAATCTTCTTTAATAATTTTGAGCTCTTCTGCTATCCTAGTTCGAGCTATTGATAATATTTTTTCTACATCGTTTTTTTTACCGCAAGAAAGAAAAACGGTGTCCCCTATTTCTGCATTTGTGATTTTCATCAATTCTATTAGCGACTCTTCTGAAAAAAATTTACCGACTGGTCCCTTTCCTATTATTTTATCATTTTTTTCTAAAGTAAAATAAGCTAGACCAGATGAACCTTGTTCCTTTGCCCATTTATCTATTCCATCAAAAAAGCTCCTTGGTTTATCTTTTGTATTTTTAGTAACGATAGATCTTACAATTGAACCTTTCTTGACTAAATTTTTAAATATTTCGAGACTTATATCATCCCTTTCAAATAATTTTGTAATATCAGAAATAATAAGTGGATTTCTTAAATCTGGTTTATCAGATCCAAATTTCAACATTGCGTCAGAATATGAAATCTTTGGAAAAGTCTCAAAAAGTAATTTTTTATCTGAAAAGTTTTTGAAAACAGTAACCATCAATTTTTCAACTACTTCAAAGACATCTTGTTGTTCAACAAATGACATTTCTAAATCTAATTGGTAAAATTCACCAGGGCTTCTATCGGCTCTTGCATCTTCATCTCTAAAGCACGGTGCGATTTGAAAGTATTTATCAAATCCTGATACCATTATTAACTGTTTAAATTGTTGGGGAGCTTGAGGTAATGCATAAAATTTCCCTGGATTTAATCTGCTTGGAACTAAAAAATCTCTCGCACCCTCTGGACTAGAAGATGTTAGTATTGGTGTTTGAAATTCTAAAAATCCCAACTTATTCATTTCAGATCTAATAAATGAAATCACTTTTGATCTGAGAATAATATTTTGATGAATTTTTTTTCTTCTTAAATCCAAAAATCTGTATTTAAGTCTAATTTCCTCTGAATATTCTTGATCTGAAAACACTGGCATAGGGAGCTCTTTTGTTTGTCCTAGAATTTCAAAATTTATAATTGAAATTTCTATTTCACCGGTCGATAAATTTTCATTAATGGTATCTTTGTTTCTCCCAATTACTTCTCCTGTTATTTTTAGTACAGTTTCTAATGGAAGGTTTTCTATTTCTTTAAATACTTTATTTTCATTGTCTACGACACATTGGGTAAGGCCGTAATTGTCTCTTAAGTCAATAAATAACAGATTTCCATGATCTCTTTTCTTATTAATCCATCCAGATAAAATAATTTTTTGACCTTTATTGGAGATATTTAGTTCTCCGCATGTATGTGTTCTATATTTATTCAATTTACAGTATTTCTTTAATTGTTTTTAAATTAATAGGTTTCTTTTTTTTTAAACTCAATTCGTCAACCTTATATATAAATTCGTAAATTTTACCATAGGATCTCTCTATCCTTTTTATAATAAATTCTAGTAATTTTTTTTCTAATTTGATTTGTCTATCTGAAAAACTTTTTACAATTATTGCAAAAATTAAATCATCATCTGGATTTTCAATTTTAGCAAATATACAATTTTTTGCTCTGGAATTTAAATCATCAAGATTATAATTAATCTTACTTATTGTTCTGTTTGATAAAATCAATAAGTATTTATTATCTTGATAAATCAAATTAAATAAAGAGTATAATAAATTTTCATTTTTGATTTTTTCAAAATCATCAATAACGATTGTCTCATTTAACTTAATTTTTTTGAATACATCTTCGTTAATATCACTATGACCCAAATATAAGGCATTACTTTTATCTTGAAAAATTTTAGCTAGATGTGTTTTTCCCGAAAATGTATCCCCAGAAATATTAAGTATTTTTCTTTCCCATTTTGGCCAATTTTGAATTAAATTAAAAGCTAAGTAATTGCTTCTTGATACATAATAATCATGTTCGTTGAATTCAATATTATGATCAAAATCCAGTAATAATTGGTTCAGTTCGCTCATTGTAATTTCCAAACATTTTTAGAGGTATCAATTTTAAATTTAGCATTTTGCATAATTTTTAAAAATTTATCTGGAGTACTATTGAATATAATTTTATATATAATTTGTTTACTATTAAATTTTTCAATATTATAATTTGAAATTAAATCTACCTCATTTAAATAATTTTCTAAATTATTTGAAAGTAAAAAATTATTTGTGTTCACAGATAATCTAATAGGGAGAATTATTGATGTATTGATTTCGTTTAATGATTTCCATTTATTTTCATAATCATTTTTCAAATCTAAAATCACATCACTTATCTGTTCTAAGTTTTTCATACTTACATCTTTAAAATTTTTATTTATGTACATCTCATTGTTTTCTAAATTTAATTTAGAAAAAACTTTAAGCAGGTTATTTTGATTTAATAAAACAAGTAAAATTCTATTTTTAACATTATATTTATTAAATATTTCATTAAAATTATAATTTTCTATATCTCCAATATTTTTTCTAATTATTGAAAAATCCTCAATATCTTCGTTGGGTAAAAGATAATTTATTTGATGAAATTTTTTATTATTTAAGTTCCAATTCAGAAAAAAAGGATTATCTGAATATGAAAATATTTGATTTTTTTTTAAATCTATCAATAAAGGCAATATCATGACATCAATTGGGTTTATGGATGAAGTAATTATCCCTTTTGAATTAAAATAATTAATTAAATCTTTTTTATTAAAATCTACATTTATTTTGGCTTGATAATTATCATCTACAAATTTTTCTTCCATAAGTGAAAAGCCTTCAACAAAACTTTTAATTTGGTTAACATCAGTGGATCTGAAAATACTTTTATTTTCACTTTGTAAAATTTTTGAAATTAATATTTCAAAAGCTTTTTTAAATGCTTTATCAACCACCTTTGTTTTATTAAAATTTAAATCATATTTTTCTTGAATTTCTATGTTGTTAATTACAAAAGTTTTAGCTTTTGCAAAATTTGTGGAAAACTCACTAATAACAATAATTAAAACTAAAAAAAAAATGTATAAATAATTGTATATTTTTTTTGATAAAGTCATTGTTTATAATTTATGAAATTGCAAAAATTCACATATAAAAATAGCGGAGTAAACATAAAGAATGCTGATAAATTTATAGATTTCATTTCTAATTTAACAAAAAAAACAAAAAAAAGTGGTGATTTTAAGAATATTGGAGGATTTGGAGCAATTTCAAGCATACCAAAAAACTTTAAAAATCCTTACATTGTAACAAGCACAGATGGGGTAGGAACAAAATTAGAGGTATCAAATGAAATTAAAAAATTTAATACAATTGGCATAGATCTTGTTGCGATGTGTGTAAATGATTTGATTGTTCAAGGTGCAAAACCTTTTTTATTTCTAGATTATATTTCAATAGACAAAATTAATTTAAAAAAGATGAAAGAAATTATTAAGGGCATTGTTAAGGGATGTAAATTATCAAGTTGTAATCTTGTGGGGGGAGAAACAGCAGAAATGCCTGGTACATATTCGCCAGGTAAATTTGATCTTGCAGGTTTTGCTGTTGGTTTAGTTGAAAAAAAAAATATTCTAATCAATAAAATAAAAAATAATGATTTAATTTTAGCCATTCCATCAAATGGTATACATTCAAATGGCTTTTCACTTGTCAGAAAAGTTTTAAAAGTTAAAAAAATTAAAATAAATAAAAACAAATATCTCAAAAAAGAACTGATAAAACCAACTAAAATCTATGTAAAAGAAATAAATAAATTAATAGACAACAAACTTATCAATGGTTGTGCAAATATAACTGGAGGTGGAATAGAAGATAATATTAAAAGAGTAATTCCAAATGATTTATGTGCAAATATAGATTTAGATAAAATTAAAACTCAAAAAATTTTTAAATGGCTGCAAAAATCAGGAGTATCAAATAGTGAGATGTTAAAAACATTTAATTGTGGTGTTGGTTTCTGTATAATTGTAAATAAAAAAAATCTCAAAAAAGTAAAAATGACTTTTGATAATAAATATAAACCTTATGTTATAGGGAAAATATCAAAAAGTAATAAAAAAGTAAATTTAAGTGGAAAAATTAACTGGTAGAAATTTAAATGTTTCTATTTTTATTTCTGGAAGAGGAAGTAACATGCTTTCTTTAATCAAGTATTCAAAGATAAAGAGATCAAAAATTAAAGTTAATCTTATAATATCAAATAATAAATTTTCAAAAGGATTAGATTTTGCAAAAAAAAATAAGATTAAATATTTTATAATAGATTATTCAAAGAAAAAGCAAGCGGAATATAAAATATTAGGATATTTGAAAAAGAATAAAATTGATTTAATTTGTTTGGCAGGCTTCATGAAAATTTTATCCTCTGGTTTCATTAAAAAATTTAAAAATCCAATTTTAAATATTCATCCATCTCTGTTGCCAAAATATAAAGGTTTACATACTCATAGAAGAGCAATTGAAAATAAAGATAAATTCTCAGGGGCTACGGTGCATTTCGTTAGTCCTAAATTAGATTCTGGAAAAATAATTTTACGAAAAAAAGTTAGAATTTTGAAATCTGATACAGAAAAAACTTTAGCTAAAAAAGTTTTAAAAATTGAACATAGACTTTATCCAGCTGCAATTGAAAAAATTTTTAGAAAGTCTACTCTTTAAAAAAAAAGTCTAGCTCAATTTTAGCATTTTCAGGACTATCAGAGCCATGAACAGAGTTTTTATCAATTGAAATACCATATTTTTTTCTAAGTGTTCCTTCTTCAGCCTCTTTAGGATTTGTTGCACCCATTAATTTCCTGTTCTCTAAAACAGCGTTTTCTCTAGTTAATTCCATTACAACTATAGGGCCTGAGGAAAGGTACGAACATAATTCATTGTAAAATGGTTTTGTTTCATGAACTTTATAAAATTGTTCTGCTTCCTGTTTTGAAATATGGATTTTTTTTTCTTTTTTTATTTCAAATCCTTTGTTTATAAATTCTTGTTTTATTTCATCTTGTAAATTTCTTTCAACTGCATCTGGTTTTATAATTGAAAGTGTTTGTTCAATATTACTCATAGTTTTCCTCTACAAATTTATTTAATAATCTAACTCCATACCCTGTTGCACCTCCAGAATTTAATGCTCCTGCGTATTTAGAAAAAGACATTCCAGCTATGTCTAAATGAGCCCAAGGCGTTTTATTAAGTATAAATCTTTGTAAAAATTGAGCAGCTGTAGTTGATCCTGCACCACCAACATAATTAATATTTTGCATATCAGCATTTTTAGAATTAATTAAATTATCATAGTTTTTGTGCAGTGGCATTCTCCATACTTTTTCTTCTACTTGTTCACCAGCTTCATATAATTGTTTTGAAAGCTTATCATTATTTGAAAATAGTCCTGCATACTCAGAACCTAATGATACAATGATTGCACCTGTTAAAGTTGCGAGATCGATAATTAAATTAGGTTTAAATTTTTCCTCAGTAAAAGTTAGTGCGTCTGCTAAAACTAATCTTCCTTCTGCATCAGTATTTAATACTTCAATAGTTTTTCCACTATAGGACTTAACTATATCACCAGGTCTTTGAGCATTTCCTCCAGGCATATTTTCAACAAGACCAACAACACCAACTGCATTAATTTTGGCTTTTCTAAGTGCAAAATTTTTCATTAATCCTACAACAACTGCAGAACCAGCCATATCATATGTCATATCTTCCATAAATTTTGCTGGTTTCAATGAAATACCGCCAGTATCAAAACAAACTCCTTTTCCAACAAATGCAAGAGGTTTAGTTTTAGAGGAAGCACCTTTCCATTCCATAGTAACAAGGTAAGAACCTCTTATACTTCCTTGACCTACACCCAATAATGCTCCACATCCCATTTTCTTCAATTTTTTTTTGTTGTAAACTGTAACTTTAATTCCTATCTTCCTTAACATTGTAATTCTTTTTGCATATTCGTCAGGGTGTAAAATATTTCCTGGTTCAGATACTAAATCTCTTGTTAAAAATACCCCTTCGGTAAGAGCATCTAATTTTGTTTTGAGAAGGTTTTTATTGCTTTTGCCTACAATATTAATATTTACAAATTTCTTAATATTTTTTTTTGTTTTATAAATTTCAAAAGAATAAGATTTTAGAGTTGCTCCATGTAAAATTCTCTCAATTTGTACATTTGTAATTTTAATTGAGCTATAATTAAAAAAAGAATTTTCAATTTTGTTGTTTGAAAGAAAGTCAAAAAGCATTGATCCTATGTTCTCAAAATCTGATGACTTTTTTTGTCCTATACAGTTTATGAAAATGTAGTTAACTTTATCTTGATTTCTCTGTATTATCTTTTTCTCTTTAAAAAGCTCGTTATCTATAATCTCTTTATAATCTAATGTTTTATGCTTAAAATTTTTATTATTTATAAAAATAAGCTCACTTTTGACAGCCAACTTTGGGTTTTTACTTACAAAATTTAATTTTAACTTCATATTTTAGAATTTTTTAATAGATATTGTTGTATATTTATAAAAATTATAATTTCAATGAATAAATTGCTCTTTAGAAAACTTTCGCTGGACATTATCTATTTTTTTTTAGCTGCGTCCCTAAGTATTACTTTAATTATTTGGGTAATACAGGCAGTTAATTTCTTAGATATAGTGTCAGAAGACGGTCATAGTTTAAGGGTTTATTTTGCATATTCAATTTTAAGTTTACCTAAAATTTTTAGTAGAATTTTAATCTTTATTTTTTTTATCTCATGTTTTTACATAATTAATAAATATGAAGAAAATAACGAGATTCTAGTTTTTTGGACAAACGGTATAAAAAAAATAAGCGTGATCAACTTTATTCTAAGATTTTCAATTTTATTTATAATTATTCAATTGTTCTTAAGTCTTTATCTGGTTCCTTTCACACAAAATCTTAGCAGAATTTACTTGAAAAATTCAAATGTTGATTTTCTTCCTTCTCTAATAACTGAAAAAAAATTCATAAATGTTTTTAAAAACCTAACAATCTTTGTTGATAGCTATGACCAAAAAGGAAATATAAAAAAAATATATATAAATGAAAAGCTAAATAAAAACTCATCAAAAATAATTGTAGCCGAAAGTGGAAAAATTCAAAAAAAAGAAGATCAATTTATGATTAAATTATTTGATGGGAGTATCATTAATTCTAATGAAAATGATTTTTACAATATCAATTTTAAAGAAACTGAGTATGATCTTTCAAAATTTTCATCAAAAACTGTTACTTATCAAAAAATTCAACAAATTAGTTCAATAAACTTATTTTCATGTATTTATGATTTTTATATAAAACAAAAAAAAAATAATAAAATTTGTCCAAGAAAAATTGAATCTATTACTGAAGAAATTTATAAAAGAATTGCAATACCTCTTTATATTTTAATTTTATCTCTTATTTCTTCAAGCCTTTTGATAAAACCTAAATCAAATAAATATTTAAAATATTACAAAAGTTTTGTTTTTTTTGTTGGCTTTTTGACAATTATTATTTCTCAAATAGGGTCAAAATTTATTACACAAAATTTAATTAATGATGTTATTGTTCTATCTGCTCCAATAATTTTCGTCGTAATATATTATTTAACAATTCTTTTCAAAACTAATTTCAAATTAAAATATTTATAATGTTAAAAAAATATCAATTGTACTTAGTAACAAATTTTATAAAAAATTTATTTTTAATCTCTTTAATTTTTTTAGGATTAAGTTTTATTTTGAATTTTTTCGAGGAGTTAAAGTTTTTTGATAACTATGATGTTGGGGTAAGATACCCTATATTACTTACTTTTCTTAACTCACCTTCCATATTATTTGAGCTTTTTCCATTTATTTTTTTAATTGCTGTAAAGTTTTTTTATATTCATTTAAATGAAAGAAATGAAATAGAAATATTTAAAAATCATGGAATTGATAATTTAAAAATTTTAACTTTATTATCATTTAGTACACTCATTTGTGGAGCATTTATATTATTAATTTTTTATACTTTTTCCTCTAATTTAAAGAATCACTACTTAAATTTAAAAAATAAATTTTCATCTGAAAATGAATACCTTGCTGTAGTAAATGAAAATGGACTTTGGATTAAAGAGGAAGTTGATGGATACTCAAACATAATTCATGCAAGAAAATTCAATGAAAACAATATTGAGGATATAACAATAACTCAAACAAATGAAGTAACTGAAAACATAAATATTATTACTGCACAAAATGCTGATATTTCAAGCAAAACCTGGTTATTAAACAAAGTAAAAGTAGTTGATAAATTGTTGGGAAACAAAAATTATGAAAATATAAACTACATATCATCATTTGATGGTGAAATAATTTCAAATTTATTTTCAAATCTTAATTCACTAAATATTTATCAATTAAATTTATTGTTATCAAATTATTCAAAAATTGGTTATTCAACTACCGACGTTAATGTTCATCTTAATAAGCTATATAGTCTACCTATATTTTATTTATTAATGACTATTTTAGGATTATTAATAATGATGAAGTTCACTTTTATAAAAACAAAATTTTTTACAATTATTGTGGGTGTATCCGTTTCTGTATTTGTCTATTATATAAATTATTTTTCAAGTATGTTTGGTTCAAATGAAACAATTCCAATAGTTCTATCAATTTGGTTGCCCCATCTAATTTTATTTCTGATTTGTCTTTTAGGGAGTGTAAAAATAAATGAAAATTAAAATTATTATAATTTTATTTTTTCAGTTTATTTTTTTTAGCTCTATCCTCTATTCAGATGAAGTTAAAATTATTTCTGATAATATTAAAGTTTTAGATAATGGAAAAATAATTGAGTCAATTCAGACTAATGCAATAATAAAAAGGAAAGGATTATATATTGAGGGAGATTATTCTGTATATAACAAAGAAACAGAAATAATTAAATTTGAAAAGAATGTTTTGTTTAATGATAGAACAAAAAATATAAAAGTTGAAACTGAAAATGCTGAATATAATCAACAATTAGATACTTTAGAAACTATAGGTGTTACAAATATTAAAATTGAAAATAAGTATGAGATCATATCCTCTAATATGTTTTATGACAGAAAATTGCAAAAAATATACTCGAAGAATGAAACAACAATAAAGGATATAAGTGGAAATATATATAATTTAGAAAATAGTTTTCAATTTGATTTAATTGAAGAAACAATAACAACTGAAAAAACAAATATTATAGATACAGATAATAATATTTATGTTTTTGAGAATGCTAAAATTAATTTAGTAAGTAAAGAAATTTTAGGAAAAGAGCTTAAAGTAGATTTTGTTGATAATTATTTTGGAATTCCAAATAATGATCCAATTTTAAAAGGAAGATCTGCAGTTTCAAACGATAAACAAACAAAAATTTACAAAACTGTTTTCTCTACATGTAATACGATAAATAAAAGTTGTCCAGGATGGGAAATAGAAACTGAGGAATTTACGCATGATAAAATAAATAAAGTATTTAATTATAAAAATTCATGGTTAAAACTATTTGATCAAGAGATATTTTATTTTCCTTATTTTAGCCATCCAGACCCAAGTGTGAAAAGAAAATCTGGTTTTTTAGTGCCATACTATGGAAGCTCAAATAACTTTGGAAGCTGGGTAAATATTCCTTATTTTAAAACTCTAGGGAAAGATAAAGATATTACATTCAATCCTAGAATTTATGCCGATGATAAATTTATAATGCAAGCTGAGTATAGGCAGTCGTTGCAAAAATCTAAATTAATTAGTGATTTTAGCTACAATAATGACGGTAAAAATTCAAATTCTCATTTTTTTGCAAACTTGGATGGTATAATAGACACAAACTCTAAATATAATTTTAGTTATCAAAGTGTAACTAATGATAATTATCTAAAAATTCATAATTTATCAAAATCATCCCCTCTTATTAACGACGAGAGTGTTTTAACTTCAAAGCTAACTTACTCAAAAAATATAAGTAAAAGTACATCGTTTAGCTCAGATTTTATAGCTTATGAGGATTTATCAAAAAGAAATAACGATAGATTTCAGTATATTTTACCTAACTTTACTTTTAAAAAAATAATTGAATTAGACAAAAATTACAATGGCAGTTTTCAATTTAAATCTTCTGGATTTCAGAAGAATTATGAAACAAACAAATATGAAAGCTTGCTGATAAATGATTTCTTATTTAAATCTGATGATTATGTTAATAACAAAGGTTTAAAAACTAATTATGATTTATTAATTAAAAATTTTAATTCTTATACAGAAAATTCGACATCATATAAAAATAAAGAGGACTATGAGGTTTTTGGTGCTTTTTTAATAAAAACTTCTCTTCCATTGAGAAAAGTTAATAATAATAGAAATGACTATCTCAACCCAATTGCAAGTTTTAGATACAGTCCTAACAACACAAAAAATATTTCGGATAAGGATTTAAGACTGTCTTATGATAATATTTTTGCATTGAATAGAATTGGAACTAACGAAATTGTGGAGGGAGGAAAATCTCTTTCTCTTGGAGTAGAATATGAGAATAGAAATCAAAATAATGAAAAAATATTAAGTTTAAGTTTAGCAAATTCAATAAGTGATAGAAAGAATACTAGTCTACCATCTAAAACAAAATTAAATGAAGAGAGAACAGATTTAGTTGGAAAATTTTCTTTTTCTCCTAATCAAATAATTAACTTTGATTACAGTTTTTCGTATGACAATAATCTAAAAAATTCTAATTATGACTCAATATCCACTAGTCTTAATTATGGCATTATGTCATCTACTTTTAATTATTTATCCTCAGGTGGAGTAATTGGTAATGATGAAATAATATCTAATTCATCAACAATACAATTAGATAAAGAAAAAAGCTTAAAATTTAATATAGCAAAAGATTTAAATAGAGATTTTACTGAATATTACGATTTTATTTATGAATATGAAACTGACTGTCTTAAGGCATCAATTGAATATAATAAAACGTTTTATAAAGATGGTAATCTGCAGCCTGAAAAAAGTTTATTTTTAACTTTGAAATTTATACCTTTTGCAGAATTTAGACAAGGTGCAGATATAAATCAATAAATGATAACAAAAAAATTAATTTTCTTTTTTATAGCATTTTTTCTCCATATTAACCTGGCTTATACTTCTGAGATAAAAATTGTATTTAAAATTAATAACGAAATTTTAACAAATATTGATATAGAAAATGAGAGTAAGTATCTACTTATATTAAATTCTACATTAAAAAATTTAAATAAAAATGAATTGAATGAATTATCTAAGAATTCTCTTATACGTCAAATTTTAAAGAAAAAAGAAGTTATAAAACATTTTAAATTAGAAAAACATTCTGAACTTAGTGAAAGTTTGTTGAAGGAAACTTACACTGCTCTTGGATTTGAAAATAAAAAACAATTTTCTAATTTTTTAACAAAAGAAGGTTTCAACATAAAAATATTAAAAGAAAAATTATTGATAGAGAGACTTTGGAATTCTTTAATTTACGAAAAATTCAAAGACAAAGTAAAAATTGATGAAAATAAAATTAAAAATAAGGTAAAAACTTTTATTAACAATCAAGAGAAAAACTTTGAGTATAACTTATCAGAGATTTTGTTCAATTATAGTACTGACTATAAACAATTGTTGGATTTTATAGAGAATTATGGTTTTGAGGCTGCCGCGAGCAAATACAGTATTTCTGACACGTCTGTGAATGGTGGTAAAATTGGATGGATAAATAAAAACAATCTTAATGAAAAATTAAAAAAACAAATTTCTAGACTGAATGAAGGTCAAATCAGCAATCCAATTGAAAACCCAAATGGTAATTTATTGATTAAATTAAATCAAAAAAGAGAAGTTAAAAGTAAGATCGATCCTGATTTAGAAATAAAAAAACAAATTAATTTTGAACAAAATAGACAATTAAATAGTTTTTCATTAAATCTTTACAAAAAAATTAAACAAAATAGCACAATTAATGAATATTAATCATATTTTAGTTGTAATGACAGAGCCAAAGAGTATTTTTTTAGAAATACTATTTAAATATTTCATATCAACTCATTTTAAAAAAAATAAAAAAATAATTTCTATTGTAGGAAATATATCTCTTATAAAAAAAGAAATAACGAAAAATAATTATAATATAAAAATAAATGAGGTCTTAGATATAACTAAATCAAAAAAAAATTTGATAAATTTGATAGATATAAAAATTACAAACAAATATAAATATCCAAATTATTTTGATATACAAAGTTATATCTCTGATTGTTTTAATAAATCCCTGTCTATACTCAAAAAAAATAAAAATGTAGTTTTGTTGAATGGGCCAGTGAATAAAAGAACTTTTTTGAATAAACAATACTTAGGTATTACCGAATATTTAGCAAAAAAAACTAATTCTAAAAATCCTGTAATGTTAATTTATAATAAAAATTTATCTGTCTCACCTATCACAACTCACGTGCCAATAAAATATGTTTCAAAATATATAAATAAATTAATCATAATAAAAAAAATTAAATCAATAAATAATTTTTTTGTTAGAAATCTAAGAAAAAAACCAAAGATTGCAGTGCTTGGGCTTAATCCTCATTGTGAAACAATTGAAAAAATTGGAGAAGAGCAAAAAGAAATAATACCTGCGATTAATAAATTAAGATCTGATAAATTAAACATTGCAGGACCCTTTTCTGCAGATACTTTTTTTATTAAAAAAAATATTGATTATTATGATGTAGTCATAGGCATGTATCATGATCAAGTTTTAACACCATTAAAAACACTATATAATTTTAATGCAATTAATATCACAATAGGTCTTCCATTTGTAAGGGTCTCACCTGATCATGGTCCAAACATATCGATGTATGGGAAAAATAGGTCTGATCCATCTTCGATATTTTGTGCAATGGATTTTTTCAATAAAATTTAATGAAAATAATTCCTAAAAAAAGTTTAGGACAAAATTTTTTAATAGACCAAAATATTATACAAAAAATCTGTAATGCTGGTAATTTAAATGAAAATGACACTGTTTTAGAAATTGGACCTGGTACTGGAAATTTAACAGAATTTATTTTACAAAAAAAGCCGAAAAAATTTTATGTAATAGAGAAAGATGAAAGGTTAATTAAAAGTTTAAATGAAAGATTTAATAATAAATTAATAATTATCAATGAAGATATACTCAAGTATGATCTCAAATTATTAAGTGAAAAAGACTTTATTATTTTTGGTAATCTTCCATACAATATTTCAAGTCAAATTCTTATAAATTTTATTAATTATTCACATTTAAAATTTTCATATAAAAAATTAATCTTAATGTTCCAAAAAGAAGTTGCAGATCGAATTTTAGCAGAGGATAATTCAAAAAATTATGGACGTTTATCAATTTTTTCCTCTTGGAAATTAGAAGTAAAAAAACTAATAGATATAAATCCATCAAGTTTTTTTCCAAAACCAAAAGTAATGAGTTCATTATTAATTTTTAAGCCAAAAATTAATTATATAAAGTTGAAAGACTCTAAAAATTTAGAATACATAACTAATGTTTTTTTTAGTCAAAGAAGAAAAATGATTAAAAAACCTCTCAATATCCTTTTTAAGAACTCAAAAGATGTAATCAATAAACTTGATCTAGACGTAAATTTACGGCCACAAAATCTTAAAAAAGATACATTTTACAAAATTTGCTTAATTTATGAAAAATTAATTCAGTAGACTCTCTACATGTAAAGATATTAATTTTTGATAATTAGGCTCTATTTTATCATCGCCAGTTTCAATAAATTTCATAATTTTTTTATAGCAATTTCCTAAATTATCGTTGATGACCACAAAATTATAATCTCTCCAATGGAGCACATCTTCATTAAATTGTGTCATTCTTTCTTTTGCTAATTTTTCATCATTTTTATCTCTATTTAACAGTCTTTTGTAAAGCTCATCTCGACTTGGCGGTAAAATAAATATTGTAACTATTTTATAATTAAGTTTTTGTCTCTTAATTTGTTGCGTTCCTTGCCAATCAATATCAAAAATAACATTTTCACCATTATTGAGCTTTTTGAAAACAACATCTTTCGTTGAACCGTAATAATTTTGGAAAACTTTTGCATATTCTAAAAACTTATCTTCATGAATTAAATTTTCAAATTCAGTTTCACTTATAAAATAATAATCTTTGCCTTCTGTTTCGTTTGAACGAGGTTTTCTAGTTGTGTGAGATATAGATATTTGAAAATTATTTCTCTTTGAAATTTCTTTAACTAGGGTGGTTTTGCCAGCTCCCGAAGGAGACGATAATATTACAATTATCCCCTCATTATTTTCGGACATTTAATACTAAAATTTAATTAGCTTTATTCTCTATAAATTTTACAGCATCTCCTACTGTAAGAATCTTTTCTGCATCACTATCTGAGATCTCTGACCCGAATTCTTCTTCAAAAGCCATTACTAATTCCACTGTATCTAAACTATCTGCCCCAAGATCATCGATAAAACTAGATTCTTCTGTTACTTTTGACTCGTCAATTCCCAGATGGTCTGCAACTATTTTTTTTACTTTGCTTGAAATATCGTCTGACATTTATATCCTTTAAGTTAAGTTGTTAATAAATATTTTGTTGATTTTGTCAACTAAAATACATGCCGCCATTAACATGAATTGTTTCACCGGTAATATAATCTGAAAGTTTAGAGCATAAAAAAATGACAGTATTTGCAATGTCATTTGGGGTACCGAATCTATTCATAGGTATTTTAGATTTTAAAACTTCTTTATAATCATTATTAATTTTATCAGTCATTTCAGTTGATATAAAGCCAGGGGAAATACAATTTACATTTATATTTTTTTTTCCATATTCTAAAGCTAAACTTTTAGACATTGCGACCACGCCAGCTTTAGACGCAGTATAATTTGCTTGCCCAATATTACCCGTATGTCCAACTATAGAGGTAATATTTAAAATTTTTCCTTTTTTATTTTTAAGCATTTTTTTAACAACACTTTTACTAAGGAGAAATGTAGATGTTAAATTAATATCAATAACTTTATTCCATTCCTCATCTTTCATTCTTATAGAAAGATTATCTCTTGTAATTCCAGCGTTGTTAATTAGAACATCAATTCTGCCACCCAAACTATCATTTGCTTTATTTATGAAATTTTCAATCTCTGAATGATTTGATATGTCAAATTTTTGTGTTTGAACATTCTTATATTTTTCTTTAATTAAAATAAGTTTTTCCTCATTAGTACCCGTAGCTAATACATTCGCACCACAAGAAACTAAATTTTCTAAAATAGAATTGCCAATACCTCCTGTGGCTCCAGTGAGAATAATATTGGTATTCTTTAATTCTATCATTGAACTATATATTTTTTAAATCTTCCAAATTATTAATTTGTATAAGTTCTGCATTTCTATTAATCCTTTTTACTAATCCTGAGAGTATTTTTCCAGGACCAATTTCTACAAATTTATTTATGTTTTTATTTGTCATATAATTAATAATTTCTCTCCATCTTACTGGTTTTTCTATTTGGCTTATTAACAATTTTTTTATTGAAGATATCTCATTAACTGGTTCTGATGTAACGTTTGAAATAATATCAACCTTTGGTGATTTAAACTCTACATTAGATATTTCTCCTTCCATTATTTTTGTTGCACTACTCATTAGTTTGCAATGAAATGGAGCACTAACTGGTAGTTTTATATTTTTTATTTTATTATTTGTTAGTTCTATAGAAAATTTTTCTAAATCTTTGTTATTTCCGCTAATCACAATTTGACCAACTGAATTATCATTGGCTACATAACAACTAAAAATATCTTTATTCTTCTCTAAAATTTGATTAATTATTTCAATATCAGATCCTAAAACTGCTATCATTCCACCCTGTCCTTTTGGAACAGCTGATTGCATGGCAAGACCTCTTTTTTTTAGCAACTTTATTGTTTGAGAAAATGTTAAAGAGTCTGCACACGCTAAAGCAGAATACTCACCCAGTGAATGACCAGCAAAATAATTTGCGGCATTAATATCAAATGATGTTTCTCTTTTTAAAACTTGAAAAATACTATAGCTTACTAGAAATATTGCTGGTTGAGTATTCTCGGTTAGATCAAGTTCACCTTTAGGGCCTTCCAATACTAATTTACTTATTGAATTATTAAGTAAATCATCTGCTTCATTAAAAAAGGACCTTACATAATCAAAGTTATCATAGAAAGATTTTGCCATACCTGGAGACTGAGAACCTTGGCCAGGAAATAAAACAGAAAACATTAATTATATATGTAAATATTGTATTTTTAGTATTGTAATTAAAAATTAATAATAGTATATCCTCACTTTTTTAAAAGAATAAATATGAACTTTTACGAACACACAATTATTGCAAGACAAGATACTAGCCCATCACAGTTAAAACAACTTCAAGAAAAGTACTCTAAAATAGTTGAAAAGAATGAGGGTGATATCGTAAAACTTGAGAACTGGGGATTAATGAACCTTTCATATTTAATAAAGAAAAATAAAAAGGGTAATTACTTGCATTTTAAAATTAAAGCTGACGGAAAAACTATTTCTGAACTTGAAAAAAATGAAAAAATTGACAAAAATTTACTTAGATATTTAACAGTTAAGGTTAAAAAATTTGATTTAGATACAGATTATTTCAAAAAAAATAGTGAAGATAAAGAAGTAGAAAAAAAAATAAAAAATAATGAAAAAAAGAAATAATAAAAGAAAAAGTTCGCAGAGTAATTTTTCAAAACTCAGTGTTTTTCAAAATAATAAATATAAATTTAAAAAAAAGTGCCCTCTATCTGGAAAGGGTGCCCCAGTAGTTGATTATAAAAATATTAAGCTGCTGAAGAGATATATTTCTGAAAATGGAAAAATTCTTCCTTCTAGGATAACATCAGTAAGTCAAAAAAAGCAAAGAGAATTATCACTTTCAATTAAAAGAGCTAGAAATTTAGCATTAATATAATGAAAGTTATTCTTCTAGAAAATGTCAGGAAAATAGGATCAATAGGAGAAATAATTGATGTTAAAAGAGGTTTTGCAAGAAACTATTTAATTTCAAAAAAAAAAGCTCTTTTTGCATCTAAAGAAAATATTAAAGAAGTAGAAAAAATTAAACAAGAGTTAAATAAAAAAGATCAAGATAAAAAAAAGGACGCTAAAAAGATTTTAGAAAAAATTCAAAATAAAACTTATGAAATAAAAAAACTGAGTACTGAGAACAAAGAATTATATGGATCAGTAAAACCTACAGAAATTTCCAAGTTAATTCACGAAAAGGAAAATGTAGAAATAAATCCTTCTAATATTCAACCTTCAAAAGAAATAAAATCTTTAGGTGAATTTAAGGTTGAAATAAACCTACATTCTGACGTACAAACTCAAATAACAGTCAAAGTGGTTCCTCAGGAAGAAATAAAATAATTATACATTTTTTTCCCCAGTTCTTATTTTATATTGTATACAGTCTATTTTTAAATAGAATTTTACAATGTCTCAATCACTTAACATCATAAAAAGTAAACTAGAGGAACACCCAAATAATATAGAAGCTGAACAATCAGTTATAGGATCAATTTTACTATCTAATGAAATATTTGATGAGATCAATATGATAATTGTTAGTAAAAATTTTTATGATCCAATGCATCAAAAAATTTTTGGTGCGATAGAAAAGTTAATTTATAGTGGAATGTTGGCAAATCCAATTACTCTTAAAAATCATTTTGAAAATGAAAAAGATGAATTAAATGTACCTGAGTATCTTGTAAAAGTTACTAAATTTTCAACATCCTCAAGGCAAGCAATTGAGTATTCAAAATTAATTTATGATTTGTTTGTAAAAAGAGAATTAATCAAAATCTCAGAAAATGTAATTGATACTGCAAAACTTAATGATCTAGATAATGATGGACAAAAAATTATTGAGAATTTTGAAAAATCATTATTTGATTTAGCTGAAAAGGGCTCTTTTAGTAATTCACTGATTAAATTTGATGAATCCATGAGACAAACGATTGAAATGGCTTCAAGTGCATATAAAAATGATGAAGGAATTGTTGGTGTGCCTACTGGTTTAACAGATCTTGATGATCGATTAGGGGGGTTGCATAAATCTGATTTAATTATAATTGCAGGAAGACCATCGATGGGAAAAACAGCATTAGCTACAAATATAGCATTCAATGCTGCAAAAAAGTTACAAGATGATGGAAAAAAATCTTCAATAGCTTTTTTTTCGCTAGAAATGTCATCAGAACAACTTTCAACTCGAATTCTTGCTGAACAATCTAGAATTAAATCTAATGATATAAGAAGAGGAAGAATATCAGAGGAGCAATTTGATAAATTTATTGAAACCTCAAAAGATATATCTGAATTGCCTCTTTATATTGATGAAACTCCAGCAATTTCAATTGCAGCTCTTAGTAATAGAGCAAGAAGAATAAAGAGATTATATGGCCTTGATATGGTGGTTATTGATTATATTCAATTGATGAGAGCATCAAACTTTAAAGATGGAAGAGTTCAAGAAATATCGGAGATTACGCAGGGTTTAAAAGCACTTGCAAAAGAGCTATCAGTTCCAGTTGTTGCTTTATCTCAACTTTCTAGAGCAGTTGAAGCTAGGGATGATAAAAAACCACAATTAGCTGATTTAAGAGAATCTGGTTCTATTGAACAAGATGCGGATGTTGTAATGTTTGTTTACAGAGAAGCATATTACTTAGAGAGAAAGGAGCCAAGACCTGCAACTGTTGAGCACGCAGAATGGCAGGCAAAAATGAATGAGGTCTCAAGTTTAGCTGAAATAATTATTGGTAAACAACGTCATGGTCCAACAGGTAATATAATGCTTGAATTTGAGGCAATGTTTACCAAATTTAAAGATATTCAAAACAACTAGTTTTAAATATATAAGCTAATACTGAATGTTAGCTAATTTTTATCAAAAAAATATTATTGAAAAACCAAAATTAATTTTTCTTCTACTTTTAATTTCTTTAATTTTTTTTGGTTATTTCTCAAAAAATTTTAGGCTTGATGCATCATCAGACACTCTTCTTATTGAAGGTGATCCAGACCTGAAATATCTTGATGAAATTTCTGAAAGATATGGGGCAAAAGAATTTTTAGTGTTAACTTATACTCCAAATGGTGAAATGATTTCACCTAATTCCATCACAAATTTACTATCACTTAAAGAAGAAATTCAAAAATTAGATTGGGTTCACAATGTCATAACCCTTTTAGATATACCTCTTCTTAATAGCACTGATCAACCTCTTTTGGAAAGATTAAATAATTTTAAATCATTAAAAGACAATGATGTTGATAAAATTAGAGGTTTTCAAGAAATTAAAAATAGTCCGGTATTTAGAAATTTTGTAATAAGTGAAGATGGGAAAACTAGTGGAATAATTGTTTATCTAAAACCTAGAGAAAAAAACAAAGAATTTAAAAACAAGCAAGAATTAGAAAAATATAAGGATCAGATAAAAAAACAAAATCATGAAAATATTTTAGAGATCAGAGAAGTAATAAAAAATTTTAATAATATTGGTAAAATCCATTTAGGCGGTATTCCTATGATTGCAGATGATATGATGACATTTATAAAAAACGATATCATTGTATTTGGTCTTGGAGTATTAATTTTTATTATTGCAACTCTCTGGGTTGTTTTTAGAAAATTAATTTGGATTATTGTTCCTATAAGCAGTTGTTTTTTTTCAGTGATAATTATGATGGGACTTTTAGGTCTAGTTGGATGGAAAGTCACTGTTATATCCTCAAACTTTATAGCTATGATGCTCATCCTAACAATGGCAATGAACATTCACATGAGTACTCGATTTCTTCAACTCTCAAAAAAATTTCCAAATAAAACTAAAGTCAGTATCATTATAATGACTACAAGTAATATGTATTGGCCTATACTTTATACTGTACTTACAACTATTTGTGCTTTCTTATCTTTAATATTCAGTGAAATAAAACCAATCATTGATTTTGGTTGGATGATGACAATGGGATTGCTTACATCTTTTATAATCACATTTACACTTTTACCAACCCTGCTAAATTTTATTGAAAGTTCAAATATCAATATAAAAAAGAGTCAAAAATCAAAATTTACACATTTTCTAGGGGATTTTGCTATTGATAAAAAAAATATTATTTTTGGAACAACTCTATTAATTATTATTTTAAGTGTTACTGGTATTTCAAAATTAGAGGTAGAAAATAGTTTCATCAATTACTTCAATAAAAATACCGAAATTTATAAAGGTATGAAATTAATTGATGAAAAGTTAGGAGGCACTACTCCACTAGAGGTAATACTGAAGTTTCCAAAAAATAAAGAGCAAAAGTCTGATGATGATTTTGAAGATGATTGGGGTGATGAAGAACAAAATAATGACAAATATTGGTTTACTAAAGATAAAATTGATAAAATTAATAATGTACATAACTATTTAGACAGCTTAGAGCCAGTAGGCAAAGTACTATCTTTCTCGTCTATAATTGAAGTTGCAACTCAATTAAATAACAATAAGCCATTAGGAACACTAGAAATGGGTATATTGTATTCAAAAATTCCCGATACAATTAAAAAAGAAATTGTAGACCCTTATATTTCAATAAAAGATTCAGAGGCAAGAATAAGTTTAAGAATAAAAGATTCTTTAGAAGATTTAAGAAGGAACGATTTAATAAATCAAATTAATCTTGATTTAGAAAATAAACTGGGACTTAAAAAAGATGAATTTAAATTGGGAGGTGTTCTAATTTTATTTAATAACTTATTACAAAGTTTGTTTAAATCTCAAATATTAACTCTTGGTTTTGTTATGGTTGGGATATTTATTATGTTCATTATTTTATTTAGAAATATCAAATTATCCTTAATTGGGGTTGTTCCAAATTTTATAGCTGCTTTTTTTATTTTAGGTATTATTGGATTAGCAGGTATACCATTGGATATGATGACAATTACAATTGCTGCAATAACTATTGGTATTGCTGTTGATAACAGTATTCATTATATCTATAGGTTTAAGGAAGAATTTTCCAAAATCAAAAACTACAATGAAACACTTCGAGTTTGTCACTCAACTGTAGGAGTTGCTATATTAAATACTTCAATTACAATTGTATTTGGATTTTCTATTTTAGTATTATCAAATTTTATTCCAACTATTTATTTCGGTATATTTACAGGTATTGCAATGTTATTAGCGATGATTTCTGTGCTAACTCTTCTTCCATCTTTATTATTAGTTGTTAAACCATTTTCAATTAAGTGATTGACAATATTCAAGATATTTTAGAAAAAATTACAGTATTTGATTACTCTTATATAATTTTAACAATTTTGTTAATGATTAGAGGGGCTTTTAAAGGATTTGTATTATCAATTTTATCAGCTGCAAAATGGGTGTTGGCATATATTTTAACAATTTTTATTTTTCCAAAAGCAAAACCCTATGTAGAAAATATTTTAGACAACGAATATGTATTAGATATAATTTTGGGAGTTAGCTTATTTGTATTGATAATTTTCTTGATATTAATGATAAACAAAGCCATAAGCAAAGCTGTAACCTATTCTGGTATTGGTACAATTGATAAATTTTTTGGTTTGATATTTGGAATCGTTAAGTCATATATGTTTGTAGTTTGTTTATTCACAGCTGCTAATATTGTTTATAATTATGAAAAATGGCCTTTAAACTTAAAGGATTCATTTACATTTCCTATGGTTGAAAAAGGTAGTAAGTACCTTATAAAAGAATTTCCCAATGAAAAAGAATATCAAGACGCTAAAGAAAAAGTTCAGGATATATAGTCCAAAAATTAAGGAGGAGTGCGGTGTTTTTGGAATAAGCAACTCTCCAGAAGCTTCTACCTTAACAGCTTTAGGCTTGCATGCTCTGCAACATAGGGGTCAGGAAGGATGTGGGATCGTCTCATTTGATGGAAAAAAATATCATTCAGAAAAAAGATTTGGTCTTGTAGGAGACAATTTTAATGATGAAAAAGTTTTAAAAAATTTACCAGGAAAATTTGCAATTGGACATAATAGATATTCAACAACAGGAGGCACTGCCTTAAGAAACGTACAACCATTCTTTGCAGATACAAATTCTGGGGGTATTGGTGTAGCTCACAATGGAAATTTAACTAACGCGATCACTTTGAGAAATAAAATGGTTGAAGAAGGATCAATCTTTTACACAACTTCAGACACAGAAACTATTGTTAAACTAATTGCAAAGTCAAAAAGAGATCGGACAATCGATAAAATAATTGACGCTATATTTCAAATTCAAGGAGGATATGCTTTGGTTATGATGACTCAAAATAGCTTAATAGGAGTTAGAGATCCACTTGGAATTCGTCCTCTCGTTATTGGAAAGTTAAAAAATTCTTACGTTTTTACTTCAGAGACATGTGCTTTAGATATAATAGGTGCAAAATTTATAAGAGAGGTTGAAAATGGAGAAATCGTTTACGTTGAAAATGATGAACTTCAAAGTTTAAAACCTTTTCCTCCAAAAAAAGTAAGGCCTTGTATTTTTGAATACATTTATTTTTCAAGACCCGATAGTATTTTAAGTGGAAAAACTGCTTATGAGTATAGAAAAAATTTTGGAGCGCAATTAGCGAAAGAAGATAATTTTGATGCTGATTTAGTTGTGCCGGTGCCAGACTCTGGAAATGCCGCAGCATTAGGGTATGCCCAAGAGAAAAAAGTAAAATTTGATTTAGGTCTTATTAGAAACCATTATGTCGGACGGACTTTTATAGAGCCTTCTCAACAAATTAGAAGCCTTGGAGTAAAATTAAAATTAAATGCAAACCTGTCAGTAATTAAAAATAAAAAAATAATATTAATTGATGACTCACTTGTCAGAGGAACGACCTCATATAAAATTGTTAAGATGCTATATGATGTTGGAGCTAGAGAAGTGCATGTTAGAATTGCTTGTCCTGAAATTAAATATCCTGATTTTTATGGTGTAGATACTCCTACAAAGAAAGAACTTTTGGCTGCTAATAAAACTGTGGATGAAATAAAAGAATTTATAAGTGCACAAAGTTTGAAATTTTTGAGTTTAGATGGGCTGTATAAAGCCATGGGATTTGAAAAAAGAAATGATAACTATCCTCAATTAACAGATCATTATTTTACTGGTGATTATCCAGTAAAAATAATTGATGAATTAGGTGGGGATAAAGTTACTCAATTATCACTCTTAAGTACTGGTTCAAATAACTGATGAAAAAAGTAAGTTTTACTGAAATGAAGCATGGAACCAAAGAGGATTATGCACTTTTAGAGAAACACGAAAAAGAATATGAAAGAAAAACTGCAGATAGAATTTTAAACTATCTTGCAAAACTAGATAGCACACTTGAGGGATATAAAGTTTCAAGATTAGAACATTCTTTACAATCAGCTACTAGAGCATTTAAAAATGGCGAGAGCGAGGAAATGATTGTTGCAACTTTATTACATGATATTGGAGATGAGTTAGCTCCAATGAATCACTCTCAATACGCTGCATCAATATTAAGACCTTATGTATCTGAAAAAACACATTGGATCATTGAAAAACATGGTTTATTTCAAACTTATTATTCAGCAGAGCATTTGGGTGGAGATAAAAATGCTAGAGAGAGATATAAAGATCATAAATATTATCAAGCAACCGTTGATTTTTGTGAAAATTACGACCAATGTTCCTTTGATCCAGATTACAAATCAATGACATTAAAAGAATTTGAGCCCATGGTAAGGAAAATATTTTCAAGAGATCCTTTTTATCATCACTAGAATTCTTAAATATGACTAATCGACTTGCCACTGAGAAAAGTCCGTATCTAAAACAACACGAAAATAATCCTGTTGATTGGTATCCCTGGAAAAGTGATACTTTAAAATTAGCTAAAGATGAAAAAAAACCTATTTTTCTAAGTGTTGGTTATGCCAGTTGTCATTGGTGCCATGTTATGGCTCATGAAAGTTTTGAAAATGAAGAAACAGCAAAAATAATGAATGAAAAATTTATAAATATTAAAGTTGATAGAGAAGAAAGACCAGATCTTGACTATGTGTTCCAGAGAAGCTTGTCAATTTTAACTGGTACACAAGGAGGATGGCCTCTTTCAATGTTTTTAGATGAAAACGGTGTTCCTTTTACAGGAGGAACTTATTTTCCTCCAATAGAAATGCAAGGAAGACCTGATTTTAGAAAAGTTTTAAACAATGTCTCAGATGTTTATAGGGATAATAGAGAAAAAATAATTGCTCAAGCATCACAAATGCAGGATATTTTTTCTAAAATTAATCAAAGATCTGCAGTTTTAAATCAACCTCTTTTACCTTTTGTAGATAAAATTATTTCATATTTAGATGAAAAATATGGAAGTTTCAAAGGTGCTCCAAAATTTCCCCAATTTTATTTATTTGATGCCATGTTTTATTTCTATTTAAAAACTAATGATGAAAAATATCTTAAACCAGTAGAGACGTTATTAAAAAATATTTGTTCAAAAGGAATTTACGATCAATTGTCAGGAGGCATAGCTAGATATACAGTTGATGATAAATGGATTATCCCTCATTTTGAAAAAATGCTCTACGATAACATTCAGTTTGTAAGTCTTTTGTCAAAATTTTATCAGAGAACAAAATCTGATTATTTTAAAAAAAAATTAACTCAAACGATAAACTATATAAATACAGAATTTGTAAATGATATCGGATTATATGGATCTGCATATGATGCTGACAGTGAAGGTGTGGAGGGAAAATTTTATACATGGTCTTTCGATGAATTAAGTAAGATTTTACAAAATAATTTAGATATATTTGCCAAAAAATACTTAATAACTAATGAAGGTAATTTTGAGGGAAAAAATATTCTTGTTGAGCAAAATAGTGATTTGGATGAAAAAGAAAAAGAAATAATTTCAAGAGCAGAGAATAATTTAATTCAAATCAGAAACAAAAGAGTTAAACCATTATTTGATGATAAATCTCAAACAGATCAAAATGCCTTTTTAATTACAGCTTTATTAAATGCATCTGTTGTTTTGGAAGATGAGAATATTAAAGAAATTGCTTTTCAAAAGTTCAAAATACTTAAAGAGAAAATGTCAGACAAAATATTTCATTGCTATCAGTCAGAAGAAATTGATGTTTTTCTAGAAGATTATGTCTTTTACTCAAAATTATTATTAAATTTGTACGAAATTGAGGGAAAAAAAGAATATTTGGATGAAGCTTCCAAACTAATGGTTGAAGCATGGGGTATGTTTTATGATGACAAATCAAAACTACTTCAAAAAAATCCTATCAAAAAAAATGATCTTTTCGTTAGTCCCGTTGATTTAAATGATAATAATATACCTAACGGTAACAGTGTTTATTTAACTCAAATAAATAAATTATATTACATAACAAAAGATAAACACTGGTCTGAAAAATCACGTATACTTCAACAATCATTTCACCAAGTTTTAAACTCAAATTTTTCTCAAATGTTTAGCTTTGTTAAAGCTTTAGATATGTATCACGAAACTATTTCATTTACATTTTATGGCGACAACAAAGAGATAAAAAATTATTTATTAAAAAACTATTTTGATAGAGCTATATTTATACACAACACTGAGAATGACACTGATTCAGGTGTTGTAATTTGTAAAAATCAGACATGTTCAAACAAAATATCTAGTATTAATGAGATAAATGATTATTTAAAAGGTATAAGTAATTAAAATGATAAATAACAAAAATCAAATTATTAAATATTTTGAAGATGGCATCAAAGAAGAGGGAAATCTTAAAATTGGTGTTGAACATGAAAAATTTATATTTAATAAAAAAGATGACAAGAGAATTGATTATACGTCTATAATAAAAATGTTTGACCATCTCTATGAGTTTGGTTGGAAGCCAGTTAAGGAAAATGATAAATTAATTGGACTTTGCAAAAAAGACAAAAATATTACACTTGAGCCGGGAAATCAGATTGAATTATCTGGAGCAAAACTAAGTAATATTCATGAAGCATGTTCAGAGTCTCATGAGTATTTATTTGAATTAAAACAAGTTTTAGAAAAACTTAACTTTCGAATTATAAGCGCGGGATTTGATCCTATATCCAAACTTTCAGAAATACCAAACAACCCAAAACAAAGATATGAAGTCATGACTAAAGACATGCCTGAAGGTGGAGCATTAAGTTTAGATATGATGTATAGAACATGTGGTACACAATTAAACATTGATTATACTTCTGAAGAAGATTTTTCAAAAAAGTTTAAGTTAGCAAATTATTTAGTTCCAATTAATATTGCTTTATTTGCAAATTCATCAATTATTGAAAAAAAAAATAGTAATTACTTTTCATACAGATCGCATGTATGGCAACAAACGTCACGTGGTGGTCTCCCTAAATTTTTTTTAGAAAAAGTAAATTTTGAAAATTATGCTGAATTTATAATGAGTATTCCATTATTATTTATCCAATCTGATGGAAAATATATTTCAGGAAAAAAATATATATTTAAGGACTTTATGGATGGAAAAATAAATGAGATTAAAAATTTACAACCAACAGAGGCAGAATTGAGTACGCATCTTGGAACCATATTTACAGAAAATAGATTGAAGAAATATATTGAGTTAAGATCTATGGATGCTTGTGGTTGGGATTGTTTATGCTCTGGTCCTGCTTTCAATACAGGGCTGCTTTATGGAAATTTAGATGAAGCATTAGAGGTTGTGAAAAAATGGGATGTAAATGAGGTTTTAGAGGCTTACAGCAATGCTCCAAAAAAAGGACTATCTACTCCTCTGATGGGCAAAGATCTATTGTATTGGTCCTCAATAATATTAAATATTTCTAAAAAAGGACTAACAAACAGAAATATACTTAACAAGAAAGGTATGAACGAGGAAAAATTTATAGATCATTTATTTAGAATTATTGAAAATAAAAAAACAAATGCAGATCATATGTTGTATAAATTTTCTAAAGATGAGAATTTAGCAAACTTATATGACCAATAAAATTATTGCTGTTCAAGGTAATAACTTAAATAACTTAAATCCATTAACAGATACAAGTATATTTCTTGCAAAAAGTGGTGAAAATAAAGGCTATAAAATCTTTTATTATGAACCAAAAAATCTATCAATTAAAAATAAAAAAGTTTTTGCAAATGGAAGTTTTATTAAAATTGATTACTCTAAAAAAAAATTTTTTAAGATTATTAAAAAAACATATATTGATTTATCCAAAGTAAAATTTATTTTAGTTCGTCAAGACCCGCCCTTCAATCTTGAATATATATCTACAACCTACATTTTAGATACTATTAAAAATAAAGTTCGAGTTATTAATAACCCTACTTCTATAAGAAATATTTCTGAAAAATTATACTCAATGAAATTTATTGATTTTATGCCTGATACAATATTTACAAAAAAAGTAGAGGATATTTTGCATTTTTATAAAAAATACAAAAAAATAATACTTAAACCAATTCATAGTTACAGCGGTAATGATATTATTTACATAAATAATAAACTAAACAAAAAACTTATTTTAAAGTTTATTAAAAAACACGGACACATAATGTGTCAAAAATTTTTACCAAAAATAAAACTTGGAGATAAAAGAGTTTTTATAATCAATGGTAAGATTTGTGGCTGTATTTCAAGAGTACCAAAAGCTGGATCAATTTTAAGTAATATGAGCAAAGGCGCGAAACCAAAATTGATTAAATTAACAAAAAAAGAAATAAAAATTTCAAAAATAATTGCTAAAGACCTAATAAAAGAGGACATATATTTTGCAGGAATTGATTTTATTGATGAAAAATTAAATGGAGATATAAACGTTACCTCGCCTACAGGCTTAAAAACTTTTTTTGATTTATCAAATATAAACCTTGCAGATTATTTCTGGAAAGGTTTGAGAGCTTGAAAAATCTCACAAATCAGCAAAAAGGCTCTTTAATGGCTTTTATTGGTGTTATGTTTATAACACCAGATTCTCTTTTTATAAGATTATCTAACATAGAAACTTGGGGCATGCTTTTTTATAGAGGAGCAATTCCTTTTTTAGTTGTACTTTTTGGTCTTATAATTTTTTACAAAAAAAATTTTTTTAATGCTTTGTTTAAAATTGGTTATCCAGGATTATTTTATATAATTAGTTTTTCGATTTGTAATATTACTTTTATAATCTCAATTCAAAATACCAATGTAGCAAATACATTATTAATGATAGCGCTTGCCCCAATGCTTTCAGCGATATTAGGAGCAATATTTCTAAAAGAAAAACCTGAAAAAAAAACCTGGTTTGCAATAATCATCACCTTTACAGCATGTGTTTACATATTCTACGACTCATTAAGTATTGGTAATTTCTATGGTGACCTTTTTGGTTTAATTACTGCTTTTGGATTAGCCTGTAATGCTAATTTAGCAAGATATGCAAAATCTACCGATTTAGTCCCTTCTGCAGTAATTGGTAAATTATGTGTTGCTATATTTGCCTTTTTCTTCGTTAAAGACTTTGCCCTTGTTGGTACAGATATGATTTTTATACCTATTATGTGTGTTATGTGTGTTGCAATACCATTTGTTTTAGTGACTATAGCTCCAAGATTTATAACTGCAGCTGAAGTTAACCTGTTTTTTCTTTTAGAAACCATTATTGGACCAATATGGGTCTGGCTGATTATTAAAGAACAACCCTCAACTCAAACTATATTAGGGGGGATTGTAATTATAATTACAATTGCAATTCATTCATTATTAGCCATAAAAAAAACACAAACCAAAACTATTTAGCCGCCAGATTTAACTGACAGTAAATATATAAATGCAAAAAGAAGTAAAAAAGTCATGGGCTCTTTTTATGGGGATAGGGGTAATGATGATTGCTCATGGATTGCAGATGCAATTGATGGGCATTAGATCTGTTCTTGAGGGTTTTAGTGTTTTAACAACTGGTATCTTTATGTCTGGATACTTTGTAGGTTATTTTGTCGGGTCGAAAACTACTCCTAATTTTGTATCAAAAGTTGGCCATATAAGAGTATTTGCAGCTTTTGCATCACTTGCATCTTTAAGTGCGTTGTTGGCTGTTGTTTATGTTAATCCAATAATGTGGACGGTAAGTAGATTTGTAACGGGAATAAGTTTAGTCAGCTGTTATGTGGTAACTGAAAGTTGGCTTAATGACAGAGCTACAAATAAAAATAGAGGTCAATTACTTTCAGCTTACATGATGGTTTTATTTTTTGGCTTGGCAATTGGTATGTTATTACTAAATGTCAGCGAACCTCAAAACTACGAACCATTTATTTTAGTATCGGTGTTATTATCTATAGCTCTTGTTCCAATTTTATTAACAAAAAGACCTGCTCCAAAATTCAAAAAAATAGAAACAATAAGTATAAATGAATTATATAAAATTTCACCACTTGGGGCTTTTAGTTCTTTTTTTACTGGTGTAATACACGCTGCGTTTTTTTCTTTAATTTCAGTTTATGCTACACTTGCAAAATTATCTCTTTTAGAAACATCAGTGCTTTTATTTATTGCAACAATTGCTGGTGTGCTTGGTCAAGGTCCTATTGGATATCTGTCTGATAAATATGATAGACGAACAGTTATAGTTATTACAACTTTTGGGAGTTCTGCCTTAGCGCTTTTATCAATTCTTACCGCAAACGATCCATTGCAAAATATTTATTACATGAATGAATTAGCCCTTAAAAAAATAATATTTTTTATAGCTGTTGGATTATATGCAAGTTTATGTCTTCCATTATTTTCTTTAAACCTTGCGCATACAAATGATTATGTTCCAAAATCAAAATTTGTAGCAGCAGGAGGTGGTTTACAATTAATTTTTGGTTTTGGTGCAATAAGTGGTCCAATTCTTTGCTCTATCTTTATGGGTTGGTTTGGCTTAAACGGTTTTTTTGTTTTTTTAATATTAATTCATAGTTTAATTGGAGCATTCGGACTTTATAGAATGAGAGTGAGAGAAACTGTTGAAAATCCAGACTCAACTTTTACCCCAGTACCAGCAACTATTACTCCTGCTGGATTAGAGTTGGATCCTGATGCACCCGCAACACTAGATCAAAATTCAAATGCTAATGAAACTCAAAAAACTTTTGGATAAAATTCAATTAATCTAGAACCTCAATTTTATCTCCAATATTTATACTTGAAGATGTTAAAATCTGACATCTAAGACCACCTTTTCTTAAAAATTCCTTTAAAACATTATCTTGATTTAATGACTCATTAAGATGTCTGCAGGGTCTACATAAATCCATACCCTCAACTTCAACAGATCCAATTTTTAGTTTTTTTCCAACCAAATCGTTCAGTTTAATTCCTTTGGTAATTATATTTCTTCTAAAATCTATATATGGAATATTTAAACCGTATTTAATATTGTAATAATCAATGTTCTCAGACTCTATTAGAGATAATTGATTAAATGGGTCGTTAAATTCTTTGAAATGCCTATCCCCTACTATGCCTTGATTTGCAATTACTTTAACTGTTTTAACTTCTTGAATTTTTTGATTGTTTTTTTCTGTAATTCCAATTTTAATAACTTCAGGCATTCAAAATAGTATGACTTATCTTTCCTCAAATCAACTTCAACAATACAAGGATGAGGGGTTTGTTTCGCCTATAAATATTTTTTCAAAAGACAAAGCAAAAGAAATTAGAAATGAAATTGAAACTATTGAAAAAAGATTGCCTGGAGAATTAGAAAAAGCAGGAAGATACAATGCACATCTTATCTCCCCTTTGCTTGATGAATTAACGCACAATTCAAAAATATTAGATGCAGTACAATCCTTAATTGGCAAAGATATTCTAGTTTGTGGGACAACGTTATTTATAAAAAATCCAAAGGAAAAAGGATTTGTAAGTTATCATCAGGATGCAAAGTACATTGGATTAGAGCCTTATAATTGGGTTACTGCATGGGTTGCTATAACAGACTCAAATGAACACAATGGATGTATGAGAATGTGGTCGGGATCTCATAAAGATAACCTCAAAGACCATGATCAAAAATTTAATGAGGGAAATCTTTTGACTAGAGGTCAAACAGTGAATGATGTTCCAAAAAAAGAAACAAAGGCGTTAATACTGTCTGCAGGACAAATGTCTTTACATCATCCAAAAACAGTTCATGGATCTGGTATTAATAAGAGTAATGATAGAAGGATAGGTTTTGTAATTCAAAGTTATATAGGAAGCAATGTAAAACAAGTGATAGGAAAAAATAGTGTTCAATTGGCAAGAGGAGAAGATAAATTTAATTTTCATAAAAAAATAGGAAGGCCAAAATCATTGTTAAATGAAAAAGATATAAAAATTAAAAAACAAGAAAACGATAATCTTCAAGAAATTTTTTATAAAGGTGCTAGTCGAAAAAGTAATTATTAAGTTATAACTAAAATAAAATTGAAAAGCAGATAAATTTCAGAAGTTAACTATTTAAATAGTTCTCCTGAAATACTGTATTCATACATAACCTTCATATCCGCTAATGACAGTTTTTTTGGGTTTCCATTAGTTGACGGGTCATCTAAAGCCATTTTTGATAGGCGATCAATATCAATTTTTTCTAATTCTATTACATCTGAAAGTTTGTGAGGAATATTAAGTTTTTTCCTCAAACTTAATGTCCAATTTAAAAATTCATCGAATGTTTTATTTTGAAACTCTAAATATTCACAGATTTTAACAATTTTTTTTTCAATTACGTTTTTATTGAATGTCAAAACATAAGGCATAAAGATTGCGTTAGATAATCCATGATGAATATTATTTAATGCGTTTACTGGATGACTTAATGAGTGAATTGCACCAAGTCCCTTTTGAAATGCAGTAGATCCCATACTTGCAGCAGTTAACATATTCATTCTAGCTTCAATATTTGACCCATCTTCAACTGCAGCTAAGAGCCAATTATTAATAATTCTTATACCCTCTAATGCAATTCCATCTGCCATTGGATGATAACCTGGGGAACAATAAGCTTCTAAGTTGTGAGCTAATGCATCCATTCCAGTTGCGGCTGTTATATCTGGAGGTAAACTAATCGTTAATAATGGATCTAAAATCACTATCGAAGGTAAAAACTTTGGATGAAAAATTATTTTTTTAACTCCAGTATCTTCATTTAAAATAACCGATGCTCTTCCTGTCTCTGATCCAGTGCCTGCTGTGGTTGGAACTGCAATAATTGGTGCAATGCTATTTGACTTAGCTTTTGTCCAATTATCTCCCACATCTTCAAAATCCCAAATTGGTAAATCTTGACCTGACATAAAAGCAACAGCTTTGCCTACATCAAGTCCACTTCCTCCACCAAAGGCAATGACACCATCACAGTTATTTTTTCTGTAAATTTCAACACCTTGATTTACATTTGTGCCCGTTGGGTTTCCAACTACATTTGAATATAAAATAACCTCAAAACTATTTTGTTTTAAGTTAGATAAACTATTTTGAATAATATCTGAGCCAGCAAGACCTTTATCAGTTACTAATAAGGGCTTATTTATATCTAAATTTTTACAAGCAACACTAAGATCTTTAATTCTATCTTGGCCTACCCACATTGTTGTCGGATAATTCCAATTAGTTTTTTGCATTTTTAAATTGATTATTTGAATAATTATAAGAATATATGATCATGGAAACTTGGCAAATTATTTTAGCTATATTTATAGTCATATTATCAATTGTTTTACCAATCTATTATTCTAGAAAAAAGAAAACTGAAGATAAAACAAAAGAGTCTGAAGCTATTGAGAGAATGCAAATCAGAGAATATGGAAGACAAATAAACGAAGAAACTAGAGCTAAAAGAAAGTAAAATTTAAAAATATTAAATATGCCTTCATTTGATGTGATAAGTAAAATAAACTATCAAGAGTTTGACAACGCTCTTGCTAATTGTTTAAGAGAAATTGGAAATCGTTATGATTTTAAAGGGCTTCAAATAACAATAGAGAGAAAAGAAAAAAATGTGACCACTCTTGCTCCTGATGAGCTTAAATTAAAGCAAGTAAATGAATTATTACAAACTCATCTTATAAGACGAAAAGTAGATCCAAGAGTGTTTGATATTAAAAGTTCTGAGGGCGCATCTGGAGGAGCAATTAGACAAACAAGTGAGTTAAAAGAAGGGATTAGCCAAGATAATGCAAAAAAAATTATTGCTGATGTAAAAAAAATGAAACTCAAAATTCAAATAAAAATACAAGGAGAAGAATTAAGAGTGGATGGCAAAAAAAAAGATGATCTTCAGGAGGCAATTACTGCAATAAAAGCAATAGATATTGGCCTTCCTATAGATTTTGTTAACTTTAGAGATTAAAAATAAAAATTTGAAAAAAGATGAGTAAACATTTACATAAATTAAAAAGTTAAGAAATAATGATTACAGTATTAGTTAAATTTAAAATATCTAATGAACTTAATTTAAAAACTCTAAAAGAAAAGTTTATCGAAACTTCTACGTTATATGTAGACGTTGAAGGATTATTGAGAAAAAATTATATAGCAGACATTGAGAAAGGTTATGCCGGTGGTGTTTATACTTTTACCAAAATAGAGTTTGCCAAAAAATGGTTCGATGAAGATAGAATTAAGTGGATTACTGAGAGATACTCTAAGCCAGAAATCACATATTATGAAAGTCCAGTTATTGTGGATAATGAAAAAAATAAAATAATATCCTAAAATAATCGAAGTATTAGTATCCTAGATCAGGATCTACTTGGTTAATTAAATCTTTTTTATCAATAAATAATGTTAAGTTTGTTAAAAATTTTTCTAAAACCATTTCTATGTACTTTCCTTTACTATCTGAAGATATATGAGGAGTTATTACCAAATTTGGAGTATCCCAAAATTTAGAATTTCTTTTTATAGGCTCTTCTGAAAAAACATCTAAAACAGCTCCAGAAATTTCATTTTTTTTTAATTTTTTTCTTAAATGCTCATAATCCATTACAGATGCACGTCCGATATTAACAACTCCACATGTGTGTTTTAAAGCATCTAACCTTTTTTTGTTTATCATTCCTTTTGTTTCATTAGTTTCAGGAACTGCTAAATAAAGAAAATCAGCATCAGGTAAAACTTCATCAATTTTATCAAATTTAATAACTTTTGAACATCCATCAACATTTCTACCTCGTCTATTAACACCGGTTACATTTGCACCTAGTGAACTGATATGTTTAATCATTGAACCTCCTAATGAACCAGTTCCAACTACTACAACATGTTTATTTTCAATTGGGTTGCTCAATAAAGTGACATAGTCTTTTTGTTTTTGATTAGTAATAATTCTTGTCATTTGGTTTTGAAGCATCAAAATACTCATTAATCCAAATTCACCAGCTTTTTTTGCTTGTATTCCTCTACTATTAGTTAAAACTAAATCTTTTTTAACCCAATTAAATGGAGAGAGATGATTAACTCCAGCTGATACAATGTGAATCCATTTTAATTTAGGTGCAATTTTACTTAAAGCTTTTGTTGGAAAATTCCATGCAAGTAGGATATCGGCATCTTTCATTGACGATTTCCAATTATCATCATCCCAATCAATTAAATATGAAATTTTATCTTTTATTCCAGGATACTTGCTTAATTTACTTTCAAACAAATCTTTTGTAACACTGCTGTTTTTTTCGCCTTCTAAGTCACAAGGCAAAGATCCTTTTTTCCAATGATTATTTCTTACATGAATTTTAATTTTATCTTTAGTCATTTATAAATTATTATACTAAAATATTAAGGAAAATTTATTAAATTAATTCAATTAATTAAAGAAAGGAAAAACTATGAACTTTGTTGGAACAACAACGTATGAAGGAACTAAAAAAGATGCAGATGAATTATACAGTATGTTTAAAGATGATCTTGCAAAATGTACATCATCATTTGAATGGGCGCACATTCGTGAAGGTAAAATGATTTTTATTGCAAATGTCACTGATGAAGAAAAATTTTATGCCTTATTTGAAGATCAAAGATCTAAAGACTGGAACGCAAAATTTAATGCTAAAGATGAAGCTTGGAAACTTGAGAAAATAATGTAGCTAGATCATAGACTAGATCATTTCGAGATAAATCAAGGTTAGTAGGCTATGGACGAAGAAAATCGGCGTAAACTCTGGACTTTGATTAAGGAAGCTGGCGATTATTTGGTGGGACAATTACCTGATCATCCAAATCACCCTAAGGGTAGAAACCCCTATGCTCATGTTGCAATTTGTGTAAAAAGTAAATTTAATGCCAGTTACAAAGATATACCTGATGATCAATTAGATGATGTAATTAAGTATATTGAATTTTTAAAGGAAAATCCAAGCTAACTAAGATTTAATATATTTTAAAAAAGTGTCAATATCACTTGGATCTGTGTTCCATGCTGTTACTAATCTAACCGCATTACCATCCCACTCATCATCGTTTATGGTGTAGCCTTCTGAATTAAGTTGATCAATTATATCTTTAGGCATTTTGACAAACACCTCATTAGCATCCGTTGGATATGCAATTTTTATATTTTTATGCTTTTCTAAACCTTGGCTTAATTTTTTTCCCATTGCATTTGCGTGTTTAGCGTTTTTTATCCAAACATCATTTGTAATGTATGCATCTAATTGTGCGGAGACAAAACTCATTTTTGATAGTAAATGCCCTGCTCTTTTCATTAAAAATGGTAAATTACCAACTAATTCTGGCTTAAAAAAAATTATTGCCTCTGCTGCTAAACATCCATTTTTTGTTGCTCCAAATGAAAGTACATCGATGCCTGATTTCCATGTCATTTCTGCTGGGCTGCAATTTAATGAGACTAAAGCATTAGCAAATCTAGCTCCATCCATATGTATATTAAGTTTATGTTTATGAGCTACTTCAGAAATATTTTTAATTTCATCTAAATTATAAGCTTCTCCAGTTTCGGATAGTTGTGTGATACTTACAGATGAGGGTTGTGTATGATGGACAATTCCTTTTCCACCTATTGAATTGTTAAGTTCTTCAGCTGTAATTTTTCCATTTATTCCATTAAGATTAACTAATTTTGCTCCACCTGTATAAAATTCTGGAGCTCCACACTCATCCACATTGATATGTGAAAGTCTATGACAATAAATGTTTCCAAATGAAGGTGTCATTGTAGATAACGCAAGTGCATTAGCTGCAGTTCCTGAGGATGTTGGAAAAATAATTACTTCTTTTTCAAATATTTCTGAAAATTTATCTTGTAAACTTTTTGAGAGATCGTCATTACCATATGGAGTTCTATCTCCATCATTAGCTTTTAAAATAGCATCTAATACTTCTGGACATGCTCCTGTAACATTGTCAGA
Organism: uncultured Pelagibacteraceae bacterium; assembly: GCA_902546765.1. Taxonomy (GTDB): domain Bacteria; phylum Pseudomonadota; class Alphaproteobacteria; order Pelagibacterales; family Pelagibacteraceae; genus Pelagibacter. The sequence continues at coordinate 38,044 of CACCLG010000003.1, read as the reverse complement.
TGCAAATTTTACTCTATCTCTTTTTGTTTTAATCGTTGCCATTATTGTTTAGGAAAGTAATCTTTTAATTTTCCTTCTCTGTATACATCTGCAGTACAACAGTGAAGACCTCCTCCAAATGCATAAGCATCCCTAAGTTCAACAGGTACAACTTCCATACCTAATTTATCTAATTGTTCTGCCTGATAAATTTCACTTTTCTCCACACAAACTGTCTTTGGATCAAGAACAAGAACATTCATAGATAGCCAAGTTGAAGAATAACAAAGTGGAGGTGGTTCATTATGAGCTGGCTGTGCACTATCTAAAATTTCCCATCCATTATCCTCAAATAATTTTCTTTGATCTTTAGGCAATCTTCTTTGTGGGTTATTAATAATTAATCCTTCTTTAATTGGTGTAAAAGTTGCATCAATATGGATTGGATAAGGATCGCCTGGAAAATTTACTGCATGAACTCTATGATCCTTATAATGTCTTTTAATCCAATCAATTCCTTTTAAATTTGTTGTAAAACCATGTTGAACTACTAAATCTTTTCCAAATCTCAAAATATCGGCGGCATCAAACAATGGTTCCTCCTCAGTTGTTACAAAATACTTTTGCTCAGTCCACTCAAGTCTTTTTTGTACTCCAATTTTATCTGATAAATAATCTTTTCTATAATCTGCGTCTGTTAATCTTGGTTTTGGAGCTGATTCATGTCTCATATTAGGATCTTCATTATAGTACTGTTTTAATAGAGGTCTGTAACAAAGATACTCAAACCATCTGCATCTATAACTCATAGTTGCTTCTAAAATTTCATTCCCAACTGTAAGCAAAACATCTCTTGGCGGCATACATCCAAACATTGTTTCAGCCTTCCAATCTGGTGTTGAAGTAGGTTGATTAAAGTCCAAAGGCGTTGGTCTATCAACTTTAATTCCACGTTTTTCTAGTATGGATGAAAAATTATCTAGAAGTTCATTTGCTTTATCAACAGTGTCTTTTGTTCTTGGGCCAAACTGACCTCTCATATCACTATCTTCAGGAACTTTTGCATCTAAAGCTGGTTCGGGAGCAGGAATACAAGTCCCGTCAGCACGTCCAACTATTACATGTTTTAATGGATCCCATTCATTCCAACTATTTACAATTACTTTATCTGACATTTAATTTTTTATAATATTATGATCAGGTCCAAACGGAAATTTAGTAATATTTTCTGCGCCATCTTCTTTGATCACTAAAATATCGTGCTCTCTATATCCACCTGCACCAGGCTTTTCTTCGGGGATCATAATCATAGGTTCCATTGATATCACCATGTTTTTTTCAAGAACAGTATCAGTATCCTCTCTCAGTTCCAATCCTGCCTCTCTTCCATAAAAATGTGAAAGCATTCCAAATGAATGACCATAACCAAACGTTCGATATTGAAGATAACCTAATTCAGCAAATAAATTATTTAACTCCTCACAAATTTCAGAACATTTTGCACCTGGTTTGATTAATTCTAATCCACGTTTGTGAACTTTTACATTTGCTTCCCAAGCCTTTAGAGATGCATCATCAACTTCATTTACAAATAATGTTCTCTCTAAAGCAGTGTAGTAACCTGAGATCATTGGAAAAGTATTTAAAGATAATATATCTCCATTTTGTAATGCTCTATTTGTTTTTGGATTATGCGCTCCATCTGTATTAATGCCTGACTGAAACCAAACCCACGTATCCATATATTCCGCATCTGGATAAGACTTTGCTATTTCCCTCTCCATTTTATCTCTTCCTGCTATTGCAATCTCTAATTCCGATTGACCAGGTTTTATGTGTTTTACAATTTCCTCAGCACCTAAATCAGCAATACGAGCACCGTTTTTAATTATTGAAATCTCTTCATCTGATTTGATCATTCTTTGTTTCATTAAATTCTTTGAAATATCTTTAAAAATCGCGATGCTAAATATAGAGTTTAATTTTTCTTTTATATCTAAAGTTACATGATCATTTTCAATTCCAATTGTTTTTGGAGGATCATTTCTTCCAATTATAGATACAATAGCTTTTAAAAAATTATCTCTTTTCCAATCAGTATATATTACGTTATTACAATGTGATCTTCTCCAAGGTTGACTTGAATCAATATTTGCAGAAATAGTAACTATTTTATCTTTTGTGACTACACATCCATATGGTCTTCCGAATGAACAATAAATGAACCCTGTATAATAAGCAATGTTATGCATCGAAGTTAGAATTGCCATATCCATGTTATTATCCGACATGACTTCTCTAAGTTTCGATACTCTATTTTTGTACTCTTTATCTGAAAAGGGAAGTTTTACTTTTTCACCATTATTTAATTCAAAAAAATCTGGTCTTTCCATAAAAAATTAATTTAAACCAATAAACCTTCTATTGGATTGCATGATCATGCTGTAATAGAAAATTGCAATAAATATAAAAAAACCACCAATAATTGTGTTTGTTGCTGGAACCTCATTGATACCAAGCCATGGTAACCAAACCCAAAATATTCCTCCAATTACTTCTGTCAAAGATAACAAGGTTAAATCGGCGGCAGGAATATTTTTTGAACCAATTGAGTATAGTATCAAACCTGCACAAACTAAAGTTCCATGAGTTGCAAACAAAGCTTCATTTTTACTAGAAGATAAAAATTGGCTATCATTTAAAATCAACATTATCGATGAAAATAGAAAACAAAATAAACCTGCAATTGCTACTGTTGTAAATTTAGGTGTTTCTTTTCTCCAACGCAAGGTTACAGAAAAAACAGAAAATCCAAGAGCAGATGCTAAACCAAAGACAAGACCCGGAAGAGAGTTTTTTTCACCTGTTCCAAACGCCATTACAACAATTCCAAATGTTGCAACTAAAATTGCCACCCAAACTGTAAGTGAAATTTTTTCTCTTAAAAATAAAAACCCTAACAACGCTGTTATAAATGGCATTGCAGCTAAACATAAAAGGGTTACTGCAGCACTAGTATTTGTGATTGACCATATAAAAGTCATCATAGCTGTGCCCAATCCAATGCCGCCTAAAATACCAGAAATACCAACTTTAAAGTAGTTTTTATAAAAATCTAATCCTTCTTCAAAATATAGATAAAGATTTAATAGAATGAATATTACTAATCCCCTTGTAAATAAATATTGCCAAGGAACTAACTGGGGTTGATCAATATGCCTTACAACATAAGGTCCAAAAGACCATAACAGTCCAGCAAAAAGAACTATTGGTATTGCAACTTTTGGATTTTTTAGATCGAGCATCCCGAATTATTAATCTTATTTTAAATTTGAGACAAGAAAATACGATTAGTTGATCAAAAATTCATTTAGACCTGATGCTGAGTAAACATATATTAAATTTCCTTTATTGAATACTGAAACACCATCTTTAAATACACCCCAAGCGTTAGATTTAACAAAAGGCTCGATTTTATAAGACTCTTGTCCCTCAAATACCTCAAATTGTACAAACCCTTTTTTGTCAAAACTTATTTTTCCTTTAACAAATCTTGTAAATTTTTTCTTTTTGGAAAATTTATTTTTTAGTTTTGCAAATATTGGCTTTTCTACTTTTAAACCTAAAGATTTAAATAACAACGGAATTACAAAAAATCTAAAACAAGCAACTGAGGAAATGGGATTGCCTGGTAAACCAAAAAAACATTTGTTATTATTAAATTTTGCAAACATGATTGGTTTTCCTGGTCTAATTGCAACTCCTTTAAAGTGACTTTTAAGTTTAAATTGATTAATAATACTCGGAATAAAATCAAATTTTCCTTTAGAGACGGCTCCAGAAGTAATTAAGATGTCTGTTTTAGACTTTAATTGTTTGGATATTTGTTCTTTAAATAATTTTTGATCTTTATCTCTTAAGATTTTTTGAATTGTAAAATTTACGGGTAAACTTTTGATCAAAGAGTTTAAATAAATTGTATTTGAATTTCTTATTTTCCACGATGGTATATTTTTTTTATCAGATAATTCATTTCCTGATGGATAAAAGACTATATTTACTTTCTTTTTAACTAAGACTTTATCTATACCTAACGTTTTTAAAGATAAGATATGAGCAGGATTTATTAATTCTCCTTTTCTAATTATTTTATTTCCTTTTTTATAATCTGAGCCTTTTGGTCTAATAAATTCTGATTTTTTTATTTTTTTATTAATAATTATATATTTTGCATTTTGTTTACTTGGAAAAAACTCAATATCCTCAATTGGAATAATGGTATCAAAAGGTTTTTTAATAATTGCACCAGTCATTACCTCAATACATGATAATTTTGAAACTTTTTTAATATAAGGGTTGTCCCCTGCTGCAATAGTTTTAAGAATTTTAAACTTTTGAAATGTATTTTTTGTTTCTTTTGAATTTACTGCAAAACCATCGAACGCTGTATTATCATCAGCAGGATAATCAGATTTAGCAATTACCTCTTCGCTCGATATTCTATTTAAAGCATCTTTTATTGAAACAATTTCACTGCCGATTTTTAATGAATTGTTATTCAATTTACCTATAGCTGCTTTATAAGAATTCATATTTTTTTAGACGCTTCCTCTAAATCTATTTTAGTATTTATGTTTAAAAAACTATTATCGTCTTTAGGATCTAATTCAATTATTTCTGTTCCAATTTTATTAGCCCAATCTTCAACTTTTCTATCCCCTCCTTCTAAGTCTTTTCTTAATTGATCTTTAAGCTCCGCTGACCATAAGCCAAAAATATTGTGTCTTTTTTCACCACTTTTTAAAAAAAATAATTTTTTACTAGAGTGTCTTTGAGCGGTCATCATTTGATCAATAATTTCAATTTTGAAAAAAGGTGTGTCACAAGGAAATGTCATAATCCACTTATAATTTTTTGAATTATCTATTATCCATTCCATTGAAGATAGAACACCAACTAAAGGTCCTAACTGTCCATCCATAACATCATTTGAGTAAAAAACATTGCTTATTTCTTTGTTACTTTCCTCATTTGAGATGATTAAAATTTCTTTAAATCTACTCTTAAGTTTTTGAATTGTATGATCGATTAAAGTTAAATCTCCCAATTTGGCATTTGCTTTATTCCCACCAAACCTTCTTGATTTTCCACCAGCTAATATGACTGGCAAAACATTGTTTTCGCTCATCAAATTAAATATAAGTCATATATCTTTTTAATAAAGATCAATAAATGGACTTAGAAATTTTAAAAATTGCTTCAGATACTAAAAATCATAAAGTTTTAAAAGAAAGCTCTCATTTTGCTAAATTTAAAAACCCTTTATGTGGAGATGAAATGAATGTTAGTCTTATGATTAAAGGTGAGAAAATTACTGATTTTGCTTATGAATGTAAATCATGTATTTACTGCCAAGCTTCAGCAAGTATTTTGTCAAAAAAGTCTATAAACAAGTCTATTAAAAAAATGAGAGAAATTATAACTATTACTAATAATTTTTTTGAGAATGCATCTGAAAAATTTCCAAAAGAGTGGAAAATATTAGAAAAACTTTTTAATAAAAAAAATATCTCAAGAAAAGAGTGTCTTCTGTTACCTTTCAAAACATTGGCAAAAGCCTTAAAATCTTCACATGAAAAAAGATAAATTAATTAAATCTTTACTAGCAGGACTTTTTTCTGCAATCACAATAGGCGCTTTAACTTATTTAACTTACAAAACTACATATGGTTTATTTTTAATTGCATCATTTGGATCATCAATGGTTTTATTGTATGGATTTCCAGAAAGTCCTTTTGCACAGCCTAAAAATATATTTTTTGGTCATTTTTTAACATCTGTTGTTGGAATTATTGTTTTAAATTTTGTACCACTTCCAATTTATGTAACTATTCCGATAGGTGTGGGCTTAGGAGTTGGTTTAATGATACTTATAGATGTTACTCATCCACCAGCAGGAGGAAATCCGATTATAGTTATCATTGGAAGTGTTTCTTACGATTACTTGTTAAGTCCAATTATACTTGGATCAATAATTGTTTTGGTATTTGGGATAGTTATCAATAAGTTTGTATTAAAGAAAAAGTACCCTCAAAAATGGATATAAAATACAACGTATCAAAAATTAAAGGTTCTAAAGAAGAAATTGTAAAAGATGCTGTATCTGTTGAGGAACCTTTAGAAATGCGTCTAAAATATAAAAAAAATGGAAAAATTGAAACGCAAAATATATCTATAACAATGAGGACACCTGGAAATGATGAAGATTTAATTAGAGGATTTTTATTTAATGAAAGAATAATTGAGAATATGGATGAAATAGATAGCGTTCAACACATTGGTGATCCTGTTGGAGATTATAATTTACATAACGTTATTGAAGCTACAATAAATAAAACAGATAATTTAGATATTGGTAAATTAAAAAGAAACTTTGTAACAAACTCTTCATGTGGAGTATGTGGAAAGACTTCATTAGACTCAATTGAAGTATTAAAAAATGATAAATTAGATTCACATTTTCCAAAAATAAAAGAGGAAATAATTTTAAAATCTCCAAGTCTCTTGATGAATGAACAGTCTGAGTTTGCAAAAACTGGTGGAATTCATGCTAGTGCATTAATTGATGAAGCAGGTTCGGTAATAGCGACTCGTGAAGATGTTGGAAGACATAATGCTTTAGACAAATTGTTAGGTCATACAATTCAAAATGGACTGCTTAATATAAAAGCTCAGTTTATTGCCTGCTCTGGAAGGTTGAATTTTGAGCTAGTTCAAAAGGGATTAATGGCAAATATTGGTATTATGGCTGGTGTGGGTGCGCCTACGAGTCTCGCAGTGGATCTTGCTAAACGTTTTGACATGACTCTATTAGGTTTTGTAAAAGAAAGTGGCTTTAATATTTATAATAATAAAAAAAGGGTAGTATTAAGCTAATTTATAAAGAGTATGTCTAAAAACATAAGTAATTTATCCGGAAGAATAGGCTTAAAAAATAACCTATTTCAAAAGCTATCTGACAGATCCTTGAATTCTAAAGATGATGCAGGAATGAAGGAAATAGCCGAAGAATACAAAATGGGTGTTTCAACTATTCACGGAGCGGAAAGTTTTTACGAATTTTTAAGACCCTCACACAGAGAGAAGAAAGCTTTTGTATGTAATGGAAGTGCTTGTATGTGCGCAGGTACACAAGAACCTTTAAAGAAAAAATTACAAGATAAATTAGGTGACGATAAAGTTGGCGAGATGTTTTGTCTTGGCCATTGCTATGAAAATCATGCGTTTCACTATGATGGAGAAAATTATGCAGGTAATGACATCAATCAAATAGATCAAATCATTAAAGGTGAAAAAATAAAACAAGAAAAATTCTTTTCAAAAAGTTTTGCAACAACAAGTTTTTTAATGGATGATAAATTATCAAACTTTGATCAATTCGAAGAGCATTTAGAAAAATTTATTAAAACGGATAAAAAAGAAATCATAAAATCTTTATTATCTTCTAATCTTACAGGTAGAGGTGGTGCAGGATTTCCAACAGGAATGAAATGGGATTTCTGTAGTAAAACAAAATCAGAAAAAAAATATGTAGTTTGTAATGCTGATGAAGGAGATTCTGGTGCTTTCTCAGATAGATATTTATTGGAAGATCAACCACTTAAAGTGTTATTTGGAATGATAGTTTGTGGTTATGTAATTGGTAGCAATGAAGGAGTACTTTATATAAGAGGTGAATATCCAAAATCAATTGAAGCAATTAATGGATGTATTAATTCATTAAAAGAAGCAGGATTATTAGGTGAAAAAATATTAGGAACAGAATTTTCTTTTGACTTGAATATTTGCATTGGACAAGGTGCTTATATTTGTGGAGAGGAAACAGCTTTAATAGCATCTATTGAAGGTAGAAGAGCAGAAGTAGATGTAAGACCTCCATTCCCTGTAACAGAAGGATTATACAAAAAACCAACTGTAGTTAACAATGTAGAAACATTAGCAGCTGCAACTGGAATTTTACTAAATGGAGCAGAAAAATTTTCATCAGTTGGAAATAAAAAATCTGCTGGAACAAAACTAGTTTGTCTAGATAGTTTTTTTAATAATCCCGGTGTTTATGAGATTGATATGGGAACACCAATGAAAAAAATATTTGAAGAATATGGTGGTGGATACAAAGAAGATGTAAAAGCATTCCAAATTGGTGGACCTTTAGGTGGAGTAGTACCTATATCAGAAATCGAAAAACTAAATTTAGATTTCCAAGAGTTTACAAAAGCAGGTTTTATGTTAGGCCATGCGAGTGTTGTTAGTATTCCTAAAGATTTTAATATGGCTGAATACATTCATCACTTATTTGAGTTTTCAGCTGAAGAGTCATGTGGAAAATGCTTTCCTGGAAGAATTGGATCTTACAGAGGAAAAGAAATGTTTGATCAGTTAAAGAAAGGAACATCTAAAATTCCACTTAAACTTTTGAATGAATTATTAGTTACCATGCAAAAAGGATGCTTATGTGCGCTTTGTGGAGCGATACCAACACCCATAATGAACATATTAAAGTATTTTGGTGATGAAATTAAAAATGATATAGTAAAAGATAATTAATGAGTGCGGAAAAAAGAAAAATTGCCTATATAGATGGAAAACCCTATGAAATAGGGCAAAATCATACATCCATTTTAAAATTTGTAAAAAGTTATTTGGGAGAAAAGAAGGTACCAACGCTATGCGACGACCCTAACCTTGCACCTTATGGTGCTTGCAGAGTTTGCTCTGTTGAAGTTGCTCTAGAAAAAGACGGTCCAACTAAAGTAGTTGCATCATGTCATACACCTGTTGGGGAAAACCAACACATATTTACAAGCAATGAGGGATTACAAAATTTAAGAAAAAACATTGTCGAGTTAGTTTTAACAGACCATCCAATGAATTGTGATACTTGTGAAGTAGATAAAAATTGTGAACTTCAAACTGTAGCAAATGACTTAGGAATAAGCGACCATAGATATAACAACCCTAAACAACATAAAGGAACTCCAAAAGATACTTCTCACTCTTACATGAGAATGAATTTGGACAACTGTATAAATTGTGGAAGATGTGTAAGAGCATGTGATGAAATTCAAGGTTCATTTGTTTTGACAATGAGTGGAAGAGGATTTGAGTCTAGAATTACTACTGATAATGATATGCTCTTTGGAGACTCATCATGTGTATCTTGCGGTGCTTGCGCTCACACTTGTCCAACAGATGCTATTTCAGATGTATTTCAATCTAAATCTGTAAAAGTTGATAAAAAAGTTAGAACTACATGTTCATACTGCGGTGTTGGTTGTAATTTAGAGACCTCTGTAAAAGATGGAAAAGTTGTTGCAATAGATACCCCAAAAGAAACTGAGGTAAACGCAGGACATACATGTATCAAAGGAAGATATGCATTTGGTTTTTATGATCACCCAGACAGACTAAGAAGTCCTTTGATTAAGAAAAATGGAAAATTTGAAGAAGCTTCTTGGGATGATGCTTACGAATATATAAAGCAAAAATTAGAAAAGATTAAAAACGAGAGTGGCCCAGATGCTATTGCTGGTATTTCTTCAGCAAGATGCACTAATGAGGAAAATTATGTGTTTCAAAAAATGATAAGAGCAGCAATTGGAACAAATAATATAGATTGCTGTGCAAGAATTTGTCATTCGCCAACTGCATGGGGAATGCAACAAACTTTTGGAACTGGAGCAGCAACCAACTCCACAGAAGATATTTATCACGCTGATTTATTTTTAGTAATTGGTGCAAATCCAACTAATGCTCATCCTGTAACTGGTGCAAAAATTAAACAACAGGTTATGAAAGGTAAAAAATTAATTGTACTTGATCCAATTACTACTGATATTGCTAAACTTGCTGACTATCATATTAGATTAAGACCTGGAACAAACGTTGCTGTACTAAACATGATGCTTTACTACATTGTTAAAGGAAACTTACTAAATAAAGATTTTGTTGAAAACAGAACTGAAGGGTTTGATGAATTTTTAAATCACATTAATAGTTTAGATATTGATCATCTAGCAAGTGTTGCTGGTGTTGATAAACAATTAGTTAAAGAAGCAGCCATTGCATATGCAACAGCAAAAAATTCTATGGAGTTCCATGGTTTAGGAGTTACTGAGCACGAACAAGGTTCTAAAACTGTGATGTTGATTGCAGACCTTGCAATGATTACTGGCAACATAGGAAGAAGAGGTGTTGGAGTTAATCCTTTAAGAGGTCAGAACAATGTTCAAGGGGCTGCAGATATGGGGTGCCAACCTCACCAAGGTGCTGGTTATTTCCCAGTAGCTGATAAAAAAATTCAAGATTTTTACACTGATAAATATGGTGCAGTCCACCCAACAAAAGCTGGATTGAAAATCCCAGAAATATTTGATGCAGCAATAAATAAGGAAGTTAAAGGATTATGGATTATTGGAGAAGATATTGTTCAAACTGATCCAAATAGTGCGCATGTAATTAAAGCAATGGAGTCTTTAGATTTATTAGTTGTTCAAGAGATATTTATGAGTGAAACAGCTAAATTAGCAGATGTAGTTCTTCCAGGAACAACATTTTTAGAAAAAGACGGTACTTTTACAAACACAGAAAGAAGAGTTCAAAGAGTAAATAAAGCCGCTGAACCTTTACAAGGCACAAAACCAGATGGTGTCATTGTTACTGAAATGATGCAAAAGCTTGGATATGATCAGCCAACTTATGATGCCGATCAAGTATTAGCAGAAGTTGCAGATGTTGTTCCATTCTTTAAAGGAATTACAAGAGAAAGACTTGGTAAACTTGGATTACAATGGCCTGTAAAAGAAGATGGAACAGATACAAAAATTTTACATGAAAAAGAGTTTAAACTTGGAAAAGGAAGATTAAAGTCTTTTGACTGGAAGGAGTCTACAGAAATCAAAAATAATATTAAAGAGTATCCACTAATTCTTACCACTAGTAGAGTTTTACAGCATTATAATGCAGCAACTATGACAAGAAGAACTAAAAATTTAAATATTGTTGATGAAGATATATTATTAGTAAACCCTATAGATGCTAAAGAAAGAGAATTAAATAACGGCGATATAGCAAGACTTTATTCAGGTAGAGGTGAGGTTTCATTAAAAGTTGAGGTAACAGATAAAGTAAAAGAGGGAATTGTATTCACAACTTTCCATTTTCCAGAACACATGGTCAATATGGTTACAGGTGATGGTAAAGATGAAGAGACAAAATGTGCAGAATATAAAGTTTCTGCAGTTCAAGTTCAAAAAATATCAAATAAATTTAAAACAGAAATTTCTCCATCCGAAAAACAAGCTGAAATTGTAAGAAATTAAAAAATTCTCCAAAAATTTTTAAAATTTTATTTTTTAGGTTAAAATATTTTTAAAAAAAAAGGAGTTATAATGAAAGCATATATAATGGGTAACTACACAGAAAAAGCTTTTCAAGGTTTCATGAAGGATCCTACAAGTGATAGAAAAGCAGTTGTAGAACAATTAACAAAAGCAGTTGGTGGAACAATTCATAGTATGGACATCGTTAGAGGTTCATATGATTTTATTGTTGTGACTGATATTGGAGCGTTTGAAAATTTTGCTGCAATTAAATTAGTTGTTGAAGCATCTGGTGCTGTTAAGAATATGACAATGTTAGAGGCAATAGACTTTACGAAAGCTACAACTAAAGCAAGTCAGATAGGTTATAAACCACCAGGACAATAGGTAATTATTTTTTTTCGTCGTTATCTACAACTAAGCAGATTTCTGATTTAGTCAGGAATCTGCGACCTGTTCCATTATCCAATGAAAACATTCCACCTATTCCTTTAACAGCATCAATTGTTAGATCAGTATGTTTCCATTTTTCATACTGATCACCATTCATATAAAAAGGCACTCCCCCAATTTCTCCTAATTTTACATCATTATCACCTAAAGGAAATTCACCCTCCTGAAAACACATGGGTGCACTACCATCGCAGCATCCACCAGATTGATGAAACATTAATTTTTCACCATATCTCTCCTGGAGTTCAGATAATAAGTTTAACGCTGAATTTGTTGCAGATACTTTCATTTTTAAAGTACGGCCCATGATTTAGAATCACGGGCCAGTATATATTATTGATTAAAAGAAGCCTAATTTTTTTTCAGCATAAGAGACATGTAAGTTCTTATTCTGTCTGTAATGATTAAGCATCATTTTATGAGTTTCTCTACCAACTCCTGATTGTTTGTAACCGCCAAATGGAGAGTGGGCTGGGTAAGCATGGTAACAGTTAGTCCATACTATTCCTGCCTGTATTGCTCTACCCATTCTGTAAGCAATATTACCATTTCTAGTCCAAACACCTGCGCCTAAACCATAAAGAGTATCATTAGCAATTTCTAATGCCTCTGCTTCATCTTTAAATTTAATTACAGATACAACAGGTCCAAAAATTTCCTCTTGAGAAATTCTCATTGAGTTGTCAGCTTCAAAAATAGTTGGTTGAATATAATTTCCTTTTTCCAATCCACTATTAAGTTTACCAACTTCTCCACCTGCTAGAACTTTAGCACCTTCTTTTTTACCAAGATCTAAGTAAGATTTGATTTTTTCCATTTGCTCAACTGAGGCTTGTGCCCCAATCATTGTTTCCATTTTTAATGGATTGTCTTGAACGACGGCTTTAGTTCTCGCGATACATTTTTCCATGAATTTATCATAAATAGATTCTTGGACTAATGCTCTACTTGGACAAGTACAAACTTCACCTTGGTTTAGATTGAACATTACAAAACCTTCAACACACTTATCTAAAAAATCATCATCTTTATCCATGATGTCCTCAAAGAAAATGTTAGGAGATTTACCACCTAACTCAAGTGTAATTGGAATAATGTTTTGTGCAGCATACTGCATAATCAATCTTCCAGTTGTTGTTTCACCGGTGAATGCAACTTTAGCAACTCTTTTTGACGATGCTAAAGGTTTACCTGCTTCTAAACCGAAACCACTTACAATGTTCACAACTCCTGGAGGTAATAGATCTCCAATAAGTTCCATCATTACCATAATTGAAGCTGGAGTTTGCTCGGCTGGTTTTAAAACTGAACAGTTTCCTGCTGCAAGTGCTGGAGCTAATTTCCATGTTGCCATTAACAATGGAAAATTCCATGGTACTATCTGGCCAACTACTCCTAAAGGTTCTGGTATATTGTAAGAGTATTGCGAGTTACTGATTTCAGCAACTGAGCCTTCCTCAGCTCTAATTACTCCAGCAAAATATCTCCAATGATCTATCACTAAAGCCATGTCTGCTGCCATACATTCTCTAATTGGTTTACCATTATCTAAACACTCAGCCACAGCTAGCATGTCTTTATTTTGTTCAAGAACATCTGCTATCTTGTTAAGAATAACAGATCTAGTTGTAATATCTGTTTTTCCCCATTCTTTAAAAGCTGCGTGAGCCGCATCTAATGCTGCTTCAACATCTTTTTCATTTGATCTTGCAACAGAACAGATAATCTCGTTCGATATCGGGCTTGGATTATCAAAATATTTGCCTGATAAAGGCTCTACAAATTTCCCATTTATGTAGTTTCCATATTTAGCTTTAAATGGAAATTTTACTTTTAAATGAGATGTGTCTAGAGCTGACGACACTTTCAATGCTTCTGCACTCATTATTTCCTCCCTAAGTTAAGTACATTAAGTATATAAATTCGAAATTAACTTGTTTATTTCAGTCGTTTTTGAATTTAAAAGAGATTGAAGACTGAATAATTTTTTAAATCCAAATTTATAATAAGTTAATTTAAGACTGTTAATTTGATCTTGTAAATGTGTTATTTTGAATTCAACTTTGAATTGAAAAAAGACTTATTGAATTTAGTTATAAAACTATGATTATCTAAGTATGGAATTATTGAAAGACAAATTTGGCAGAAAATTCCCCTACATAAGATTATCCATAACAGATGTATGTAATTTTAAATGCGGCTATTGTTTACCTAATGGTTTCAAAATTGACAAAAGTGACAATAGAACTTTTTTAAGTTTAGAAGAAATTAAAAGATTAGCTAAAGGTTTATCAGAATTGGGAGTGAGTAAGATTAGATTAACTGGTGGAGAACCTACAATTAGAAAAGATTTTTATGAAATTGTAAAAGTAATAAAAAATAGTTCAGGAATAAATAAAACTGTAATCACTACTAATGGATATAAACTTGACAAATTTGCAGAACAGCTTGTGGAAAGTGGTTTAGATGGAATTAATATAAGTATTGATAGCTTAGATAAAAATAAGTTTCATAAAATTACAGGACATGATCGATTAAATGAAATTTTAAATGGTATTGAAAAACTACAGAAACTAAATTTTAAAAATATTAAAATTAACGCTGTTCTTTTAAAAGGATTAAATAGTAATGATAAAGATTTTAAACAATGGTCTAATTACATAAAATTAAATCAAGTAGATTTTAGATATATTGAATTGATGCAAACAGGAGACAATTTGGATTATTTTAAAAAATATCATATTTCTTCAAAAGTATTCACTGACTTTTTGATTAAAAATGATTGGATAATACAAACTCTAGGAAAAGATGCTGGTCCATCTAAAAATTATATAAATCCAGAATTTAAAGGAAAATTTGGAGTTATTGCTCCTTATTCAAAAGATTTTTGCAAATCTTGTAACAGATTAAGAATTACATCTAGAGGAGACTTAAGATTGTGTTTGTTCGGAAATACCGGAATAAATATAAGACACTTAATTCAAAGAGATGACCAAACTGAAGAGTTAAAGGATTTAATTTTGAAACAATTAAATTTTAAAAAAGAATCTCATTACTTAGAACTTGGTGAAACTGGTTTAACTAATAATTTGTCAGTAACTGGCGGATAATGAAAAGTTTAAAAATAATTAAAAAGAATGATTTGAAAGATTGGGCTGAGGAATTGTTTCAAAAAAATTCATACAAAATGGTTGATGTGTCCTCAAAAAAAGAAACCTTCAGAAGAGCGCTCGCAACAGGAAAAATTTTTGTAGGTGAAGAAGTTTTTTCATTAATAAAATCAAATCAAATGCCTAAGGGGGATCCTATTTCTTTAGCAGAAGTATCAGCTATATTGGGTGTAAAGAAAACAAGTGAAATTATTCCATTATGCCACCCTCTTTCAATTGATCATATTTCGACAAAAATTATATTGGATGATGAAACTTTTTCACTTGATGTTTTTTGTGTTGTCTCAACATTTTCTAAAACTGGTGTCGAGATGGAAGCAATTATGGGAGTAAATAGTGCCTTAATAACCATTTATGATTTAAGCAAAATAGTAAATCCACATTTAAAAATTTCTGACATAAAATTATTGATAAAAGAAGGTGGAAAAAAAGGATTATGGAAAAATCCAGATGGTTTACCAGATTTTTTAAAAGAAATATTTAATTAATGAAAATATCTGTTGAGTTGTTTGGAGCTACAAGAGAATTCAGCAAAACAAAGTATTTAGAATTTAATTTTTCAAAATCTTGTAAAATAATTGACATTAAAAAAAAACTTTATGAGCATGTTGATAATAAATTTAATGGAAATTTTAAATATAAAGAAATTATAAAAAGTTCGGCATTTTGCTCAGATAAAGATCAATTAATAAAGGAAAACCAAATTTTGAATAAAAATCAAATAATTGGAATTATTCCACCAATTGGAGGTGGTTAATGCTCCACGCAAAAATTATAGACTCTTCAATTGAAAAAATTGAAATTTCCAAAGCAGAACATTTTTTAAAATCAGAAAAATTTGGTGCAGTAATTTATTTTGTTGGAGTTGTTAGAGATAATAATGAAAATAAAAAGGTTAATGGAATTACATACGATGCAAAAGACACAATGGTAATTAAGAGTTTTGAAGAGATTTATAATGAGACAGAGCAAAAACTAGGAATTAAAAATAAGGCTGTTTTTATTGAACATGTAAAGGGTCATCTCAAACTTACTGAAAAAAGCATACTAATAGGAGTAGCTTGCAAACATAGAGATGAGGCATATCGACTATCAAGATTTATTATTGAAGAAATAAAGAAAAGATCACCTATATGGAAAAAGGAACATTATGAAAATGAAGATAGTGAATGGCTTAAAGGTATTTCGTTAACAACATGAAATTGCATAAATTTAAATCTTCGGAAATAACTCCTGAAAGTCTTTATATAAATAGGCGAAAATTCCTTAAGAAAATGGGTATTTTAACTGGATCTGCTTTAACTTCTCAAAATATAATTACATCTGCTTTCTCTTATACACCTGAAACAGAACGGAAAATAACTCCTTATAAATTTGTAACTACTTACAACAACTATTACGAATTTGGGACAAGTAAGTCTGATCCACATAAAAACTCAAAAGATTTTATTACAAAGCCATGGGATATTAAAATTGATGGCGAAGTTGAAAATGAAATTACTTTGTCAGTTGAGGAAATTAAAAACATGATCCCAAGTGAGGAGAGAGTATACAGATTTAGATGTGTTGAAGGTTGGTCGATGGTAGTACCATGGTTAGGTTTTCCTCTCAATAAACTATTAAATAAAGTTAAGCCAACATCTAAAGCTAAATATGTAAAATTTACATCTGTATATGATCCAGATCAAATGAAAGGACAAAGATTTCCAGTATTGAATTGGCCATATAAAGAAGGTTTGAGAATCGATGAAGCCATGCATCCATTAACGATAATGGTTACTGGTCTTTATGGAAAAGAATTACCAAATCAAAACGGTGCACCTTTAAGATTGATAGTGCCATGGAAATATGGATTTAAAAGCGCTAAGGCAATTGTTAATATAAAGTTTGTTGAAAAAATGCCTGTCTCGTCCTGGATGAATGCTTCACCAAAAGAGTATGGTTTTTATTCTAATGTTAATCCAAATGTATCACACCCAAGATGGTCTCAAGCTACTGAAAGAGTGATCGGTGAGAATATATACTCACCAAGAATTAAGACAGTGATGTTTAATGGTTATGGTGATGAGGTTGCGAGTCTCTATGATGGGATGGATTTAAGAAAAAATTTTTAATTAAATGATAAGAATTTTCAAACCCACAATCTTTGTATTGTGTTTAGTTCCTTTAATAATAATAGCATATCAAATTTTGTTTAATCAACTTGGAGCAGAGCCAGTAAAACAAATAACTCATCATACAGGAGAGTGGACCTTAAGATTTATTTTACTGTCCCTTGCAATGACACCTCTTAAAAACATTACAAAAATTTTAGCTTGGATAAAATATCGAAGAATGTTGGGATTATTTGCTTTTTTTTATGGAACTTTACATTTGCTGACTTACATTGGTTTTGATTATCAGTTTAATTTAGATCCAATTATCGATGATGTTTTGAATAAAAAATTTATTTTTATAGGATTAGCTGCATGGCTTTTGATGTTGCCTCTTGCTGTTACCTCAAATCAAAAAATGGTGCTTATCTTAAAACAAAACTGGAAAAAAATTCACAGGCTATCGTATTTAATCGGTATTTTTGCTGTTCTACATTTTATATGGTTGTCCAAGACTATTTTTTTTGAGCCATTGATATATTTAATAATTCTAATAACTCTTTTAACCTTAAGATTAGATTTTATTAAATTTCTATTTAAGAAAAAATCAGTTACTTGATATTTTTCTATTCATATTTTTTATTTAAAGACTATACTTATATAATGGATGATAAAATTAAGAATGAGTTACAATCTGCTGCATTTAATAGACTTATAGAACATTTAAGAGAGAGAAAAGATGTTCAAAACATTGATCTTATGAATCTTGCAGGGTTTTGTAGAAATTGCCTTTCTAAATGGTACCGCGAAGAAGCTCAAAAAAAAGGAATAGAGATTTCAGATCCTGATGCTAGAGAACATGTTTATGGTATGCCTTATACTGAATGGAAAGAGAAATACCAAAAGTAATTATTTCTCTTTTAATCTCGGAAATAACTCCACAAAATTACATGGTTTGTGTTTTATATTTAATTGATGAACAAGAATTTTATCCCAAGCATCAGTTACGCCTCCTGAAGAGCCTGGAAGTGCAAATACATACTTTCCATTCGCAAGTACTGCACATGCCCTTGATTGAATAGAAGATGTGCCAACTGTAGATAGACTTATATATCTAAATATTTCACCAAAACCTGGTATTTTTTTATCTGCTATTTCATCAACCGCTTCTGGAGTAATATCTCTTCCAGTTAATCCTGTTCCACCAGTTGTAATAATTACATCAATTTTTTTAATTTTTATCCAGATCTTTAAAATTTTTTTAATATCTTTTTTACTATCTTTGCAAATTTCTCTCTCAACTAAATTATGACCAGCCTTATTTATTTTTTTTACAAGAATATTTCCAGATTTGTCTGTTTTTAAAGTTCTTGTATCTGTTACTGTTAATAGTGCTATATTTACTTTCATAATAATTGAATGATTATATTACCTATTTTATTTTTTGTAACTGCTATAATATATTCAAGTGTAGGGTTTGGTGGTGGTTCTACTTATCTTGCATTGTTACTTCTTTGGGGAGTTCCATACTCTATCTTTCCCATAATAGCGTTAACCTGTAATATTATTGTAGTTTCAGGAAATTCAATTAATTATATAAGAGCAGGAAATTTAAATTTTAGGTCACTTATTCCATATTTAATCGGATCTATTCCTTTTGCATTTATAGGAGGTTCTCTAAATATCGAAAAAGATATTTTTGAAATAATATTATTTTTTGTTTTAGGTATTGCGGGAATATTATTGTTATTTAATTTTAGATCTTACGGAAATAACTCAAAAGCATATAAATCTTTAGCTATCTACTTTTCAATTCCTATAGGTATAGTCTTAGGTTTTATTTCTGGTTTAGTGGGTATTGGAGGAGGAATATTTTTAAGTCCTATATTGTATTTATTTCGTGCAGCAAACCCAAAGAATATCACAATAATGGTATCTTTATTTATTTTAATAAATTCAGTTTTAGGGATTCTGGGTCAGATAACAAAAAGTATAGAAATTAGTGAAATCAAAAATTATATCATTTTATTAGTAGCTGTTTTAATTGGTGGTCAAATTGGTAATTTTTTGAATATAAAAATATTTCCAACAAAAATTCTTGCTTTAATTACATCATTGCTGGTTATTTTTGTTGCTTTAAGAATAGGATATAACTTTATGTAATGTTACTTAATAAATTAAAAAAATTTTATCGACCTTTTTTAATCACTTACATTTTTTTCAGCGTCGCAATTAGTTTTTATCCCTCTTTTGATTTTTACTCATTGAAAGGACAGGTAGTTATAATTTCAGTATCAATATTTAATGGAGTATTAGGAATATTTATTAAGAAATTATAATACGTAAGGCTCGGGTCTTGCATTACTCTGCAAAACTCTCTCAACAGCAAATACACTGATGTCAATTGTTTGATAACTTCCTGTTGTAATTAATTCTGTTAAAGCTCTTCCTATGCCTGGGGCTTGCATTAATCCTCTTCCAGTAAAACCTGAAGCCATATAAACGTTTTCGTATTTTGGATGCTTTCCAACCACAGCATTATTATCTAATTTATTACAATCATAATACCCTGCCCAACCGCCAGTTAGTTTTAACTCCTCAAAAATGGGAATTCTTTTAGCCAGAGCCGGCCATACTAATTCCTCAAAATCGTTCCAAGCTGGTTCTAAATCATCTGCATCAAAGACTGATATTGGTGATCCAGCTAGATATTCTTTTCCCTCAGGTCGCCAATAAACTCCCGTTGTAAGATCTCCTGTTAATGGCATTTCTGGAATATGTTTTGGACATTTAACTCTAAAAACTGTGTGTTTTTGTGGAACTACTGGAATGTCCTCTAATAATTCTTTTGTCCAACACCCTGCAGCTGATACGATTGTTTTAGCATTTATCTCTGAAAGAGACTTTACTTCTCCTTTGATAAATTCTGCTCCAAGATCAATTGCCTTTGACTTTAGTGCGCTATGAAAAAGAAAAGGATCGATCCACCCTTCGCTTTTATTATCTGTAAAAGTTGCTGTTTCAATTCCTTCATTGTTTATATAAGGAAATACATTACTAAGTTCTGATCCCTTAATATTTTTTGTACCTGCATCACAAGCTTTATGATTTTCGAGAGCTCTATATTGTTCTTCAGCATGTTCTGGACCAAACATAAGTAGATATCCATTTGGCACCATACTTGCTGTAGGATTTGGATTTTTTTCGGTTTTTAACAATTCGGGAATACTAAATATGAATTCTTTAGCAAATTTTCCTAGTAAAATATTTTCTTTTTGAAAAAATTGTCTTCTAAATCCTCCGAGCGATAAAGGGAAAGAAGCAGTTTTATAAGTTGGGTCTCTTTCAATGACTTTTACTTTTCTGCCTTCCTTGGATAAAAAGTAAGCTGTTGCAGCACCAATAATACCACCACCAATAACGACTACATCATCCATAATTAATTTAAAATCATTAAATTAAAATTTAGCAAAAGTGCGTAGCTACACCACAAAAAATAAGGTATCATTAAATACGCACTTAACTTGCTTATATCTTTATATTTTAGAAATAAAATTACAATGAATAAAATTATCACAATTAAATTTATTAAAGCTAGTTCTATATTTTTAAACCCAAAAAAAACGATACTCCAAGTTGTGTTAAATATTAGATGAATAAAATATAAGTAAACTAGGTTTAGCTTATTACTTTTTATCCAAATGTTCCAAATTGCCAGGGCCATTAAAAAATACAAGATTGTCCATACTGGTGCAAATATCCAATCTGGTGGATTGAAAAATGGTTTGTTTAATAGAGAATACCAGGGATCTTTGAATTTAATTGTTAAAATACCTCCTGCAAAAGATGCGCTAAATGTAACAATCAAAAATAGAAATAAAGATATAAATTTATTTTTAAGCATTTAAATACTATACAACAGAATATAATGAAAAAAACAATTTGGATCACTGGAGGTAGCACTGGAATTGGAAAAGCATTAGCCATCAAATTTGCTAATGAAGGATGGAATGTTGCTATATCTGCAAGACGTGAAAATTTACTAAAAGAGTTATCAGAAAAGTTTGAAAATATTTATGATTTTAGTTTAGATGTGACAAATAAATATGATTGTAAAATTATTTTTAATCAAATTCTTGAAAAGTTTGGAGGAGTTGATATTTGCTTTTTTTCAACTGGAACATGGGACCCAAAGAGAGAAAAGGATATAGACGTTGAGCAAATTGAAAATGTATTTCGAGTAAACTTTTTTGGAACTGTTAATTCTATTAAAGCTGTTGAACAATATTATAAAGACAAGAAAGATGGTGCAATTGTAATTGTATCTTCTATTGCAGGCTACAGAGGTTTGCCTAATTCAACAGGGTATGGCCCATCAAAATCTGCTTTAAATAATCTTGCTGAAAGTCTTTATTTTGATTTTGGCAGATTTAATGTACGAGTTTCCTTAGTTTCCCCTGGTTTTATTAAGACACCTATGACTGATAAAAATGATTTTAAAATGCCTTTTTTAAAAACTCCTGAGTATGCTGCAGAAAAAATTTACGATGGATTAATAAAGAAAAACAATTTCGAAATACATTTTCCAAAAGAATTAACTTTAACGTTAAAATTTTTTAGCATTTTACCATACAAGATATATTTTTATCTTGTAAAAAAGCTTACCAAGTTCCAAAAAAAATAATTATTCCTTAACAAAAAAAACAGTTAATTCAGCAACTTTAAAACCAAATTTTGTCATTTTTGCTCTGTTGATTGCAACCTTTTCATCCTGCATAAATATCCAATCATCAAAGGTAATTTTTATCTCTTTTCCTTTTACAGGGACTAATAAAACATATTCAAATTTAAAAGCAGGGCCATAAGAATATCCTTTTGCTTTTCCAACCACATCTGAGGCTGTGCCTTCATAATTATGTTCATCTAGTTTTGTGATATGCCATTGTCTGTATTGTACTTCCCCATCATCCCAATTAAATTTCTCATCTAATATAAGTTTCTTCCCATCCCAATTTCCATTTAAAGTTGCTGAAAATTGTCTTGTAACTTTACCTGATCTGTTTTGAAGAATACCCCATGCTTTTACATTACCTGACAAAAATTCTTCTATTATAAGTCTTGGTTTTTTGTCTTTAAAATCTTGAGGTTTCATAGATTGATTACTTGAACAACTTGTAATCAATCCAAAAAAAATTATCAATAAAATTGATTTAATATTAGAAAAAATAATCATAAACATCTTATCTGTTTTGTAATGAGAATTGGATCAAATCTATATTTTTTGATTTAAACCCTGCTTCACAATAAGATAAATAAAAATGCCACATTCTTTTAAATTTATTATCAAATCCTTGCTTAGAGATCTCTTCCCATTTTTTAAAAAATTCATCACGCCAAATTTTAAGTGTATTCGAATAATGGAGTCCATAAGAATTATATTGATTGATAGCTAAACCATTATTTTGTGACAAATCGTATAATTTTTTTTTTGATGGTAAGAAACCACCAGGAAAAATATACTTTTGAATAAAATCTTCTTTAGTTTTATATCTATCAAATAAATTATCATCTATTGTTATAGATTGTATGGCTGCACTGCCATCTCTAACGAGATTCGTCTTAATTGTATTAAAATAATTTTCTAAATAATTTTGTCCAACAGCCTCTATCATCTCTATTGATGCAATTGAATTATATTTTTGTTTTACATCTCTATAATCCTTAAATTGAATATTAATTTTTTCATTTAAACCATTTTTAAAAATTCGATTTGATGCATACTCAAATTGTTTTTTTGAAATTGTTATACAATCAAGTTTTACATCATGATTTTTACCTACATATTCTGCAAAACCGCCCCAACCACATCCTATTTCTAAAATTTTATTTCCTGATTTTGGTTTAATTAATTCAACTAATTTTTTATACTTGTTAATTTGTGCCTTCTCCAAATCATTGTCCTTTTGATCAAAAATGGCGCTTGAATAAGTTAAGGTTGGATCAAGCCATAAAGAGAAAAATTCATTTCCCAAATCATAGTGTTTTGAAATATTTTTTTTACTTCTGGATTTATTATTTTTTAAAAGAAAATTTTTTATTTTATTGAATAATGAAAAGTCTAGTAATCCTGAAAATTTGTAAACTAGTTTTATGTTTTTAGCCGTTAATTCTATTAAATTTGTTAAATCATCTGTATCAAAATCACCTCGCATGTAAGCTTCTGCAAGTCCCGTACTACCACTTTTAACAATTTGATAAGTTAGTCCAGGTTTATTTATTTTAATTTTTACTTTAAGTTTTTGATTTGGATCACCAAATAAATATTTTTCGTCATTATAATTTGTCAGAATAAGATGTCCTTTTTTAATTAGTTTAAGTGAGCTAAAAACTATTTTATCTGACCAATTATTTAAATTCATTTACTTTCAATTGTAATATTATTTTTTAATTTAATCTTTTTAGCTACGAGTCTTATTCTTTTTACCCATAATTTAAATGCTTCATAATGAATAGCTCCTATAATCTTAAAAGTCATTAACGGGTGAGTTAAATAAGATAATATTAAATTTTTGTTATTAAAATCCTTCGATATACCGTCTTGAGAAGCAAACAATAATTTACCATCTTTATCATTTTGGTTAATTACTACTGATAGTTGTTCCCTTGGATTAAGTGTTTTAAAATGGTACTCACAATCCATCTCTATAAAAGGTGAAACGTAAAATTTTTTTTTACATTTATTATGAATTGTTTTTTCATCTTTAGCTTTGAATATATATGTATGTTGCTCACCGAAAGTATTTTTTACCTCATAAAATATAGAAATTAATTCTGAGTGATTGTTATATATAAAAAAAATACTTAAAGGGTTAAACACATATCCAAATATTCTTGGATAGCATAATAATTTTATACTTATATCTTCTGTTATAATTCCAATACTCTTTAGATTTTTTTTAACCCATAATTTGATGGATGATCCATCTCTGTCCCCATGATCTTTATCAAAAAAACTTATAATATTAAATTTATTGTATGAAAAAAATTTTATATCTTTGTTAATTTGGTCTAACTCGTTTAAATCTATTAATAATGAAAATACATTATATTTAAAATAATGTTCTTTAGGTTTGAATCTTTTGTGTATTACTTTTCCAATATAAATTTTCGAATTCTTAATCATCTATGGCTTTTGTCATTTCAATGGATGATTTAATTCCATCTTCATGAAAACCATATCCAAAATAACTCCCGCAAAAAAGTAAATTTTTTTTATTTTGTAAATTTTTTAATTTATTTTGGTTATCAAGTGCCGACTGATCGAAATATGGATGGGTAAAATTTACTTTTTTTAGTATTTTGTCTTCATTAATTTCAAAATTAGGATTTAAAGTTAAAAATATATTTTTATCAAAATCTAAATTTTGTAAAAGATTTAGCCAATAAGTTATAGAATTTTTTTCTATATTGTTTTTATCCACAATTGAATTCCAAGAGCTCCAAATATCTTTATTATTAGGCATTATACTTTCATCTGTATGTATGACCGCAATATTTTCTCTATATTTAAACGAAGATAAAATCTCCTGTTCTTCATTTGTTGGTTCATCAATTATAGATAATGCTTGATCTGCGTGACTAGCTAAAACCACTTTGTCATAACTAAAAAATTCACTTTTATCACCATAATATAAATCAATTCCTTTTGGTCTTCTTATTAATTTATTAACATTATAATTTTTATAATATTCACCACTTATACTTGAAAGTACTTTTGCAACATAAGTCCGACTTCTTTTTGTAACTGTGTACCATTGTGGTCTGTTTTTCAATTTAAATAAACCGTGATTTTGGAAAAATTTTAGGAAAAATTTCAAAGGCATTTTACTAACTTCATACGGTGGCATAGACCAAATAGCTGAAACCATTGGTATTAAATGAAAATTTATAAATGACTCAGATAATTTATTTTTAATTAAATAATCTCCTAAAGTAATTTTTTCATCAAAATTGTTTATTCTGTCACAATTTTTATAAAACTTTAGAATGTCAAAAAACATTTTTAAAAAAGATTTATTAAATAAATTTGATTTATTTGCAAAAATACCCTTCAAACCTCTCCCGCAATATTCAAATTTAGTATCCTTAACTGACACAGCAAAAGACATATCACTTTTCTCTATGTGAACTTTATTTTCATCAAAAAATTTAATTAAGTTAGGATAAGTTTTATGGTTAAAAACTATAAAACCAATATCAACAGATATTTTTTTTTCCTCGATTAATAAATCAATCGTATGAGAGTGACCCCCAAAATGATCTTCTTTTTCAAATAAATCAACTTGGTGTTTTTTTGAAAGATAGTAAGCTGCGCCTAGGCCTGAGATGCCAGATCCAACAACTCCAATTTTCATTAAAACTTATGCAGCATCTTCTTTGAATTCATCAATACTTGGACAGGTACAAAATATATTTTTATCTCCATAAACATTGTCTACTCTTGCAACTGGAGGCCAAAATTTATTTACTCTTAAAAATTTTGCAGGATAAGCAGCTTGCTCTCTGGAGTATTTATGTTTCCATTCATCCGAAGCTAATTCAAAATCAGTGTGTGGAGCATTTTTTATTGGGTTATCAACTTTATCAAATTTACCTGACTTAATCATGTCAATTTCTGATTTAATGCTAATCAAGGTATCACAAAATCTATCTAGTTCGGATAGGCTCTCACTTTCAGTTGGTTCTATCATCATTGTACCAGCTACTGGCCATGACATTGTAGGTGCGTGGAAACCGTAATCTATTAACCTTTTGGCAATATCTTCTTCGGTAATACCTGTTTCACTTTTAATTGATCTTATATCAATAATGCATTCATGAGCCACATTACCATTTGAGCCTTTATAAAGTATTGGATAATGATCTTTTAACCTATTAGCTATGTAATTTGCATTTAGTATCGCAATTTGTGTTGCAAGTTTTAATCCTTGAGATCCCATCATTTTGATATACATCCAGGAAATTGATAAGATACTTGAGCTTCCCCAAGGTGCTGCTGAGACAGGTCCAATTCCTGTTGAAGGTCCACAATCTTTAACAACTGGGTGATTGGGAAGATAAATTTGTAAATGCCTTTTACATGCTATAGGTCCCATTCCAGGTCCCCCTCCTCCATGAGGAATACAAAATGTTTTATGTAAGTTTATATGACAAACATCAGGACCAAAATTTCCTGGTTTTGCTATACCCACAAGGGCATTTAAGTTTGCACCATCCATGTAAACTTGGCCTCCGTGTTTATGAATTAAATCACAGATATCTTTTATTTTTTCCTCAAATACTCCATGTGTGGATGGATATGTAACCATTAAAGCTCCGAGATTTTCCGAGTGTGTCTCGGCTTTTTTCTTTAAATCTTCAAAATCAACATTTCCCTCTTTATCACAATTAACTACTACCACCTTCATTCCCACCATCTGGGCGCTTGCTGGATTAGTTCCATGTGCTGAGCTTGGAATTAAGCATATATTTCTATTTTGTTCCCCTCTATCTAAATGATATTTTCTTATCACCATTAGTCCAGCGTATTCACCTTGAGCGCCTGCATTTGGTTGAAGAGAAACACCAGAAAAACCAGTTATTGATCTTAACCAATTTTTAAGATCAGTGAACAACGCTCGATATCCTTCCATCTGTTCAACAGGAACAAATGGATGAGGCTCGGCTAATTCTCTCCACGAAATAGGTATCATTTCTGCGGTAGCATTTAATTTCATTGTACACGAGCCTAGTGCAATCATAGTTCTATTAAGAGCTATGTCCTTATCTTCCAACTTTTTAAGATATCTAAGCATTTCTGTTTCTGAGTGATATGAAGTAAAAACAGGATGCTCTAAATATTTTGAAGTTCTTAATAAATTTTTCGGTAGGTTAGGTAAACTTACTGTAGGATCCTCTTTTTTTATTGATTCTGCTGCATTAAAAATTTTAAGTAATTGATTAACTCTATAAACATTTTTTCTTTCGTCAAAAGAAATTGCAAGCATTTCTGAATTTACTTTTCTTATATTAACTTTTTGATCTAAAGCATTTTTGAAAATTTGATCAGTCTTCTCTTTAGTGATTATAGTTACAGTATCAAAAAAATAATCTGAGTATAATTCATATCCAGATTGTTTTATTTTATCAGCAAAATTTTTTGCTAGCTGAGATACTCTTTCAGAAATTTCCTTTAATCCCTGTGGTCCATGATATATTGCATAAGCTGCTGATACAATTGCTAGTAATGCTTGTGCTGTACAAATATTACTTGTTGCTTTGTCTCTTCTGATATGCTGCTCTCTAGTTTGTAGAGATAATCTATATGCCTTATTTCCATGTCTATCGACTGAAACACCAACGATTCTTCCTGGCATAGATCTTTTAAATTCATCTTTTGTTGCAAAAAAAGCTGCATGAGGTCCTCCGTATCCCATTGGAATACCAAATCTTTGAGAGCTACCGACAGCTATATCTGCACCAAGTTCTCCTGGTGTTTTTAATTTAGCAAGTGCTAATAAATCACAAGCCAAGATCGCTTTACCATTTTTTTTACGGATTTTACTTATATGTTCACTTGGATCTTTAATGTCACCTAGAGTTCCTGGGTATTGTAAAATTCCACAAACAATATCCTCTTTTAACTGATCCAAAACTTTGTCCTCATCACCGACAAGAACTTTTAAACCCATAGGTTCTGCTCTAGTTTGTATAACTTCGATAGTTTGTGGGTGACAATTTTCTGAGACAAAAACTAAGTTACTATCACTTTTGTTAAGTCTATGACTTAAACCCATAGCCTCTGCAGCTGCCGTACCTTCGTCAAGCAGAGATGCATTTGCAATATCCATTCCTGTAAAATCAACAATCATTTGTTGGAAGTTTAATAACATTTCTAATCTTCCTTGAGCCACCTCAGGTTGGTAAGGGGTGTATGATGTATACCAACCAGGATTTTCCAATATATTTCTTAAAATTACATACGGCGTATAAGTTCCATAATAACCCATGCCAATAAAATTAGAGTAGATTTGGTTTTTTTTTGAAATTGATTTTAATTTTCTAAGTGCTTCATATTCTGAATTAGGCTCACCAATATTTAATTCACCTTTGAACTGTATTTTATCTGGAACAGTACTATTTATAAGTTCATCTAATGACTTAAAGTTAAGTTCTTTAAGCATTTTTTGTTGCTCATTATTTGAAGGACCTATGTGTCTTCGAATAAAGTCTTTTTGTGAATTATGTAACATTAGCTTGATGTCTCCTTTGCAAATTTCTCGTATTCTTCTTTATTCATTAACGTGTCTAATTCGGACAAATCTTTTATTTTCAATTTAAAAAACCATGCAGCACCTTCAGGGTCCTCATTAATTTTTGCTGGATCGTCTACAATAGATTGATTTATATCAACTACTTCTCCACTGATAGGTGTGTAAACGTCACTTGCGGCTTTTGTAGACTCTACAACACCTGCAGTTCCATCTTTTTCAACATTTTTCCCTTTTTCTGGTAACTCAGCAAAAACAATATCACCCAACATTTCGGTTGCATGTTTTGTAATTCCAATAGTTGCAACCTCACCCTCCAGCGTAATCCATTCATGCTCTTTGGAAAATTTAACTTCAGACATTTTTTTCTCCTTTTACATAGTTTTTTTTATAAAATGGTAAATCACAAACATTTGCTGGAATTTTTTTTCCTCTAACTTCTAAAAAGATTTTTGTATTTGTTGGTGAGTAATTATTTTCAACATACCCCATTGCAATTGAACACTCAACACTTGGTCCAAATGTACCACTTGTAACTTTACCTATTTCTTTATCATTTTGATCAAAAATTTTCGTATTTCCTCTTGCTATTACTCTTGTTTCAGGTTTGATACCAACTCTTAAAGTTTTTACTCCGTCATCAATTTGTTTTTTTATAATATCTGAACCAGGATAATAAGTATTAACTCGTGATTTTGGTATTGCCCACTTAAGGTTTGCTTCAATCGGACTTGTTTTTTCATCAAGGTCGTTACCATATAAACATAATCCAGCCTCTAATCTTAATGTGTCTCTCGCACCGAGTCCTATAAGTTTAGCGCCATAATTAATTAATTGGTTAACAAATTTTTCAGCTTTTTCATTTTCTAAAGATACCTCAAAACCATCTTCACCAGTATAACCAGATCTTGTTATATAAATATTTGAACTATCATATTCAAATTCTTCTCCATTCATGAATTTAAGATTAGTTATTTTTGAAACTACTTTTCCCAATACATTTTTTGCTTTTGGACCCTGTATTGCAATTAAAGATAGGCTTTCATCTAAATTAAGTTCATATTTATTTTCTAATTTTTTTTTAATAATTTCAAAATCTCGGCTTTTACATGCTGCATTTAAAATAATTAAGTAACCATCTTTTAATTTTGTAATTATTAAATCATCGTATATTCCTCCCTGGTCGTTCATTAAAAAAGAATATTTACTTTGATTTGTCTTTAAATTTTTTAAATTGATCGGAAATATTTTTTCAAGATCATCTGTAAGCTGATTTGAGCCACTAATAAATAGCTGTCCCATATGTGACACATCAAATATACCAGCATTTTCTCTAGTAAATTTATGTTCTTGGATTATTCCACTCTTATATTGAATAGGCATTTGATAACCTGCAAACTCAACCATTTTTGCACCGTGTTGGATATGTAAATTGTATAAAGGTGTTTTTTTAATCATATTAACTCTTTAAACCCCTCTGTCTTGTTGCCTGAGAGTTTTGCTCCTTCGGCGAGAACTTAATCTCTTTCCAGAGTTAATACGTACGGTCCTTTTGCCTGAGAGATTATTGGGTATTTGCTCCTTCGGCGCTACATTAAGTAGTCTCTCCCGTAACAGATTTATAACACAATTTATTATAAAACTTAAACGATTATGCGGACTTTTTTTGAAAAAATAAACTTAAAAACTGCAATAGAACTGCAAATATAACCACAGAACCACCAATTAAAACAATATAGGGAGGGTTTTCGTTTACAAACATCCATGCCCACAGAGGACCTAGAACCGCTTCTGTAAGCATAATAATACCAACAAATGCAGAAGGTGTGGATCTTGCACCAACTGTAATAAAAATAAATCCAAATCCCAATTGAAAAAAACCAGCTAAAAATCCTAAAAAAATATCATGGCTAGAAATTGCAATAGTTGGTGACATCAAGTATCCAATAATCATTGCAAAAATACCTGCTACAAGTTGAAGTGGGACCATGTCAATCTTTGGATATTTTCTTACTACCAAAATTAAAATTGCGAATGAAATTGGCATTAGAAATGCCACAATATTTCCAGACATTTCTCCAGGTGATAAAGAATTACCCAACATCATGATTATACCAGCTATTGCCAAAATGATTGAAGCTAAAGTGATTTTAGATATTTTTTCTTTTAAAAATAAATAACCAAATACAGCAAGAAATATTGTTTGTGTCTGAATTATAAAATTAGTGTTTGTTACCGTAGTATTGTACATTGCAAAAACATAACTTGCAAAGCCTACTGCTAAAATTAAGCCACCAAATAAACCTGGAATACCAGATTTAATAAGCACAGTAAAAATTTTTTGTTTATAAGAAATTATTAAGAATAAAAATACAACAATTATAAAAAAAAGAGATCTCCAAAATAATATTTGCCATAAAGTTGATCCTTCAAATAACTTTACAATCATACCACCAAAACTAAGGCTACAGGCACCTAAAAATACTAATAATGGACCTGGTATTTTTGAAATTATATTCACAAGATTTTTGAAATTATATTATTTGTTTCCATTTCATATAATTTAAAAATTGTTTCTGCATCTTTTAAATTCACTTCTTTAAACTTTATTTTTGATCCGGGTGTTAATTGTGAGAGTCTGTCGAAATCAGCACTAATAACAATAGCTATTTTTGGATACCCGCCTATTGTACCATGATCTGCAAGCATTATAATAGGATTACCATCAGCTGGGATTTGTATAACTCCTTTTACAAGCCCTTCAGATTTAATATTGGTATTAATAATATTGTCTAATCTCTCTCCCTCTAAACGCATTCCCATTCTATCTGTAAGTTTGGTCACGCTGTATTCCTTTTTAAAAAACTTAGCTTGAGATTCTTTGGAAAAATAATGAAAATTAGTTCCTTTTATAACTCTTATATTTTCAATTTTAGAATTAATGTGATCTAATTTTCTTCTTGATAATTCTTTAATTTTTGAAACTTCAATCATTTGATTATCTTGTAGTTTTTTACCGTTATTTGAGCCGATATTAGCTCTTGTGTTTATAGAGCAGCTTTTCCATTGATAATCTATGTTAAGTTCAGCTCCAATAGCCAGATAACCATAAACAGATTTATTTGTTGAAATTAAATCAATTTCATTATGATCCTCTAATGTAATTGTTTTATAACATTTACCCTCAATCTCATTTTTATTTTTAAAAATTTTAAATTTTACGTCTCCTGCAACTAATATATTTAAAGGTTCACCGTGATAAACTAATCTTGGTCCTTGATATGCAAATTCTATTACCGGATAGCCTGGATCATTTTGTAGAATTTTGTTGGCAATAATATAATTTCTTTTATCCATCACCCCACTTATTGGTATTCCAATATGATTTAGATTATTTCTACCTAAATCCTGAAAAGTTGTGTTGATCCCTGCTCTTATGACCTTGAAAAAATTTTCACTCATTATAGTTTTTATATTTTTCCTTATTGATTTTAATAAAACCAACGGTATCTCCTGGATTAATTAAATTTGGATTGTCTTCGTTCAGTGAATCAAAAACATCCAAGGGTGTTTTACCAATTATATTCCAACCACCTGGGCTTTCAAAAGTGTAAATATTGCAAAATTGTTCTGTTAAACCTATTGAACCTTTTGGAACTTTAACTCTAGGAGTTTCTAATCTTTTAGCATGCAAATTTTTATCAATATCTCCTAAGAAAGGCATACCTGCAATAAAACCTGTCATATAACAGAAATATTCTTTTGAAAAAAAAGTATCTAAAATTTCATCAGTTGGTTTATTTAATATTCTTTCAAGTTTTTTAAGATCCAATGCATATTCATCCTCACAACATACTGGAATTTGAATTTTTTTTTTAGATATACTATAATTTTTTTTAATCTCTAAATTTTCAATAATTTTTTTAGTTTTTTCAAAATTCGTAATTGATAAATCAAATGAAACTATTAACTTGTTGTAAGATGGAGTTAAATTTGTAATTCCCTCAAACTTACAGTCTTTTAAATTTTGAAAGTAATTAATTACTTTTGAATTTATTTCTTTGTTAACCTCATCACCAAAATCACAATAAACTGCTGCGTCACCAAGATTTGATATATTTTTTATCATGCCATGTTATACTTTAAACTTTATTGCTATGGAAATTAATATAAATTGTGATTTAGGTGAAAAATCCAAACATCATTCAAATAAACATGATCCTGATTTACTTGAGATAGTAAATTCTGCAAATATAGCCTGTGGCTATCATGCTGGCGATGAAGAAACAATGAATGATGTTATAAAAGTATCTAAAAAAAATAATGTAAGTATTGGAGCCCACCCTTCCTTTAATGATCCAGACAATTTTGGAAGAGAAAGAATGAACTTATCATCCAATGAAATAAGAAAATTAATATTAGATCAATATGAAATTTTACAAAAAATTGCATCCGATCACGGAGAAAGTGTTACACATATAAAACCACATGGTGCATTAAATAATATGGCCTGTGAAGATTTGGATTTAGCAATCACTCTTGCAAAAGCAGTGCATGAAATTAGTAATGATATTATTTATTTAGTTCCAACTGGTTCTAAAATGGAAATAGCCGCAAAAAAGTTAAATATGAAAATTGCGTGTGAAATTTTTGCTGATCGAAACTATGAAGATGATGGAAACTTAGTTTCTAGAAAAAAATCTCATGCTCTTATTACCGACCCTGAAGAAGCCAAAAAACACGTATTAAGTATGGTAAAAAATCAGTCACTTAATTGTCACAGTGGAAGGCAGATACCTTGTGAAATAGACTCTGTGTGCATACATGGAGATAATCTTAGTTCATTAGAGACAGCAAAGTTAATTAAAAAAAACTTGATGGATAATGGTTTTGAACTAAAAGCACTTAATAAAATGGAAAAATTTAAAAAATGAAAAAAATTTTTGTCGTTCTTTTGTTAACTTTGGGATTAGCTTCTAATTCGCTTGCTGCAGGATCGTCATCATCTAGCAGTGGGTCTGGGGATATGGATACAAAATCCAATTATGATAAAGCTGTAAAACTTATAAAAGCTGCAAAAAAGTATGAAATAGACGGAAAAGTTGATAAGGCAAAAAAAAGATATGAAAGAGCTTTGAAATTTTTAGTGAAGTCAAATAAGAGTAAACCAAATAAAGCCGACACTCTTAACTATTTAGGTTTTACAACTAGAAAATTGGGTGATTTTGAGAACGGAGAGAAATATTACCTTCAAGGTTTAGCTATCGATCCAAAACATAAAGGTATAAATGAATATTTAGGTGAATTATATGTTGCAACAAATAGGCATAATCTTGCTGTAGAAAGACTTGAGGTTTTAAAAGGTTGTGGTTGTGAGGAATATGATCAACTTAAAGCTGTCATAGCTGGTGAAAAATCAAAGTATTAACAAGTCTTTAACAGATATTAAAATAAACTTTATACGTAAAAAATTTTAGTTAGCAAAATAATTAAAATTATTTATATAGTGTAACTTAATAGCCAAAAAAAAGTAAAAATTTTAAATTGATAGAACAATCCTTAATACTATTACAAATTATCTTTATTGATATAATTTTAGCTGCAGATAATGCAATTATAATTGGCTTAATTGCTGCAAACTTTGTTCCCAAAAATAGAAAAAAAATTATCTTTTGGGGTGTTGTAGGTGCGCTTGTTTTTAAAGTAGTTTTTGCAATATTTGCTACATACCTATTTAAATTCTATTTCATCAAAATTTTAGGAGGGTTGCTTTTAATTTGGATTGTAAATGATTTAAGAAAAGATTTATTTGAAATTCAAAAAATTAAATCACCAAAAAAAAAGTCAATGGAACC
The DNA here is from genome assembly GCA_902546765.1 of uncultured Pelagibacteraceae bacterium. Taxonomy (GTDB): domain Bacteria; phylum Pseudomonadota; class Alphaproteobacteria; order Pelagibacterales; family Pelagibacteraceae; genus Pelagibacter. The sequence goes on along the minus strand of CACCLG010000003.1, from coordinate 3,804 downwards.
ATCATTTATTAAAAGTATCTACAAGGTTCTATTTGCTGATATTACAATTAGCTTTGATAACGTTATTGGCGTCGTTGGAGCCTCAAAAGGTAACTTTGGATTTATGATATTTGGATTAGTTTTATCAGTAGTATTAACTGGTGCTTTAGCAACATACTTAGCAAATTATATTCAAAAACATTTATGGATTGCCTATATAGGTTTAGGTTTTATTTTGCTAGTAGCCATCCAATTAATAATAGGTGGAATGGTTGATTTAGAAATAATAAATATAAATGAGGAATTTAAAAAATATTTTTAATAAGAATATTTCTTACTAGGATATTTTTTGCTTTTAACCTCTTTTGAAAATTTGCTAATTCCTTCTCGGATATAACGTTTTAAATCAATATATTTTTTAACAAATTTTATTTTTGATTGAGTTAGTCCTAAAATGTCATCAGTGACTAAAATTTGACCATCGCAATTATTAGATGATCCTATTCCAATCGTTGGAATTGTAATTTTTCTAGTAATCTCTTTTGACAAATCGCCCTTTACACATTCAAGAACTATTGCAAATGCTCCAGATTTTTCTAAAAGTCCAGCATCACTTAATAGACGTTTTCTTTCACGTGCAGACTTTCCTTTTGATTTAAATTTTCCTCTAACAGTTTGAGGAGTTATACCAAGATGGCCTAAAACAGGTATTTTGTTCTTAATTAAGTGTTTAACTATTTCTTTAATTCTAAGTCCACCTTCTAATTTTACTCCGTCACATTTTGTTTCTTTCATTACTTTTTTGCAGTTTTTTAAAGCCTCAGCTTTATTTCTATAAGTATTATATGGCATATCTACAATCATTAGACTTTTAGATATTCCCAATCTAACACTCTTTGAGTGTTCTATCATTTTTTCAAGTGTGACTTGTCTGGTTGATTTGTAATTGTAAAGAACCGATCCAAGAGAATCTCCAACTAAAATAAGATCTGTAAATTTATCTACTTCTTCTGCAATATTTTTTGAATATGCTGTTAGACAAACAATTTTTGACTTGTTTTTTTTTTGTTTTATTTTTTTTACTTTATCTAACATTTGGTTTTTTTAGATATAATAATTTAATAAAGTATTATGTACATATTGTGTCATTAATTAATACATTCTTATTATTCTAATTCAATGGTGCTAGGTGGTTTTGAAGTGACGTCATATACTACCCTATTAATTCCTCTTATATTATTTACTATTTGGTTAGAAATGTTCTGTAAAAAAGATTTTTCAAATTTAAAAAAATCTGCAGTCATGCCATCTTCAGATGTTATTGCTCTTAATAAGCATAAGTATTCATATGTTCGATTATCACCCATCACACCAACAGTTTTTACAGGTAGCAAAGCAGCATAAGCTTGCCAAATTTTATGATAAAGATTATTTTTTTTCAATCCATCTATAAAAATATGATCAGCCTCTTTTAAAATTTTAATTTTTTCTTTTGTTATAGTTCCTGGCATTCTAATAGCTAAACCAGGTCCTGGAAAAGGATGTCTTGATATTATCTCTTTATTTAATCCAAGCTCTAAACCTAACTTTCTAACCTCATCCTTAAATAAATATTTCAAAGGTTCCACTAATTTTAAATTCATTTTTTTTGGTAAACCTCCGACATTATGATGAGATTTAATTTTTGATGTTTGACTTCCAGTTACAGATTTACTCTCAATTAAGTCTGGGTATAAAGTTCCTTGTGCTAAAAACTGAGCGTTTTTGATTTTTTTTGCATAATTTTCAAAAATTTTAATAAATAAATTTCCAATTATTTTTCTTTTCTTTTCAGGGTCAGAAATATTTTTCAATTTATTTAAAAACTGTTTTTCTGCATTCACATAAACTAGATTAATTTTAAACCGTTTTTTAAATGTATGAACAACTTGCTTTTCCTCATCTTTTCTCAAAAGTCCTGTATTTACAAATATGCAAGTTAATCGGTTACCAATTGCATTAGATAGTAATTTTGCAACAACACTGCTGTCTACGCCACCCGAGAGGGCACAAATGACTTTTGAATTACCAACTTGTGTTTTAACTTGATCAATAAGCTTTAATTTCTGATCTTTAGAAGACCAGTTTCTTTTAATTTTGCATATTTTAAATACAAAATTTCTTAAGATAATTTTTCCTCTATTTGTATGAGTTACCTCTGGATGAAACTGAATACCAAATAGTTTTTTCTTAGAATTTTCAACTATACAAAATTTTGCATTATTTGTTTTCCCTATTACCTTAAAATCTTTTGGTAATTTAGTAACTTCATCTGCATGGCTCATCCAGACATTATTTTCTTTTTTTGTAAAAAAATCTTTTGTAAGAATGCTCTCTTTTACTTTTTTAACCTTTGCTAAACCAAATTCTCTTGATTTTGATTGTTTAACCTTGCCGCCTAATTCTTTTGATATTATTTGGTGACCAAAACATATTCCAAGCACTGGAATATTAGAATTTAGTAAATTTTTATGAAATTTTACTTTTTTACTTTGATAAACATTTAAAGGCCCTCCAGATAATATAAGCCCACTAACATTTTTATCTAAAAGTTTAATATTATTTGATTTGTGATGACTGATAATTTCACAATAAACACCAAGTTCTCTTACTTTTCTTGCTATTAGTTGTGTGAACTGCGAACCAAAATCTATTATCAAGATTTTCTTAAGACTGTTCTCAAGAAGCATCTTTTTTTTCAAAATCTTTAAGTCTTGTATCTATAGAAGTTAAATTTTCACATAATGTATTACAGATTTTCTTAAAATCTTTTTTTAAATCTTGAACCTTTGAAAAATTTGACCTTTCTAATTCTAGATCAATTAAAATATACATTGCCTCTTCATTTTTTGGATCTAATAACAAAGCAGTATTAATATTTTTTTCTTCCTCTTTAGTATTTTTTTCTATTTTAAAAATTTTTCCTAAATAAAGATATGAATCTGAATGTTTAGGATTGTATACAATACTTCTTTCAAACTGAAATTTTGATTCTTCGTATTTTTCTTCATCAAATAATTTCTTACCTTTATCATAAAAATTATTTTCGCTCGCATTAACTATTGAGCTTAAACCAAGTATAAATACGCAAAAGGTGAATATTTTTAAAATCATTTTTTTAATTCATCTATATTATGTACCATACTTTCATAAAATCCAGCTTTGGTTATCTTTACAAATTTAGGTTTTTTTCTTAAATCTACAACTCTAGGTGATCCAAGGTATCCCATGGATGACTTTAACCCTCCTACTAATTGATAAATTATTTTTTTTACTGATCCTTTATATTTTACAAATGCCTCAACTCCTTCAGCAACATATTTTGAGGTATCTTTTTGTTTAGTTTGAAAATATCTATCAGCTGATCCTTTATTCATTGCACCAATAGAACCCATTCCCCTAAAGCTTTTAAATAATTTTCCATTCCTTTTTATAATTTTACCTGGAGCTTGATCAGTTCCTGCAAATAAAGACCCAATCATAACTGCATCAGAACCAGCCGCTAAAGCTTTAGCAATATCTCCTGAAAATTTTATTCCTCCGTCAGCTATCAAACTACATTTACTTTTTCCCATTCCTTTTTTAACACTTAAAATAGCACTTAGTTGGGGAACACCAATTCCAGCAACCAATCTTGTTGTGCAAATTGATCCTGGACCAATACCTACTTTAATAATATCTACACCTAATTTAATTAAATATTTTGCAGCATTAGCAGTTGCAACATTTCCAGCACATAATGCAGTTTTTTTTGGTTTTAGTCTTTTAATTTTTTTTATTATCTCT
>CACCLG010000002.1 GCA_902546765.1 uncultured Pelagibacteraceae bacterium | reverse complement strand
GTTAATATTTAAAATGATATTTTATAAAAGAATCCATATAGTAAGATTTTATTTTTTTTTGTCTCTTTTAGGCACTTTTCATTCTATTTTTGCAGTATTACTTTACTTAAATGGTAATCCAGAATTATTCTTATTAAAAAATCCTTACAAAGATTCAGCTACCGGATTTTTCGTAAATAGAACAGTTTTCTCTGTTTTTATGATGATTTGTTTGATTAGCTCGTTAGAGTATATGAAAATTATTGATAAAAAAAATAAATTAAGTGAAGACCTTTTTTTTCCTAAAATTTACATAAGAATATTCACAGTTTTTATTGCTATTGCAATAATCACTTCTTTCTCAAAATTAGGTAATTTTCTTATGTTAATTACTGTTGTTTTATATTTTTTAAATAATCAATTTTACTCAGAAAATAAAAATACAGCTTTTGGATATATTTTATTATTTATTATTTTATTCGATATATTATTTATGGGCTATTTTTTTGGAAGCACTAAACTAATTCAGCGTTTTGCGTTTTTAACAGAAGACTTTAGTATAGGTGATACTAATAAAATTTCCAGATTAGAGATAATAAAATTTGGATTTTTTGAAATTAGAAATTTCTTATTTTTTGGATATGGTCTAGGCGGTTTTGAAAATTTATTTAAATTAAAATTTTTGCAAATATCCAATCTTTTCGCAAATCATGCCCACTCTAGTCTAATTGAATTTATAGGAGAGCTAGGGATCGTTGGATTTTTGATACTCGTTTTTTCTTTTATCAAAATCTTTTTTAAAAAAATAAATTATAACTTCAATTTTTTCATGTTACTGACTTTTACAATAATTATTTTAGTTTTTGATTTTTCATTACACATTCCAATAAATCAAATATTGATTGCGAGTATCTTTTTAATCACAATAAATAGAAATTTTTTTTTTAGCCTGTATCACCGGTCTGGTTAGCATTAGCACCACCCTTAACACCATCTTGAATAATAGGATTGTATGAGTTAAATAGATCTGTTTGAGGAAGCAGTAAGCTTATAACTCTATTCCATTTGACAATTTTTGTTGGAGGGATGTAAACAATATCTTTTGGCTGTAGCTTGAATTTTCTCCCAGCTATAAAATTTATGGGATTAGATATATCTAAAATAAAAACGTCAATTTTTAAAAATTTTTCATAATTTTCTCTAATTACATAAACCTTTTCAGCATTAGCAGTTAATTGATTTAAACCGCTAGTTGAAATAAGCTCTGTTAACGAGTAATCTAAATTTGGATAATAAACACCAGGTTTAATAACTTCCCCAAATACGTGTATTGCATCTGAATTTGTATCAATAAAAATTACATCATTTTTTTTTAAGTAAAAATTTTCCTTATCATCAATACTTTGATACGCATTTTCTAAATTAATCTTGTAAACAGTGTTATCTCTCCTTAAAAATCCTTTTGTTCCTGATACTTTGTCGAAACCAGCTTTTATTGCTGCTTCTATAAGTTTAATGGGTTCTTGGTTTAAATTAATTGTTATTTGAGTTTTAACAGCTCCTACGACATAGACCTTGCTACTATTAAATTCTTCAACTGTTATTTGTAAATCTGGGTTTTTATAAAATTCTCGAATTACAGATCTTAAAATATTATGAGCTTCTGTAATTTTTAAATCACTTATTTTTACTTTTCCTGCTACAGGTAGATCAATCATTCCATTTTCATCTATTTTGTATGTATCATCAATATCATCGGAGTCTGTTAAATTAATGTTTATAATATCTGATGGTCCTAATACGTATTCGTAATTATAGTTATAGATATCTTTGTGAGTTTTAACTGTATGATCCAATAAATCTAATTTTTTATCATTATAATAATTTATTTCGTTATCTGTAAGTTTGTTTACTCTAATGAAATTGATCTCTACATCTTGAATATTATAATTTCCATAACTTTTATCAGATGCTTGCTTGGATCTTGGATTTTTATTTATGCCAGTAGAAACAGATGTTTCAATTATATTTTGTGCAGTACAACTTGATAATAAAACAGAAAAAAAAAATAACTTTAAAAATTTCGATAACATACAGTATTGGTTTTTATATTTTTTTTATAAAATTACCTCAATTATATTTTATTTATATTATTTTAGATGATAAAAGTTTAAAAAAACCCCATAAAATAATGTTTTTTTTGTTAATTTATTTTATTTAAAAATTTAATATATACATTTTAAATAAATCAATTTTTAAATTTAATGATAAATAAATTAAACTCAATTCTAAATTTCCTTGACATAGGTGATTTGCGTTTTTTAATTTTAGTTGTAAAAAAAAATCTTAAAAACTTATTACTTCTAACTTTATTAATTTCTATCCTAGTCTTCATTATATCCTTAAATTTAGAGAAGAAATATATTAGCGAAGCTACAATAGTTATCTCACCTGAAGAAAATAATATTGTAAATATAGAAGAGGTCTATGCACTAGACAATCAAGCTAGCCGAATAAATAATCAAATAGCAATTTTAAAAAGTGACGAGGTTCTCGAGTATATAGTTGCAGATAAAAAAAATAGATTACAATTTAAAGATTTATATGCCCAGACAGAAGAATCTTTTTTTAAAAGGATCTTAAAAAAAAAAATTATAATTGATAAGGAATATTTAAAATCAACTCTCACCCAAAATTTTACTGTTACAAATGTTCCAAGAAGTGATGTTTTACAGCTCTCATTTGTTTCAAATAATCCTAAAATTTCACAGTTAGCACTGAAAAGCATCATCGAATCCTATCAGAGATATGAGGTAGATAGCAAAATACAAATAACAAATTATGCTAATAAAAAAATTACTGATAGACTTAGAGACTTAGTAAAAGAAATGGATGGTGCAGAAAAAAAACTTGCAGATTATAAAAAAGAAAATCAACTTATTGATACAGGTGATGTAAAAGGCTTAAAAATTAAAGAAATTGAAGCAATATCAAATAGAATATTAGAGGCAAAAAAAAATTCTCAAAAACTACAAAATGATCTTTTATCGATAAAAGTTGCAGACGGAAATGTCGATGATTTGCTAGCAATTGAAGAGTTAAGAAGTGCAAAAGACATTTCTGTTATCCAAGAAAGTTTATCAGCAAATGAAAATCAAATACAATCATTATCACTTATATATACTGATAAACACCCAAAATTAGTTAAAGCTAATGAATATCATCAAAAATTAAAAGATCAGTTAAAAGAAAAAATAAATATTAGTATTCAGCAAAAAGCTTTTGAGTTAGGAAATATGGAAAACTTTATAAAAATGTCTGAAGACGAATTAAAAGAAGCAACAAATGAACTAAGAGACATAGAAGAAAAAGAATCAGGCATGATGAAATTTGCAAGAGAAGTTGAAAGTAGCAAAAAATTATATGAGTCATTTTTACAAAGAGTAAAAGAGACCAATGAAGCGCAAAATCTTCAAGTATCAAAATTAAAAATTATTGAGACACCTAACTTACCTTTGAGTCCATACTCTCCTAAACCTACGCAAAATTTTTTTATTAGTTTATTATTGTCGTTTATGGCTTTTTACAGTCTCGTATTTTATAAAGAAATGAACACCTCAGTTGTTAAAAGTCCAGAAGCAATAGACTCAATAGATACACCTCAAGTAGGTGTTCTTCCAAAGGTTTCGAAATTAAAAAGAGGATTTCACATACTGCAAATGTTTCTAGAAGATAGCGAGTCGAATTTTTCAGAGTGTATTAGATCATCTAGAGCAATTATAGAATCAAAATTTAAAAAAAATTCAAGTTTCATGGTTACATCTAGTAATCCATCCGAAGGAAAAACAACTTACGCCTTCAACCTCGCTTTATCTCTTGAAAAAACAAACAAAGTATTATTTATTGAAGCTGATATTAGAAGACCTTCAGTTTTAAATAGCTTCTATCAATTTGATAAAGAAATCTTTGGTTTAGGTGAAATAATCACCGGATCTTCTCAATTAAAAGAAACAATTTTCAAAGTACCTGGCACTGATTTAGATATAATAACATCAGGAGAAAAAAGGTTTGATATGTCTGACATTGTAAATAAAGAGCAAATTAAAAAATTTTTTGATATTCTTAAAATGGATTATGACTATGTCATTATAGATTCACCGCCAGTTCAACCTGTTTCAGATACATTAATATTAGCACAAGCATCTGATTATAATCTTTTTTTAATCCGATCGGAGTCAACAAGAACAGTGACATTTATGTCGTCCATCAAAAAAATACAAAACGTTGGTAGTAAAATACATGGAATAATTATAAATGATCTAGACACTTCAAAAGACAGTTATTATTCATATTATTATAACTATTCACCTAATTATTATAATTATTCTAGCTATTATAAACCTAAAGAATAATCTTATGTTTAAACTTGAAAAAGTTTTACAGAATGATGACTCTGCTTATATTTATTTTACCTTTATATTTAAGTCGATAATAATTATTCTTAGTTACTATATATTTTCAATTTTAGAAGAAGACACAATTTATGATATAATCAATGTTGAAATTTATCTTAAATCTCAATACTTCTATTTTTCGATTATTCTTAGCATATTTTATTGTTTGTTATCCTTATTTTTAAAAAAAAGAAAAAGTTACAAATTCAATTTTATTTCATATTTAAGACAAGATGTAGGAGGAATAATTATATGTAAGATATTTATTTTTTTCTTATATTTCGTCAAAAAGCAAAATTTTGATGTCAATCTGAATTATATTTATTCAATCATTTTTCTTTTATTTAATTTATTTTTAACAAAGCAACTATTTAATTATTTATATAAATACATGGTAAATAACGATGTTATTCAAAAAAATATTATGCTTGTTGGATCATTTAATGACATTAAAAATTTTATGAAACAAAAAAGAGACCCAATTAATATTTATAAATGCTGTATTGTTTCTGATTATGAAAAAACAAATTTAAAATTACTAAAAAATGAAATTCGAATACCAATATTTAAAAATAGTGAGGATATTAGATCTATACTCGAATATCACGAATTAGGACAAATATGGATTTTAAAATCAAAAACCCAAAAAATTAATAAACTTTTAGAGAATATTATTAAATTTTCTGTAGATATTCTAATTGTCAACTTAGATGTCACATCAAACCTAGACTCACAAGAGTTACTAAATTCTAAATTTGAGTATAAATATTATGAAATGTCCCGTTTCCATGGAATGAACCTATTCTTAAAAATACTTTTAGATAAAATATTATCTATCGTATTTCTCTTAATTGCTTCTCCAATACTAATTTTTTCAGCTCTTTTAATATTTTTAGAAGATGGATTTCCAATTTTGTTCACTCAAAATAGGACAGGTTGGGACGGTAGAAGGTTTAAAATCTTTAAACTAAGATCTTTAAAAAAAGGATCATTTGATAAAACTGTTCAAGTAACAAGTGATGATAAAAGAAAATTAAAGTGTGGAACATTCATCAGACAATTTAGCATTGATGAGGTTCCACAATTATTTAATGTTTTAAAAGGAGAAATGTCAATTGTCGGTCCAAGGCCTCATATGGTTGAACATGATATAAAATACTCGAGTATATTTAAAAATTTTTTAAAAAGACATAAATGCAATCCAGGTTTAACAGGCTGGGCACAGGTAAATGGATTAAGAGGTGCAACACCAAACCCAGAAACTATGAAAAAAAGAATGGAACACGATTTATGGTATTTGAATAATTGGACTATATTTCTTGATCTTTATATAATTTTAAAGACTTTCTATATCGTTTTTAAATACAAAGGCGATTGAATTTTTCAGTAAATCTAAAAAACTGAGTCATTTTGAAGCTTATTGAAGGTAGACAATTTAATTAAAATAAATAATTATCAAAATTGTAATGAAAATATATTCAATTACTGAAATATTAGAAGCTAGCAACAACATACTCGAGAGAAAAAAATTAAAAACAGTCAAAACTACCGAGGATAAAAAAGTATCTACTATTGAACCTCTTATTTTAAATAACCCTGTTGATAAAAAATCTGAAATAATTTCAAATAAAAATTTAAAATCAATAAATTTAAACAAAGATTTAAATAAAAAAAATATAGATAAAAAAAAACAATCAAAAAAATATGAAAATAATGAAATTGTTAACGAGTTATATAAATTATTAGGTAAAAAATTCAGAAAAAATACAATTAAAGTTATTTTAGATCAGCAAGTTGAAAATAATAAGTTAAGAAAAATTATAAAGGAATTAAGACAAAAAGATTTACAAAATTTAAAAAATAATAAAAAACTTAAAGAACAAATTGCAGATTTAATAAACAATGAAAAAATACTCAATTTTAAATTTATTAATTTTCAAAAAGATTTAAAAAATCAATCAGACAAGGAATTAATTTTAATTAATAAAAATAGAGCACTGGAAAATGAGAATTTGCTTTTAAACAAAACTATAAATTCACTTAAAGAGACTTATAATTCTTTGGAAAAAAATAATGAAGTTTTAAAAGATAAAATAAATGTTTTAATTGAAAATGAAACTAACTATTTAAATTCAAATAGTAAATTTGAGGAAAACCTAATAGTTTTAACTGAGTCAAAAAACTTTTTATCTGAACAGAATAAACAGTTGAAAGATGAATTAGAGCTAATTCAAAAAAATGAAAAGCTATTATTGAGCAACAATAATAAACTTCAACGTGAAGTTTCCCTGTTAAATAAAAATAAGAAGCTTTTAATAGAAATAAATGACCAATATCATGAACAAATTACTGAATTAGAAAAAAATAAAATAAAATTAATAGATGAGAAAACTAGCTTAGAAAAAATTAATAATTCAATTGAAAGTAGTAAACAAAATTTAATAGAAAATAATTACAAATTGAAGAATGAGATTTCAATCTTAATTGAAAAAGAAAAAAATCTTATTAAAAATAATAGATCTTTAGAATTAGAGAATAACTCAATTAAAAAATTGTCAGATGAAAAATCTGAGGAAAAACAAAAAATACTAAACGAAATGAATACAAACTTGCAGTATGAACTATCTTCACTAAGAGATAGTGAGAGAAAATTAATTAAAAATAATAAAAAAATGCATGAGGAGTTAATTAAATTGCGAGTTAGCAGCAAGCAAGATAATTCAAATTATAATATTGAGGAATTAAATAATCTAAAAGAAAAAGTTATTTTCTTCCAAGAAGAAAATTTAAGATTAAGTCACAACCTATCAAACTCCCAAAAAAAATATGATATTATGAAAGAACAATTAACAGATATAGAAAACGAGAAAAGCAAAATATCTGAAAAGATTTCTGAGTTAACAAACTCATTAGGAAAAACTAATCTCGTAAAAAATCCATTTAAAGAAAAAAAAATTAAAGATATTTCAAAAAATATTAAAAATGATGAGAGTCAGTTAGATATAGACACTAAAATAAAAAATATCTTCAATAAATCATAATACTTTTTTGAAATACACAATGTTAGCAAATATAACGGCAATCATACTCACAAATAACGAAGAAAAACATATTGAAAGATGTATAAATTCCTTAAGAACAACAATAACAAAAATTGTTGTTATTGATAGTTTTTCGACTGATAGTACCCTACAAATCTTAAAAAAATACAATATTGAATTTTATCAAAAAGAGTGGCTAAATTATTCCTCACAATTAAATTGGGGAATAAATAAAGCAAATATTAATACAGAATGGGTATTAAGGATTGATCCTGATGAGATACCATCTGAAAATTTCAAAAAAAATATAAAAACATATTTAGAAAATCTTTCGGATAAAACATGTGGTGTATCAATAATTAGAAGATTAAATTTTTTTGAAAAGGAGATTAATTTTGGTGGAGATTTTCCACAAAGAGGAGTTCGTTTATGGAGAAATGGAAAAGGAAGATGTGAAAATACATGGAGTGATGAACATATAGTAATTGATGGTTTAATAGAAATTACTGAATTAGATATCATTGATAAGAATATTAATAACATAAATTGGTGGACAGATAAGCACAATAGATTTGCAACAAGAGAAATGATTGAGTTTTTTTTAAATAATGAAAGAATGAAACAGGATAACAAGTTTAATTTAGAAAAAAGAGAAATGCTGAAAAAGAAATTAAAATTCAATATTTATTATAAATTTCCAATGTTTTTACGACCGTTTCTTTTTTTCATTTACAAATATTTCTTTAGATTAGGTTTTTTATGTGGGTGGCAGGGTTTTCTATGGTGCTTTTTACAAGGTTTTTGGTATCGAGTATTAGTTGATATTAAAATTTTAGAACTAAAAAAGACTATTAAAAAAAATGATATTAATTTTAAGGAAGCAATTAAAATTGAATATGGATTTGATATTTAGAAAAATCACTTTGTTAAAAAACTTTTATTAAACTTAATTTATTAGGGATTGATGTTTTTTTTTATTAACTCACTTAGACTATTTTTTTCAATAGATAAATCAAATTGGTTTACAAAACATTTATAAGCATTTTTAGAGAAAATATTTAATTCTTTTTTTTTATATTTATTAAACTTTAAAATGATCTTTGAAAAATCATCAACACTATCATTTGAAATTAAACCTGCTTTATGTTTTAAAATCTCGTTTGAAATATTCACTTTATTTGTAGTCAAAACAGGTTTTCCAAAACACATAGACTCGACTAATGAAACTCCAAAATTTTCACCATGAGAAGATAATACCATCGCTTTTGATGCAAGAATTGCACCCCATTTAACATCATCCAGAAGCATATCTGAAAATATTATTTTTTCTTTTAATTTGTATTTATCAATTAATATTTGAATTTTTTTTTCGTAATTACTATTAGTTTTCGGACCAGCTAGTAAAAATATATCGTCAACTTTTTTTTCAACTTCCTTAATCGATTTAATAAGTACATCACAACCTTTCTTTTCATGAAATCTACCTAAAAATAAATAAAATTTATGTTTTTTAAGTTTGGGAAAACTTTTATAGAAACTATTTAGTACCTTTTTTCTATTAATTTTTGGTTTTAAAATTCCGTATCGAACAACTTTCTTGTTTATATTACTAGTGTTTACATAAGTATTTTTTAAAGTTTTTTTCTCTCCTTGAGATGTTATTAAGATTGAGGATGAATTCAATAAATTACGTTTTTCAAAAAAAAACCAGTAAATTTGTTTTTTTATCTTTTTAAGAAAATTCTCGCTAAACCATGGATCAAGTTGTCCATGAATAAAAATAAAATAATTTTTTTTGAGTAGAATTCTGGCCATAAGTGTACTGAACTGCCATAATCCATGAACAATTACAAAATTATATTTATCTCTATTATTGTAAAGCCATGTAAATTGTCTTAAATTAAAACAATAATCTCCAAAAAAGTGTTTGCCCATATTAATAATTCTAATTTTTTTTGAATTAAGTGAAGTATTTTTTTTAGCTTTATATACTTTAGAGCCTTTTTTTTGTAATCCAGTTAAAATATCAATCTCAAAACCTTTATTTGCCATCATTAAAGAAGTATCAATGATTGTTTTACTTGGACCTCCATACATAGGATCTAACGTTGGAATTATTCTTAATATTTTGATGCTTTTCTTCATTTTCATTAATTAATATTCGAAAAATCTTTTATTATTTTTTTTAATTTTTCAAACGAGTAATAAGAATTTATGCCAAGAATAATTTTATAATTCTTTTTTTTTTCTAAAATATCTAAAAAATCAGCAAAAAAAATATTTTTTGTTTTATTATTTTGTAAATCTTCATTTTTCAATTTTCTAAAGATACCGTTAATAATAATATTATTAGGGTAACTAATTAAATCATTTTTATTTTTCCAAAAAGTATCTAAAGAGATTTGTAAATTGATGGAAGGGAAATTTTTTACTATTAACATTAAATCTCTTACATCAGGTTCTGATATTCCTAATAGAATTTTTTTTTGTTCAAATAGTCGTAAAAATTCATTTAGATAATCAGTATTTAATACACCATGAGGTGGTGAATGAAGATAAAATGATTGAATATTACAATTATACAAATCTTCAATCGATGTATATAAAGCCTGTTCTATTTTATTAAGATCCCAAAAACTTTCATCATTTCTCTCTTTATTATTTATCTTTATATTTTTAAATGATCGTTTAAATGATTTTAAATTTTTAAAACGATATAGTCTTTTTAAAAATTCTTTAAAAGTAAGTTCAATATTTTGTCCATATTTAGTATCTATAAATATTTCTTTCTTTTCACCAATCTGATTCAGGATGTAATGTGAATAACCAGAACCATAATTTGGTGCTGTGTCAAATGAGTTTAATCCAAGATCAATAATTTTCTCACCCAAATTAATCGCATCTTTTATACCAATTTTAGAACCCCATGAACTAGTGCCAATTTTAATTTGTGCTTCATTCATTTGTTCTAATAGTAACGAATTTGTAATGCTAATCTTGGTTTTTTTATTGGTGCATGTGCCTTATGAAATGCAGAAGTATCCTCAATAAATCCATATCCTGAATTACCTTTAACAATTTTAAAGTTTTCTTTATCATAATATTTTTTTAATTCACTTTCATTAGATTTAGCTGAATTAATTAAATGTTTTAATTTTTTCTTTTTATGAGATCCAATAATAACTTCATGAGCTCCTGATAATTCATCGCAATCGGTTAGATAAAAGAAAACATAAACAAAACCAAAGTCATGAATATCATAATGAAAATCAATCGTTTGTTCTTCTGCTCTCCATTTAATGTCTGAATTACAAACTGTTGACCATGCAAATCTTGTATTAATATTCTTTACAAAACCTAAATAATTATTGGCGATAGAAAGAAGTACTTCATCCCTAGAAATTTGATCTAATAATTTTTCAAGATCTGAAATTGATTCTTTACTATCGTCTATTAAATCAACAATTGTACAAGGTTTTGAATTGTTATTATTAAATAGATTTACTTCATCTAAACTTTTAAATACTTTATTATTTCTTTTATGAATAAGTTTACAATTATCCGATAATTTTTTGAGACTAATACAAGTTTTTTTGGTTAAATTTAAACCTTCATATAGACCATCTTTTTTAAGTTTTTTTAGGATATCTTCTTTTGAATAATCGGTTTGTATCTCAACATAATTTTCTTCCGACGCAACTGGTTTATTCCTCATTAGAATAAGATTTTTTTTTCTAATTTGGCCCATTACAAGGTCTTTTTTAGAAAATTTTTCTAGGAGAATTCTAGAGTATTTATTAAGTGTTCTTAAGATCTTAAATCTAGCAAATATATAAACAATCCTAAAGTTAGGGTTTTTAAAAAAATTAAATTTTTTATTAATCATATTTTATTAAATTCTAAAATTTATTATATTATTTGAAGTTATTTTAAAAATGTTTTATCTATTAAATTCAATTAGTATTTAAATATCCTAATGTTTTTAAGATTTAAAAAAATAATTTTAGCAATTATTAATTTACAATATTATAAATCATATTTAAATTTAGTTTGTCCATTATTTGAGGTAAAAGAAATATTTGATACAATAAAAAAAATTGATATTTTACTGGATGTTGGTTCAAATAAAGGACAATTTTCAGTATTGTTACTTAATTACTTTCCTAGAGCAAAAATTCACTCATTTGAACCTCAAAGAAGTGCCATGTATATTCAAAGAAAGATTCTACCAAAAAATACTACATTTTATAATCTATGCTTAGGAAATAAAAATTCAGTAATGAATTTGAACGTTACAAAAAAAAAAGATAGCTCATCACTTTTAAGTCCAAAACATTTAAAAAAATCAATATATGAAGTTATCCAAAAAATAGAGGTGAAGGTAAAAAAATTAGATGATTTATTATCACTACCATCAAAACAAAAAATTATTATGAAATTAGATGTTCAAGGTTATGAAAAAGAAGTTTTAATGGGTGCTATTAAAAATCTAAAAAAAATCGATTATATTCTTGTTGAACTTTCTTCCTCTAGTGTATACAAAAAACAATCTACAAAAAGAAATATTGTTAAATTTTTGAAAAATAATAATTTTTTTTTATTAAAAGAGTTAAATAAAGGATCAATAACCAAAAATATTTATCAGACCGATTGTTTGTTTCATAACAAAAAAATTGGTTTTAAATTATAAAAATAAAAGCAAAATCAACTCCGTAAAATTTTTGAATCTTTAAAAGTAAATATTAATAAAATGTTCGTTAACAATATTATTTCTATTGGTTGTCTTATAAAAAAAGTTATGAAAGATGTCATACTGTCTGACTGTGATGCGTATAATATATTAAATATAAGCAATATTATGATAGGAGATAATATTATTTTTCCTTGTTCAATTTTCTGAAATAAAGAAACAATAGAAAAAAAAAGTAGATTAATTAAAGCTGTTAACAAAAAAGTAAAAAAATAAGAATCTGTTAATAATAGTAATTCAGTAATATAAGATCCTTTATTACTTTTTCCGCCAAATCTATTGTATGCGAGTCTTTCAATTTTTGATCCTGTTGCGATTTGGTAATCGATTTTATTGTAATTTCTAATAAATATTTGTGTTATATTTTGTGGAAAAAATGACAGCATTTTAATCTTCGTAAATTTACTAAATTCCAAATAATCTGAAAATCCAAAAAAACTAGAATCGTATAAACTTTTATCCAAATGTTTAATTGGCGTAAATCTATCCAAAATATTATTTCCAGTATAAATATATTCTTGATTTTGATCTGTGTTAACATCAACAATTTTATAATCAACGTCACTCAAACCTGCAGTTATTTTAAAAAGTTCAATTGGTGTAGTTTCGGTCATTAACGATCTGAATTCTAAAATTCTTTTACTAATAGCATCTAATGCAAATGAAAAAGCAATTAATAAAAAAATTATAAAAATAAATTTTCCCCTGTTAATTTTGATTTTTCCTTGAACAAAATAAATTAAATAACAAAAAAAAATTATTGTTAACATTTCAAAAATTTCAGTCCTACTATTTGTCGATATACCAAAAAATATAGATAGTAAAAAATTAATTGATAAGAAAATTATAAAAAAACTTTTTGTTATTTTATTGGTGTAGTATAAATTAAAAATTAGTATTAATGGTAAATAAAAAAATTTATCAAAACCAAACAAAAACTTTACAAAAATATTTCCAAAGTCTTCAGATATAACAAAGCTATTTTGGTAAATTACCAAGTACGATTTAATAGAAATTGTTATAAAAAAAATAACAATTACACTTTTTAAATTAAAATATCTAAATACATTCAGATTAGTAAAAAGTTCTCTTTTTAAAGTAATTATATTTGAATAATTTGTAATTTTTACAAATAATGAAAAGCTTAAGCTTATAATAATCACTAAAATTGTTGATATTTTGAAACTCTCAAATCCTATATCAAGGTTATTGAGAATATTTTGTCCCAAAACTGTTTTAATAATTAAAGGGAACAATAGGTAAAAAAAATTTGTACATATTACTATTGATGCAGGAATAATATAAAATAATAATTTTTCTCTATTTAAAGCAATTTCTAAATTCAAAATTGAGACAAGATTAATAAAAATTAGAATTAAAAAAACATTTAAATCAAATGAGCTTATAAATAATTGAATAATGGAGAAAAAAACTGTTAAAAAGTAAATTAATTTTCTCAATTTGAAGAAAAAAATTTCAGGTAGAAATTTATTTATTTCAATATTCATCCTTGTTTAATATTTTATATTAGAATTTATATATAAATTTATTCTTATTTTTCTTTAAAAATGATTGATTTAAGACTTTTTTAAAAATCCTTTCAGCTTCAGGTCTCAAAATTTTAGTTATTTTTTTTTTACCATTATTGGTTATATTATTCAGCATATTTAAATTGTTTAATAAATATCTACAATTTTGTGCGCATTCATTGGCATCATTGAAATAAATAGCTTCCTTATTTTCTTTTAAAATTTTTTTAATAGTAGATGTTCTTTCAGAACATAATAATGTTCCACTAGCAGGTATTTCGATAGTTCGTCTAGTTATATCATCATCATTTCCTTTCGACAAAAGACCTATAGCTATTTTGTATTTACTTATAGTTTTAGCTACTTGTTTTTGAGACCAAAATTTTATGAAAATATTTTTACTTAAATATTTGTAATATTTTCTATCTTTATTCCAGCCCAATCCATATATATCAACTTCTAAACCTTTCCTTTTTAGCTCATAAAAAAACTTACCTCTTTCAGGAAACCATGTGCCAACAAATACTATATTTTTTTTTTTATTATTTTTTTTATATATACATTGAATTTTTTTATAATAAGGAGGTAATATAGTTAAATAATTATTAACTTTATGTTTCTTAACGTATTTTTCCCTGCTTTTTTGGTGAAATAATACTAAATCGAATTTAGATATTATTCTTTTTACCAAGGTCCATCTATATTTATCTCTGGTAACAAAAGGATTATCAGCACAATAAAATATGGTTCTATTACAATATTTTTTTATAGTTTCAAGTGATCGATCATTTATATACTCTACATTCATAAAAAAAGCTAAATCATAAAATTTATTAACATTCTTTTTATAAAAGTTATTTATTGATTTATTAAAAAAATCTGGTGATGCATGGTAGAAAATTTTATGCTTGAGTTTATTTAAAACCCTACTTGTATCTAAAAGCTCTGTTTTTGGGTAAACTTTCTTTAGTGAAGTATAAGTATTTTTAGAGTTTCCTTTATTAACTCCTACAAACAAAATTTTCATATAATATTTTAATTCAACTTTTAATTACAGCATCTAAATTTCATTATTTTAAATTAATAAATAAAAAATTATTATATTTAAATGAGGAATTAATTTAATCATATATACAACTAATTATTAATATATATATTATTATTTGTGTGACTACAAAAATTAGAAAACAAAGATTACTGTTTAAGATTTTTACATGAGTTCGAAAGTAAAAATTTATGTTTTAATTATTTTATTAAATTTAATTTTCATTGAAATACTTAGTTTTTTTGTATCTAAGTTTTTTTTAGCAAATGTAGGCGCTCTATTCGATAAAAAAAAATAACTCAAAACTACGATGAATATTTAAAAAAAAGAGATAATATTTTAGGATGGGATACCTTTATTGGAAAAGATAATCTCGATAAATATGGTGCGCGTGTAGATCGAAGCACTTTTAATAATTCAAAACCCTGTGTTGACCTTTATGGAGATTCTTTTACATACGGTCATGATAACGAAGATTTTTCGTGGCCCTCGCAATTGTCAGAACTTATTGAATGTAGAGTTCGCAATTTCGGTGTTGGAGGATACGGCTCAGACCAAGCACAAATGAAATTTTTGTCTAAAACAAATCACAGCGATATTGTTTTTCTAAATCATTTTTCTGAAAATATAATTCGTAATATAAATCAATTTAGAAATTTTATTTATCCAAATAAATCATTTGTATTCAAACCAAGATATATAATTAAAAATGATGAATTAGAATTAGTGCCTCTTCCTCAAATTCAAAAAAAAAATATAAATGATTTTTTTTTACAACCTGAAAAATATCTTAGTGAGGAATATTTTTACCAGGCTATGAAAGCGGCATTCAAAAATTAAAGTTCCCATTTACTTTAAACGTACTAAAAAGTTTTAATCATTAGCATATAAGAAAAAAAATTTCACGAAATCTATCTAGACTTGTTGATTTTTATTCACCTAACCATAAATCAAAAGTTCTTCAAATTACCTTTAAAATAATGCATTCATTTTATCTTGAAGCTGAGTATTTAGGACTTAAACCAGTTCTAACTGTGTTTCCAACCTGTAGAGATCTGGAATATTTCCAAAAATATAAAAAATACCCTTATGAAAATTTGATTAATTTATTAGAGCAAAAAAATTTACGATACATAAATTTTGGTCCGATTATAATGAAAAAAAGTAAAAATAATTTTAAAATCCTATATGATAGATGTGGAGGTCATTTTAATATTGGAGGTGAAACATTAGTTTCAAAAGTAATTCAAGAATACATATTTGAAACAAATTTATTAGAAAAATAAATTATTTATTTAGATTTTAGACTATAAATAATTTTTAAAATAATTAATAAAAAAGATTTTTTCTTAATATAAAGGTCTATATATATTTTTATTTTATTTATTACTGCACAAATGAAAGCATCATTAATTCCATCTACTAAAAGATATTTTTTCCCATATTCTTTTTCACATTCATTAATTAATTGTACAAATGATATAATTTGCTCTTGAAGCGTTCTAAGGTATATGTTGTATTTATTACAAATACTTTTTAATAGTAAAAAATCCTTGTTTAAATTTTCAGGTAATTCAATTTTATTTTCATTTAATTTATATCCACAAATAATATTCTCGTTAAAAATGTAATCTATTTTAAAGTTAGATTTATGATTTTTACTATTTATGACTATATTTTTGTCAAAAGTTTCGATAATTGTATAACCGGTTTCAGTTCTATTACCGTTAATTACAATTTTACTATCTTCTAAATAAAATTTGATAATATTATTTCTTTTATTACCAAAATATACCGATGATTTATTTAGCAAATATCTTGACTGAGCTAAAGAATGATATGAATGACCACTATTTATATATTCTATTTTTCTAATAGATTTTAAATTATTATTTTTAACTACTTTATTAATTATTTCATTTAAAGGATTAAAATAAAAATCTTCTAGTACATATATATTTTTAAAGTTTTGATTGTATCTTTCGATTTTTATATTTGATATTTTTGGAAGTATTGGAGTGTCTATATATAAATTAATATTTTTTACATCAAATTCACAGATTTTTTGAACTAAATTTAAAAAAATTTCATTAGGCGTACATATAAAAATTCTTTTTATATTTCTTATAAAGTCATTATTAAGATCTTTGATTGGTTCAATTTCATACTTATTTTTTTCCGATACTATTTTTTCAAAAACTCTTGAATAAACATAGATTTTTCCGTCATCAATAATTTTTAATGCAGGTATTACGGTATTTTTTACTCTTTTGCCAAAGCCTATAATTAGTGAATTATTCATTAATAATTTTCCTTTAATTATAAAAATAATTCTAAAGACTTTTTTTATATCGCATTTAGAAGTATTAAATAACTATAATATATTATTCTATATTTTTAATGAACAACTTTAAAAATAATTTGATTAGTCACTTCTCAGTATTTTTCGAAAAAATACTAATTCAGGTTTTTTTTCCTTTATTTATGTTAATATTATGGGGGACAAATAACTTTAATTTGTGGGTATTTTTATTAGCTATACCATCTTTTCTGTCGATATTTCAAATTTCAATTTCTCTTCCTGCAAGAAATGAAATGGCTATTTTGTTTAAAAATAAGAAATACACATCCTTGAATAATATCTATCAGAACTCTATTTTTTTAATGTTAATAAACATTTTAGTAATACTTTTTTTTTGTCTTTCATACGTTTACATAAATATAGATAGACCTATAATTAATGAAAATATAAAAATTATAGTAGTTGTTATATTCAGCACATTAATATCAATGTATTGTAGGGGACCACTATATTTAGCACTTACTTACAGAGGTAATTATACAGTTTTTAATTATTTTGATATAGCATCTAATCTTTTAGTTGCTTTTTTAGTACCAGTTTCTTTTTACTTTTTAGATAATTTCAAAGATACTTTTTATATACTTCTAATTATAAGCATTTTAAAACTACTAATTTTTTATTTCCTAATTGATGATAAATACTTAAAAAAATTCTTAAATTTTAAATTTGTAAATAAAAAACAACTTAACAAAATAATAAAATATTCCTTAGGATTTAATTTTGAGCAAATAGCACTTTTAATTAAAGGACCAGGACTAATATTTTTGTTAGGAATGAGTGATTATTTATCATTAGTTGGGTTCATAACTACTTTAAGAACTATGTTTCTTTATTTGCCACATAGAGCTTATGGAATTTTTTTTAATACATTTTTATTAGAAATAATAAGATATTTTGAAAATGATCGGTATCAAAAGAAATTTAAGTCTTATTATATTAATGGACTAGTCATAATTTCAATATCATTATTTATATTTTTTCTGTTTAGTTATTATTTTGGAACTTATATTTATGAGTTTTGGTTAAAAGGTAAATTTATAGCTTCTTCAGAATTAATTATCTTAATAGTTTTAGACACAATATTATTAATTTTTGGTAAATTTATAACTTTACCATTACAAACAATAAATAAATTTAATTATATTGGTTTTTTTGACATGTTAGTTAATTTAACGATATATATATCGCTTTTGTATTTAAATGTTTTTAATGACATTATCCTAGTATTTAAGATTATTCTTGCTGGATCATTTACAAATATAATATTAAGAGTAACTGTATATTTTTACTTTGTTAAAAAACTAAAATTATTCGCACACTAGAATTTTATTATATCAACAATTATAAAATAAATTAAAAAAATTCTATTTTACTGTCTTGAAATTTCGGATTACATGGCTGATCAATTAATAATGGATATGACTTTAAAGCATCTTTAACTTCTTCATTGAACTCCTTTGGAGAAAAAGTCATCTCTAATGAAGATGCAAATCCATTTTTATCAATTAAACCCCAATTATTCACATGAATATGCACTAATTGAAGTTCAAATTTACTGACAAATTCTCTTATTAGTTCTACATGTAAATCACAGTTGTGAAATTCAATTACTAAACCTGTCATATATTGTTGATAATCTATAAGTTGATCCAGAATTCTATACTCACTACCCTCTATGTCAATTTTCATAAAAATATTTTTCTCTCTTATATTTTTCATTAAAAAGTGCAGGTCGGTAATTTGATCAATTTTAAAGTTAGGTATTGATGCATCTTTTGGCGCAATAAGTTTTAGCTCGTGAATTTTATTGTTACCACTAAAAAATTTCTTGTATCTTAAATAAGAGAATATTTCATTTATTTCTTTTAATGATCTTCTTTTTAGAAGTAAAATTTCTTTAAAATTTCTTAAAAATTTTCTTATCCAAAATTTCATATTTACATTTGGGTCATAAACAAAAACTTCTGAATTTGATTTCAAAGAAAATTCTTCATCAAAAGACCAATCATCATTAAGACCAAATGAAAATAGCTTTTTGGTATTTTCAAGGGAATTTTTACCAATCGAATATCCTCCATCATTTTTTTTTCCTATTCTAACTAATGTAGTTTCATATTTTGGCTTTAAAAATAATGGCAATCTTATAGTTGAAGTTAGCATTTCATTAATTTAAGTTTTCATTCAAGTAATTACCTAATCGATTTGAGATAGCCATTATAGATAATCCAGTATTGCCACTTCCAATAGTCTTAAACACAGAACTACCACAAATATAAAGATTTTTAAGACCATGATATTTACAATTTTTGTCAACCACCCCATCATTTTTGTTATTTGACATTCTCGTAGTCCCAGAATGATGACTCACATCCAAAATTTTCATATTTGAGTTTGTTTCAAAATTCAAGAACTCATGAGATTTAAATTTTTTACTAAGTATTTCTATAAATTCATTCTGACTTTGATAGTCAATTTTATCTAACTTCCAATCAACAATCGCAATATTCTGATTGTATCTATCACGTTTTTGACTTAAATAAATTTTACTGTTTACGTTTGGTAATTGCTCACCCTGAAAAAAAATTTTAAGTTTATTAAAAGAAAGATAATTCTTATTACTGCATAATATTGATCGCAAAAAAGAATTTAGAATAGAATTTGATACTTGAGGCGGTACTCTAAAATATAATTGTTCAATAGTTTTTCTAAAATTCATTTTTTTTAATTCTAATTTTGGTATTCCTTTTAATCTAATAAATTTTTTTATTTCTTTTAAAAGATTCCAAAATATATCCTCATCATTTTTTTCATAAACTGGATCGATATAAGAATGACAACTTAAAATGCCTTTTTCTTTCTGAAAATTTTCAGAGAATTTTATACATTTTCTTATATCAAATTTGCGATATTTCATTCCGAATAAAATACTTAGCGGTAGTTTATTTTTGCTCTTTATATATCCTAAGTTTATATTTATGTGATCCATAAAATATTTACCTATGTTTTTGTTATCTAAAATTTTGAATTTAGATTGATTATTTAATAATATCCTCGCATTTTCAATTGCACCACAAGCTAAAACAAATGTATTCGCTTTAATCGAAATCTTTTTATTTTCTGAAAGAAAAGTAACCTCAGTTAATTTTTCGATATTTTCATTAATATGAAAATCAGTAGCAGTAAAATTAGATATAAAGTGTATATTCTTATTATGTATTATTTTTTTTGTAAATTTTGAATGAATATTAAATTTTTCAACTTTATTTGGCCATATACAATTTACTAATGAAATATTTTTTTCATTAAGGAATTCATTTTCTAATGTAGAATAGAAATTTCTATCACTTACCTTATCAAACGGATTTTCTAAGGATTTTCCGTATAAATTAAATATTATTTCGGAATAGTTTTTTTTTAATTCATCGTATCCTACTGGCCATGATAAATTCTCACCCAGCCAATGCCTATCTTCAATTTCGTATTTATCCAAAAACATAAGTTGGTTAGCCCACATATTCGCAGAACCTCCCAATTGTCTAACTCTATTTGTGAATTCCTCTCTAAATTTTAAACCACCCATTTCAATCTTGTTCAAATCTTGCACTTCTTTGGAAAAGTTAATTTTACCACTATCAATAAGTATAATTTTCTTATCTTTAATATTTGAAGCTACTATTTGACCACTTAGACCCGCACCAATAATACAAATATCGTATACAAAATCTTTATTATTTTCTAAATATGATGGATAAATAATTGGCACTTTAAGTTAAATAAATCGTAATAATTATATCAAATATTGATCTAGAATTGTATTACAATATTAATAGATTATATGAATATGTATTTAAATTCTTATTTTTTTCAATCAGTTGAACAAATTAAAATTTTTAATTTTTGGAAATATCTAAAGGTATTTTTATATTGATTTTATGTGTGGTATTGCAGGAATTATTGGAGATTATAATGACAGTGAAATAAATTCTTTAGTTAAAAAGATTAAGCATAGAGGGCCAGATGGCTTAAAGTATTATAAAGAAAATTCATTTTGCTTCATTCATAGTTTACTGAAAATTATGGATTTATCGAATAATTCGGTACAGCCAATGATTGACAAGAAAACTGGCAATGTAATTATTTTTAATGGGTCTATTTATAATTACAAAGAATTAAAAAGGACAATTTTTTCAAAGGAAAAGTTTACTAGTAATACTGATACAGAGGTATTATTAAAACTTTATGATAAATTTGGATTAAACCTTGTTGAGTACATAAATGGAATGTATTCAATTGCCCTATATATAAAAAAATTAAACAAAATTTTTCTTATTAAAGATAAATATGGGATTAAACCACTATATTATTTTGCGAATTCAAAAAAATTTATTTTTGCATCAGAAATCAAGGCATTGGTAGAGAATAAAACTGTAAAGGAAAATTTATCTATAAATATAAATGAAGTTGTTAAATTTATTGGCCATAGACAAATACATGGATTTAAAAATACATTATTAAAAAATATTAACAATTTAGAGGCTGGGCAAATATTAGAGTTTGATATAAATAAAAAAAATTTTAATATTCAAAATTATTCACATAATATATCTGAGTCAAAAAAAAATAAAAATTATAATACTTTTGAGAAAAATTTTGATTTTATCATTTCACAACAATCCATAACTGAACATAAAAAGATTGCATGTTTTTTATCTGGTGGTTTAGATTCGACTTTATTAAGTATAATACTTAAAAATCAGGCACAAAACAAAGAAATTCATACTTTTTCATCAATTTTAAATAATCCGAACGATGAGAATAAAAATATTCCTAAATTGAATAAGGAATTTAACTTTACTGAACATTATATAAATGAAGATGTGATCAATTTTATAGATGATCATATCAAAACTGTTGATGACATGGATCAACCAACTGCTGATGCCTCAATGATTGTTCATAATGTTTTATGTCGTGAAGTTGCTAAAAATGGTTTTAAGGTACTTTTTTCAGGTTTAGGAGGAGATGAAATTTTCTATGGCTATCCAATACATATATATGGTTATTTAGCCTCAGTATTTAAAAAGAAGGGTTTAAAGGAATTTTTTAAATCTATTAAATTTTTATCTGATTATACAAATGATAAATACACTTATTTTAGAGCTTTAAAAGAAACTATAAATTATAAATATTTAAATTATTTTAAGAATTATCAGTTATCAAAAAATACCAGCCACTTAGATTATGACATTAAATTGAAAGAAATAAAATATTATGAAAAATTTCTTGATGACGACTTTGAAAATATTGTTTTAAATTATAATTCACATTGGGGGTTATCATATTTTTTAGATTATGAAGATAAAAATTCTATGTCTTATGGTATTGAGTCTAGAGTACCTTATTTAGACTATAATTTGGTTGAATATTCTAAGAAAACAGAATTGAATGACCATTTTGAATTAGGTCCTAAGTCACTTTTAAGGAGTCACACTCAAGTTCCAAACTATGTTTTAAATACTAAAAAAAAATATGGTTTTCCTGGAAACTTGGAAGGATACATAAATAAAAATTTAGACAAAATTAAAGAAATTATTCTTTATAGTTTTAAAGATATTCCATTAATAAATACTAACAAACTGATTAATCTTACTAAGGATTTAGAAAAAAATAAATCAGTCTTTTTTAGAACTTACAGTTATGGCATTTGGTATAAAAATATTTTTAAATGAAAAAAATTTTAATCTATAGAAATTGTAGTTTAGGTGATTTTATTGTTTCATTACCTGCTTTAAATATCATTAAAAAAAAAAATCCAAATACTAAATTATTTTTCGCAAGTCAAATTTCAAAAAAACAATCTTTTGTAAGACCTGATAATATTCCATTAAAAAAAAAACTAATTGATAAATTTATTTTTTTTGAGTATGGAAAAATTAATTTTTATAATTTTTGTAAAATTATTAAAAAAAAAAAATTTGATAAAATTTATTATTTAAACGCTTATATATCTAAAAAAAAACTTTTAAGAGATTATTTAATATTTAACTTCCTTGGAATAAAAAAAAAAATTGGTTTCGAGTATGAAAAATTTAATTATGAAAAATTTAATGAAACTTATTATCTATGTAAACGAGTTAAAAAAAATTTAAAAAATACAGATTTATCTCTTAAAGGATATTTACTTTTAAAAAAAAATGTTATTAACAATAAATATATAACGGTTAGTTTTGGTGGAAAGCATCCACTTAAAAAATGGAGTCAAAAAAATTGGAAAAATTTACTTATGAGCATAACAACAGAAATACCTAATATAAAAATAGTAATAGTTGGTTCTGTTTATGAGTTTAAGATTGCGAAAAATTTAGCGAAAATCAAACCTGGTAAAATAATAAATCTCTGTAATAGAACAAACATTGCAGATTTAATTAACGTTATTGGTAATAGTAGTTATCATATATCTCATGATGATGGCACCATGCATATTGCAAGTGCTTTTAATAAAAAAAGTACATCTATATTTGGAAAATCCACTGCAGAAAAGGGAAGATGGTTTCCAAAAAATCCCAACTTAAAAATATTTTATAATGATAATATAAACAATATTAATTTTGGTTTAGTTAAAGCGAAAGTTTTCAAGGACATTAAAAAAATTTGAAATTTATTTGCGTGAAGACTTTAAAAACAAGTTTATCCCACTTTCAATGCTATAAATTTTTTTTTTATAACCTAAGTTTTTTAATTCAGAAATATTAGCATTTGTAAAATATTGATATTTATTTTTTAAGTATTTTGGGAATTTTATAAAATTAATTTTTCCTTTATTTAATTTTTTAATTAATATCTTGGCAATTTTAATAAAAGTTTCTGGTTTACCAGTACCAATATTATAGATGCCATAATTTTTTTTTTTCATCAGAAATAAAGTCATATGAACTGCATCATCTACATATATAAAATCTCTACTTGGTTCATATTCTTCCTTAAATTTAAATAAATTAATTTTTCTTTTTCTATTTAATTCATCATAAAATTTGCTCACAGGGCTTCTCATATTATTTTTGTGATTTTCAAAATTTCCATAAACATTAAAATATCTCAGACTTATCACTTTCTTTTTATTGGATTTAAAAAAAAAATTGTCTAATTTGAGCTTAGATTTTCCATATGGATTTAAAGGTCTGTAATCAAGTTTTTTGGAAATTTTGTTGCCGCTTTTAGAACCATACACAGCTGCCGATGAAGCATATAAAAATTGTGCGTTTTTTTTTAAAGAAAATTTATAAAGAATTTTTGAATATAAAATGTTATTATATTTTAAATAATCCCAATTTGTTTCTGTTGTATCAGAACAAGCACCCAAATGAATTATGTGTTTAATATCACAATTTATTTTATTATTTTCAATTTTATTTATAAAATCTTCTTTATCATAATAATCTTCATATTTTATTTTAAAAATATTTTTTTTATTTTTCTTTATACTATCAACAACAATTATATCTTTTTTTCCGAAACTGTTAATTTTTCTTATTAAATTAGAACCAATAAAACCTGCGCCTCCTGTAACAACAATCATTTATCTATTAATTTTGTAGAGCTGAAATTTTTATAATTTTTAATAATAAAAACCTTTCCACCATAACTTTTAATTTCTTTATACCCAACTACATTTTTTTTTTTGTAGTCTGAGCCTTTAAAAATTATATTCGGCTTTATATCATTTATCTTATTAATTGGTGTGACTTCATCAAATTTTTCGACCAAATCAATTCCTTTAACCATTTTTAAAAATTGCATCCTAGTATTAAGCTTTAATTTAGGTCTTCCACTGCCTTTATTTTTAAAAACTGATTGATCAGAATTAATTAATACAATTAATTTATCACAATTTTTTTTTGCAAGTTTAAACAGATGAAGATGACCTGAGTGCAAAACATCAAAACAACCATTCGCAATACCAATTTTGAATTTCGCTAATTTCCATAATTTAATTTTTAATTTTAAATCAATATTTCCTTCTTGACAAAATTTATCAATTACTGATCTAAATTCGTCTAATTCGAGTGTAGATGTATGTTTTTTTTGGACGATTTTGGAGCACGCATATATTGCTATCTTAACTGAATTAACTAAATCTATTTTTTTTGAGTGAAAAAAAGTTATATAAGATATGAATGTATCTCCAGCTCCAGTTACATCATAAACATTAATAATTTTTTGAGGTATATTAATTTTCTTTCCATTTTTAAAAATTATTTTTACGCCCATTGCACCTCTTGTAATTATAAATGCTTCTGATTTAGATAATTTAAAAATCTTCAATAAAGATTTATTATTTTGAAAAGAATTATGATATTTTAAAAACTCGTCAAATTCAATTTGATTTGGACATATAAAATTGGAATATTTATAATATTCAACATTATTTTTTTTTGGATCAGTAAAGATTTTTTTTTTGTTTCTATGAAATATTTTTAAAACGTTTTTGAGTAAGTAATTTGAAAAAAAACCTTTTGAATAATCTGAAATAATTAAAGTTTCAAATTTTTTTATGTTTTTTTTTATATATTTAATAATTGAAATTTCATCAGATCTAGTAAGGTTAGTTATTTTTTCATTATCGATCCGCAGGAATTGATGATTATTTTCAACTATTCTTTTTTTAACTGATGAAGCATATTTCTTGTTAAAAAAAATTTTATGATTTATTTTTTTTTTCTTTAGTAAAGAAATTATTTTGTTTGAATATTTATCTTTTGAAAGTTTGGAAATTAAAAATGGATCACCACCTATTGATTTAATGTTTGCCGCTACGTTACTTGCCCCTCCTAACAAAAGTTGTTTTCCTATTGGCTTAAGGACTGGCACAGGTCTTTCAGGAGAAATTTTAAAAGCTTTTGTTTCTTCAAAAATATCTAAAAAAATATCTCCTAGTATCAATATTTTTTTTGGCATCAAAAATTTACTTTTTTACTTTTATTAAATATTGTTTTAGTTGTTTATATAGAAAATTTTTTACGAAACTAATAAAAACTTAATACATTTTTATTAAAATTAGATAAGTTAAAATTTTAAAAATTATCAATGAGGTCCATAGTTTTTCATAATATAAAATTTATTGACATCAAAACCCAAGATATAAATAAGTTGATTAAGAGAAATGGGCTATTTCTTTTTCCATCAGGTCCTGGTTTGTCATCAATTGAAACTGCAAAATCCTACTATAAATCACTACAAAGAGCTGATTATGTATTTTTTGATAGCGGTCTTTTTGTATTGCTACTAGCATTATTTAAAAATATCAGAGTTCATAAATTATCAGGACTAAAATATTTAAAATTATTCCTTAATTATCTAAAAAGAAATAAACATAAGTCTATTTTTTGCATTGATGCAAATAAAAATCTTTCAAGATCAAATAGACTCTTAATAAAAAATTTCGGACCAAAGAAAATTTACAATTATATAGCTCCTAATTATAAATTAAAAAGTATAAACGATAAGACCCTATTAAAAAAAATAAACGCAGTCAGACCAAATTTTATAATTACAAACATAGGTGGTGGCACACAAGAAGTATTGGGATTATATTTAAAGGAAAATTTAAAATTTAAAACAAAAATAATTTGCACAGGTGCAGCCATATCTTTTTTAACTGGGGAACAAGCTCCAATTGGAAATTATATGGATAAATTATTTTTAGGTTGGTTTGTTAGAATTTTATATAATCCTAAAACTTTTCTCCTAAGATATTTTTTTGCATTTAAGTTTATAATTGTTTTTTTTAAGTATATTAAAACTATAAAAATAAAAACTTAATTTCTTCAAACAAATCTTATTTATAACTATTATAATTTTTAAATTTATAATTATTTAATATTATTTTGTTAGTAAACTGTTTGTACGTTTTATTAATATTAAATTTAATATATTTTTACATAATATTTAATTCATATAACTAAATTAAAATAATCTTTAATCTCAACAATATGATATATAAACCATAGTAATTTAAATTTATGAAAAATATCTTGATTACAGGTGCAGCTGGAATGGTTGGATCATCATTAATATCAAAATTGATAAAGAAAAAGAATAATTTTATAATTGGAATTGATAATTTTACACTTGGAAAAAAAAAATACATTAAACCATTATTTAAATATAAAAATTTTAAATTTCTTAATTTTGATGTTTCAAAAGAAATAAAAAATAAACAATTATTAAAGATTTTAAGCAGTAAAAAATTATCTGAAATATGGTTATTGGCAGCAAACTCAGATATTGCATCAGGGGTAAAGAAACCAAATGTAGATTTCAAAAATACATTTCTCTCATCATATAATTTTTTAAACAACTATAATCATTTTCTAAATAAAAACACAAAAGTTATATTTGCATCAAGTTCGGCAATATACGGCACTGTTAAAGGTTCAATATATGAGAATACATCACCTTTAAAACCTGAAAGTTTTTATGGATCTATGAAAGCAGCATGCGAAACCTTTATTAGTGCATATTCTTATAAATATAATATTCAAAGTTATATTTTTAGGTTCCCTAATGTTGTAGGAAAAAATCTTACACATGGTGTAATTTATGATCTAACAAAAAAAATTCTTTCCAAACAAAAAAAAATTAAAGTTTTAGGTAACGGAGAGCAATGTAAACCTTATTCTCATGTTGATGAATTAATAAGTTGTATGATTTTTTTAAAAAATAAAAAAAAAAAAGAACTAATTAATTTTTTTAATATAGGAGCAAGTGACAAAGGTGTTAAAGTTAGAAAAATTGTTGAACTATTAATTAAAAAATTTGATTGTAAAAAAGAAGTATTATATCAAAAGCAGAAATTTGGTTGGCCTGGTGATGTAACATCTTATAGGTACTCTAACGTAAAGATGAAAAAAAATGGATTTAATTTTAAATTATCTTCAATCCAAGCCATAAAAAAAACTATTAGATCATTATCCAAAAAAAATTTTGAATAATGGATATCGCAATTTTAATTGGTGGTAAAGGATCAAGAACAAAAACAATTTCAAAACATATTCCTAAACCCTTTTTAAAAATAAATAAAAAAACAATTATAGAAAGGCAATTAGAGCATCTTAAAAATTATAAAAGAATATATTTGTTATCGAATAACAAAATTAAAAAATTTAATAATACTCTTTTAGATAAAAAAATAAATATTATTGAGGAAAAACAACCATTGGGAAATGCTGGTTGTTTGAAAAATTTAGAAAAATTTAAAAATATTAAAAACGATATCCTGATTATATCAGGTGATTTAGTATTCAATATTGACATAAAAAAATTTTATAAATTTCATAAAAAAAACAAAGGTGATGTTAGTTTTCTGGTACATCCAAATGACCATATTATGGATAGTGATGCAATTGAATTAAACCATTTAGATCAATTAGTAAAATTTCATAAAAAACCTCATCAAAAAAAAAATATCGGTAATTTATGTTTATCTGGAATTATGATTATAAAAAAAAGAATTCTGAAATATATCAAAAAAGATAAATTTCAAGATTTTTCAAATGATATATTGCCAAAACTCATAAAAAAAAAATTAAGGATATACGGATATAATACTAGAGAATATGTCAAAGATGCTGGCACCCCTGAAAGAATAAAAAAAATAAGCAAGCATTTAAAAAATATTAAGTATTTAAATGGATCACTTAAAACTAAAATTCCCGCAATTTTTTTGGATAGAGATGGTGTTTTAAATAAGGAATATCCAAATAAGCATTATCAAAATCCTTTAAATTTAATTGAAGGTGCATTCAATGCCTTAAAGAAAATAAATGAAAAAGGCTTTTTATCGGTAATTATTACTAATCAGTCTGCAGTAGCTAAAGGAACAGTAACAATTGAAAAAGTTGAAAAAGATCACAAAAAGTTAGAGTATTTATTTAGTCAAAAGGGATGTTATTTTGATAGAATATACTATTGCCCTTTTTATCCAAAAGGAGGATTTAAAGGAGAAGTCAAAAAATATAAAAAAAAATCAAATATGAGAAAACCAAACAATGGAATGTTTTTAAAAGCTATTAAAGATTTAAATATTGATATAAAAAAATCATATATGGTTGGAGATAGAATCACAGATTATTTAGCTGCTAAAAAAACAGGCATTAAATTTTTACTAGTAGGAAACAAATTTAAAATTAAAAATAAAAAAAATTTTTTAAATTTAAACCAAGCTATAAATTCAATATTATAGTAAATTACAAATTAAATATAAGAAATTTTAAAAAATGATTATTTCAAAGACACCTTTCAGAATAAGTTTTGTTGGCGGAGGTTCAGACCATTTTAATTATAGGTCAGTTGTACCTGGCAAAGTAATTTCAACAACAATAAATAAATATATGTACATTAATATAAATAAAAAGCATGATGATAAAGTAAGATTATCTTATTCTGTTACAGAAAATAAAAATAATACCAAAGATTTAGATCACTTAATAATCAGAAAAACCTTAGAATATTTTAAAATTAAGGGTGGAATTGAAATTACAACGCTCGCCGATATACCATCCTCAGGAAGTGGGC
Organism: uncultured Pelagibacteraceae bacterium; assembly: GCA_902546765.1. GTDB lineage: Bacteria > Pseudomonadota > Alphaproteobacteria > Pelagibacterales > Pelagibacteraceae > Pelagibacter. The sequence continues at coordinate 61,619 of CACCLG010000002.1, read as the reverse complement.
TTGGATCATCAAGTGCTTTATGTGTAGGTCTAACAAAAGCATTACAAAAATTTAAAGGAAAAGAGATAAATAAGGATAATCTAAGTAAAATTGCATCAAAAATAGAAATTGAAAAATGTAAAAAACCAATAGGTATGCAAGACCACTATTCCGCGGCATACGGAGGATTTAATTCAATAATATTTAATCAAAATAAGACTGTTAAAGTAAAAAAAATAAGCATATCAAAAAAAAGGCTTATTACCTTTAAAAAACACCTGATTATGTTTTACAGCGGAATAAATAGAAAAGCAGATCAAATTTTAGGAAAAATAAAAAAAGAAAAAAAACACAATAAGAATTATGAATTATTATCAAAACTGGCTAACCAATTTGAGTATGAAATATGCAAAGGAGATCTCTTGAACACTGCAGAAATATTACATGAGAATTGGATGTTAAAAAAAAATTTACATCAGAAGGTTTCTAGTAAAAATTTGAATGAAATATATGACAACGCATTAAAAGCAGGTGCTCTTGGGGGAAAGCTATTAGGTGCAGGTGGTGGTGGTTACTTTTTATTTTTTGCTGATCCAAAAAATCACAAAAAAATAAAAAAAGCTTTACATAAATTTCAAGTTATTAATTTTGATTTTAGTCAAAATGGATCATCATATATTACAGTATAGATTTATTACTATGATTTGTTATACGAAAATTTGATTGAAAATTAAAATTATCTAGTAGATATTTAAGACTTACTTTTAAATAAAAAAATGAAACCTAAGATTGGAACAAACAGAAGTTTTGGAATTGTATTTTTTGTTTTTTTTTTAATTATTTCAATGTGGCCATTATTTAAAGAAAGTGAAATATAGAGAGAGTTTCAGACCATTTGCCCCATCAGTTTTGAGAGAAAATGTTTCTGATTGGTTTGAATTAGATCAAAATTCGCCACACATGCTAATTGTGGCAAAAGTAAAAAAAGAAAAAATATTTATAATGTCAAAAGAGTCTGAAAATTTATTTGGTATTGAGAAACTTAATGTTAAAAGATCAGAAATTCCAGCTGTAACACACATTGATTACACTGCTAGGGTTCAAACTGTTCATAAAGAAACAAATAAAAAATACCACGATTTAATTAGTAGATTTTATAAAAAAAAAAATTGTCCAGTTTTAATTAATACTTCTTTCAATGTAAGAGGGGAGCCAATTGTAAATACACCATTAGATGCATTCAGATGTTTTATGGGAACTGAATTAGATTATTTAGTAATAGGCAACTATTTTTTAGATAAAAAAAAACAATTAGAAAATTTAAAAATAAATTATAAAAATAAATTTAATCTTGATTAATAAAATGAATAATAAACCACCAAAAAATTGTAAAGTAGTTATAATTGGTGGCGGTGTCGTGGGTACCTCGTGTTTATATCATTTAGCAAAATTTGGTTGGAAAGATGTCGTTTTACTAGAAAGAGATCAATTAACTTCAGGCACAACTTGGCATGCAGCAGGGTTGGTAAGTCAATTGGGTCCTTCTGCAGCAATCACTAAAATTAGAAAATACACACTAGATTTGTATAAAGAACTTGAAAAAAAAGTAGATCACTCTCCAGGACTTAGATTAAATGGTGCTCTTTCGATTGCTGAAAATAAAGGTAGGTGGCAGGAGTTGCAAAGACAAGCAACTACAGCTCAACTTTATAATGTTGATGTGCAAATTTTAGATAAAGATCAAATTAAAAAAAAATATCCAATAGTAAATACTGATGATGTATTAGGTGGCATTTTAATGCCTGGTGATGGCTCAGCTGATCCTTCAGGCGTAACACATATGCTTGCAAAAGCAGCAAAAATGGAAGGTGCTAAGATTTATGAAAAATCACCTGTATCAGAAATTTTAACTAAGAATGGTAAAATTTCTGGTGTTAAAGTAAACGATCAAATCATTGATTGTGAATACATAGTTCTAGCATCAGGCATGTGGTCCAGGCAAATAGGAGAAAAGGTCGGAGTAAGCATACCTCTTTATCCAGCAGAACATTTTTATATTATTACAGAACCTATAAATAATCTTTCAAGTAATTTACCTGTCATACGAGATTTTGATAACCGCACATATATTAAAGAAGATGCAGGTAAAATATTGGTTGGAATTTTTGAGGGTAATTCAATTCCTGCGTGGAATAAAACAAATGTAGTCCCAGAGAATTTTTCTTTTGGTGAATTTCAAGAAAATTTTGAACATTTTGAACCATATTTAAAATCTGCAATTAAAAGATTTCCTGTGTTAGAAACAGCTGGAATTAGAAAGTTTTTTTCAGGTCCTGAGTCTTTTACACCGGATACAAATACTCTTTTAGGAGAAGTTCCAGAGATTAAAAATTTCTTTGTATGTTGTGGTTTGAATAGCATTGGAATTGGAAGTGGAGGAGGTGTTGGAAAAGTTACAGCTGAATGGTTAATTAATGGTCATATTAATGAAGATATATTTTCATACGACATTAAAAGATTTCAAAAATTTCATTCAAAATTAGGATTTATTAAAGAGAGAATTACTGAAACACTAGGCGATTTATATGGAATGCATTGGCCATTTAAACAACACAAAACTTCTCGAGATCAAAAATTAACCCCATATCACCAAGAAATGAAAAAAGCAGGAGCATGCTTTGGTGTTTCGGCAGGTTATGAGAGACCAATGTGGTATGCAACTAATGGGCAGAAACCAGAGTATGAATACTCATATAATTATCAAAATTGGTATCCAGCCGTTGAGTATGAGACAAAAAATACAAGAGAAAATGTTGGTTTGTTTGATCTAACAGCTTTCTCTAAATATGACCTAAAAGGTAGAAATGTTCATTTTGAACTTCAGAAACTTTGTACAGCTAATATTAAAAACGAACCTGGCAAAACTACATATACACAAATGTTAAACGAAGATGGTGGGATTGAAACCGATCTTACTGTTGTTTGCTTAGATAAAGAATATTTTAGAATTATTACTTCAGCAGCAAATCGAGAAAGAGATAAATTTCATATTCTAAAATATTTGTCTCAAGACATAAATTTTAAAGATGTAACAGATGATATTGCATGTTTTGGTTTATTTGGTCCAAAAAGCAGAGATCTTCTTCAAAAATTGACTAATGACGATATTTCAAAAGAGAATATTCATTTTGCATCGTTCAAAGAAATACAAATAAACAATGATAATGTAATATTACAAAGACTGTCCTATGTAGGTGAAAATGGTTTTGAACTTTATATGGATATAAATAAATCAAAAAAAATTTTTAATTTAATTAATGACGTTGGAAAAGAATTTAATTTATCTCTATGTGGTATGCACGCATTAGATACAATGCGTATGGAAACAGGATTTTTACATTGGGGTCATGATATATCGCCCGAAGAAAATCAATATCAAGCGGGACTTAATTTTTTAATTAGCTACAAGAAGAATATAGACTTTATTGGAAAGAAGGCATTGTCTCAAATAAAAGATAAACCTTTAGATAAACGTATGATGATGTTTACTTTAAAGGATAACCAACCTGGTAAACCTTTATTACTTCATGATGAACCAATTTATTTAGATAATAAAATTATTGGCAGAACAACTTCAGGTAACTACTCATTTTGCTTTAATAAAAATTTATCGTTTGGATATATAAACTCTGGAAATACAAAGAATACACTTAAAAATAGAAATATTTATATAGAGGTTGAAAAGAGGAAATATCCAGTAGATATATTGCAAAAACCTCTAAATCAAAAAAATTTTAGGGATTAACTATTCAAAAAAAATCATTTATTATTGATTTTTTAAATATTTTTTCTCCTAAATATTTAGCACCATACTGTGTAAGATGTCTTCTATCTGCACTAAGCAGTCTACCCATTTTATCAGTAACTAAAATTTCATTATTTTCATCAATTAAATTATTTATTATTGAAATATAAAAACCTTTTGGAATTAATTTCATCAGTTTCTTATCATTATCTATTATATTAGTAGGCATAGGGTTTCTTAAATAGGATCTAGAGTTTTTTTTTGTCCTTGCAATCCAATTTAAATTATTACCAAAAAAAGTAGTGCCAATAAATAAAACTTTGTTTTGCAATAGTTCAGAATTACTAATTATTTTTTTTAGACATTTTTTATCAATAAGATCTTGGTCCACACTGTGAAGAATTAAATTTGCTTCTTTAAATAATTTTTCCCCTATTTTGGTTTCAATTAAATTGCAACTATGTAGGTCATCTCTATAAATTAAGCTTATTTTATTTAAATTATATGTTTCCCTTAAAATATTTACGATATCTCTACCCATAGAATTTCCAATAACTAATATTTTGTTTTCTGATGTGGGGTTAAAATCATTATTTTTATATTCAAAATTTTTCATATTATATTTTATATGCATAGAGCTTGAATTTATATTTTGATCAAAAACTCTATTAACGTATCCATTGTTAGCATGTAACTGATAGCCAATAAATGAGATAAGAATACCGAAGAGTAATACTATTGATAAAAATAACTTATTACCAACTTTCTTTTGTCTAAATGGATTCTCAATATACTTCCAACTTAAGAATGATATAAAAAATGAGATAAAAATAAGAAATATTATTAATATAATCGAAGGTTCTCCCTTAAGATATATCTTAGTAAAAGCAATTATTGGATAGTGCCATAAATATAAAGAATAACTAATTAATCCTACAAATACAAAAAATTTCGTACCAAGTATTCTTCCAGCTAAATTTGTTTCGTTAGCAAAAATAATTAATCCAAGTGCTGATAATGTTGGAATTAATGTCAATAGACTTGGAAATAAAATTTTTTCATTAAAAAAAACAAAAGAAAAAATAAGACATATTAAAAAAAGTACTGAAAGATATTTATTAGGAGAGATATAGTTTTTTTTTTTTATAAATGATCCAAAAGATCCTAACAAAAGTTCCCATGAACGAGTAAAAATTAAATAAAAATTTGCATTTTCAAATTTTTTTGAACCAATCTCACACAAGATTAAACTGAGTAGAAAAATTATTGTTAAAACAAATAAAGTTTTATTGTTAAAATATTTTTTAAAAAAAACTAACAAAATTGGAAATATAATATAAAACTGTTCTTCCACCCCTAAACTCCAAGTATTAAGAAAAGGCTTGAATTGTGAATCAAGATCCCAATATCCGCTTGTAAGGTATAAGAGTATGTTGTTTGAAAAAAAAATAGTTGCTATTAAAGATTGTCCATAATTTTCCAGGGGGTCCGGCAACATCCAGAACCATGCAAAAGGTAAAGATACAATTATTACGCTAAATAATGCCGGTAATAATCTTCGAGCACGTCTTTGATAAAAATTTAAGATACTGAACCTGTTTTCATCTATTTCCTCAAGAATAATATTTGTAATTAAATAACCACTTATAACAAAAAAAATATCTACCCCTATATATCCACCATTAAAAATTTCTAAACCAGAGTGAAAAAAAACTACAGGAATTATTGCAAACGCTCGTAGACCATCAATTTCTTTTCTATACAACAAACTTATTTTACAAAAGTATCATTAAATTGCTTAGTAACCCTTACAAATGTTGTACATTTACTAAGTTGCTTAAGTGAAGGTGCCCCAACATAAGTACAACTACTTCTAACTCCACCTAATATATCTTTAATTGTATCATTAATTTTTCCTCGGTATTTAACTCTTACAGTTCTGCCCTCACTGCTTCTATAATCAGATAAACCACCATAATGTTTTTTATTTGCTGTCTCTGAACTTGATCCATAAAATTCTATATATTTCGATCCATTTGATTTAACTAATTTACCTTTTCCTTCATCATGACCAGCAAGCATACCACCCAACATTACAAAATCAGCTCCTCCTCCAAATCCTTTTGCAACATCACCTGGACAAGTGCATCCACCGTCAGCAATTATATGTGCACCTAATCCATGAGCAGCATCAGCACACTCAATTACTGCACTAAGTTGTGGATATCCAACTCCAGTCTGTAACCTTGTTGTACAAACTGAGCCAGGTCCAATTCCAACTTTAACTATATCAGCACCAGATAAAATTAATTCTTGGGTCATGTCTGCTGTTACAACATTTCCAGCAATAATTGTTTTAGTTGGATATTTATCTCTTACAGATTTTAAAAATTTGGAAAAATGCTCTGAATATCCATTTGCAACATCAATGCAGATAAATTTTATAAAACTATATTCTTTTAAAATATTGTCTAAATTTTCAAAATCATCTTTTTTAATACCAATCGAAAGTGCAATATTTGGATGAATAGATTTAATTTTTTTGAAACCTTTTATTTTTTTGATATCATGTTGTTTTGTTAGACATGTGATCATTTGAAACTCTGACAATTTTTCAGCAATGCCTAACTCACCAACACCATCCATATTTGCGGCCATAATAGGAATTCCTGACCATTCATTATTTGAGTATTTAAATCTATAGGTTCTTTTTAGATTTACATCTTTACGACTTTGAAGAGTACTTCTTTTTGGCCTAAATAGTACATCTGAGTAATCTAATTTTAGTTCTTCCTCTATTCTCACAAGGGCAAAGATATACATTCATTTTTATGGAATTCAATTTATTATTAAGTTGATATATGAGAACTTTTTTGATTATTTTATTACTAGTTATTCCTATCAAAGGACAAACTAAGGATTTTTTCTTAGATATTACTAATCAAATTCAAGATAATGCATTTAGACTTAGTTATGGTGTTTCGGTTACAGATGTTAATAATGATAGCAAATTCGATTTTGTTGTTACAGGTTTTGGATTTAAAAATTTAGCACTTACATACAAAGATGGAAAATTAATTAATATAATTGATGAAAATATATTTGCAGATCCTACTAGAAGAACAATTGGTGTTGCTGCTTGCGATGTTGATAAAGATGGTTATGAAGAAATATATTTTTTAAATACTGATACTTATAGTGGAGATAAAATTTACTCTGATAGACTTTTAGACTTAAATAAAAACAAGTTTACTGATTTATTTGAAATAGAAAAAAATAAAGCTGATTTAAATTTAACAGCTGGTAGATCAGTTGTTTGTGTTGATAGAAAGGGAAATGGTCAGTATGGTATTTATGTTGCAAACTATGGTGGCCCCACAAGATTTTATGAATTTAATGATAATAGGATAAAAGATAAAGCTGTAAAATTAGCAATAAATAAAATTACTGGGGGAAGAGCAATAGTTTCAGGACATATATTATCAGATCAATCAGATATTTTTGCAGCAAACGAGAGGGGTGATAATTTTTTATATTATAATGTTGATGGATCATTCACTGATGTAGCAAAAGACTATCACGTAGAAGATAGATTTGAAAATGGTAGAGGAACAGCCTTAAGTGATATTCTTTATCGGGGAAGATTAGATATCTTGACATCTAATTGGGATGGAAATCATAGAGCCTATGTTCTTGATGGTGATAAGTTTAAAGATATCGCACAACCTTCTTATAGTGATCCAACAAAAATAAGAACGGTTATATCAGCAGATTTTGATAATGATGGTTATGATGAAATATTCATGAACAATATTGGAGAGCCAAATAAATTATTTAAGATATTAGAGGATGGTAAATTTAAAGAAATTAAAATTAAAAACGGTTTAGAAACTTTTGGATTGGGAACTGGTGCTGCTGTTGCAGATATTGATGGGGATGGAATTTTAGAATTATTAGTATCTCATGGTGAAACAGGTTTGCAGCCACTTACATTTTATAAAGCAAATATTAATGATTTTAATTATTTAAGAATAAAGCCTTTGAATAAATATGGAGCACCTGCTAGAGGATCAACAGTTACGTTAAAAAGCAATAAAAGAATTCATTCAAAAACTATTGATGCCGGATCAGGATATCTTTGTCAGATGGAACCAGTAGCTCATTATGGAATTAGAGAGAATGAAAAAGACATTGAAGTTGAGATTAAATGGACTAATGGATCAAAAAGTTCTTTAAATATTGAAGATTTGAATAAAACTTACGAGGTTAGACAAAATTAGTACGACAATAGTACCCATCTATAATTATTGAATAATAATAATACGCTTTTATATAAATTCCATGACCACGTGTTCACTTACATTAATTTTTGGATTGTTAGCAGGATTGTTGATTTTTGCTTTTAGAAAAACTTCTAAAGAGGAAATTTCAAAATTTGAAAGCAAAAAACAAGATCAAATAAATTGGTCTAACATGGGTTTCTGAGACTAAATTTTAATGAAAATAAAAAATAATTTAAAACCTTTTTGTGTTTTTATTTTAATATTATTTTCAATTAGTAATTTAAATTCAGCTGAAAAAAACTACTACCAAGATATAGTACATGATTGGAATAAAATATTTCCTGACAAAAATAGAAATGCTGCTGGACCAAAATTTTTTAAATATATTTTAGATAAAGATATTACGTACAATGATTTTGTAGAATATAATAAATTATATTGTGCTGTATCAGGATCACTAATAAGCCCTAATTCAACACCTGAATTCGTATATTTAAAAGAAAATATTACTGAAAAGAAAATATGTGGCGCATATTATAGATGCTGTATTCCATGTAGCTGTGATTTGATGAAATATTCTAAAACTCAGAAAATGAAATATAAATTCACTGATATTGAAAAAGAATTTTATGTATTAACAATTGATAACCCTTGTGGAAAAAAAGATTTTCCTGTCCAAGTAAATAAAAATTATTTTTGCAATGGTGACAACCTTGATAAGTCCCAAGTAAGTGTGTTAGAAAATAAGTTAGTAATTGGTTATTTGCATGAAAGCAGGCCGTGCTTATCTACTGATTTAGATTATATTAACACCCACCAAGTAACTGGTAAGTTTTGTGAGTTTAGAAACAATACACCTTTGAATCAATTAAAATCGGGAATGGGTGATATCTTCATAAAACTTGCAAGATAATTTTTTAATTTGTATAAGATTAGTCAATTTATGGCGGGGTAGCTCAGTTGGTTAGAGCGCGGGACTCATAAGCCCGAGGTCAGTGGTTCGATCCCACTTCCCGCTACCAATTAATGACCAGGAAAATCAATTAAATTTTCAACTTTGAAACCTAGTTTTGTTAATTTCTCTGTCCCACCTAAATCAAACAAGTTTATTACAAAAATAAATGCAGTAATATTTGCACCAGACATTTTAATTAATTTTGATGCTGCTTCAGCACTCCCACCAGTAGCTATAAGATCATCAATTATAATAACCGAGTCACCTTTTTGAAATGAATCTTTGTGAGCCTCTATGGTTGCAGAGCCATATTCAAGGTCAAAATCCACTGAATAGACATCAGCTGGAAGTTTATTTTTTTTTCTAAGCAGAATAAATGGTTTTTTAATTAAATATGAAACTGCTGATGCAAATACAAAACCTCTAGATTCAATTGCTGCTATTTTATCTACTTTATATTTTTTTGATCTGTCTATTATTTGATTTATAGTTTCCTGAAATGCATATTCATTTTTAATTAATGTAGTAATGTCACGAAATAAAATACCCTTTTTAGGATAGTCAGGTATTGATCTAATATAATCTTTTAAATTCATATTTATAAATTATAAGTATGTAATAAATAATTAAAAATATGGCAAATAATAAATTAGCTATAATTGGTGGAAGTGGTCTTTACGACGTAGAGGAATTTAAGGATCGAGAAATGTTAAATATTGATACACCTTGGGGAAACCCATCTGATCAAATTTTAAAAACAAAATATAATAATAATGAAGTATATTTTTTACCACGCCACGGTAAAGGTCATTTTATATCCCCATCAAAAATTAATTTTAGAGCTAATATAGATGCATTAAAACAACTAGGTGTTACAGATATTGTATCAGTTTCAGCAGTAGGATCTTTAAAAGAAGATCACTCTCCAGGAAAATTTGTAATAGTTGATCAATTTATTGATAGAACATTTGCAAGAAATAAAACTTTTTTTGACGATGAGATAGTAGCCCATGTATCAATGGCTCATCCAACCTCAAATGGTTTAATGAATGCTTGTGAAGAAGCGATTAAATTAGAAAATATAAATTATCAAAGAGGGGGCACATATGTGGTTATGGAGGGCCCACAATTTTCTACATTAGCTGAGTCTAACTTATATAGATCATGGAACGCTGATGTGATTGGAATGACAAACATGCCTGAAGCAAAACTCGCAAGAGAAGCTGAAATAAGATATGCATCGGTATCAATGGTAACAGATTATGATTGTTGGCACCCAGATCATGAAAATGTTGATGTACAACAGGTTATCAAAGTCCTGTTAGATAATGCTGCTAAAGCAAAAAATATGATCAAAAATTTGATAAAGAATTTTGAAAATCATATTGATCCAAATGATCCAACCAATAATTGTTTAGATGTTGCAATAATCACTGCTCCTGAAAAGAGATCAAAAAAAACTATACAAAAGCTTAAGTATATTGCCGGAAGAGTATTAAATAAATAATGAGAATTGAAGGAAAGAATTATAAGACCATCTGGTTTGATAAAAATTCAAAAAATGTCAAAATAATTGATCAGACAAAACTACCTCATGAATTTAAAATTAAAGAATTAGAAACTGTTAAGGATGCAATTAATGCAATAAAAGTTATGGAGGTAAGAGGCGCTCCTTTAATAGGGGCAACAGCAGCATTTGGTATTGTGTTAGCTATTAAAGAAAATAATGATTTAAATTTTATAAAAAAAAGTTCTGAAGAATTAGTAAAAGCAAGACCCACTGCTATTAATCTGCAATGGGCTGTTCACAGAGTAAATAACAAGATCTCTATGATTAAATCTGAAAAGCTATTTGATGTTGCTTTAAATGAAGCTGAGTTAATTTGTGATGAAGATGAGAAATTTTCTGAGAAAATTGGAAAAAATGGTCTTAAAATAATAGAGGAAATTTACCAAAAGAAAAAAAATACAATAAATATTCTTACACATTGTAACGCTGGGTGGTTAGCAACAATTGATTGGGGAACTGCAACATCACCAATTTATCACGCACATAAAAAAGGTATTCCAATTCATATATGGGTTGATGAAACTAGACCTAGAAATCAAGGAGCAAATTTAACTTCTTATGAATTAAATGAAGAAGGTGTACCAAATACAATTATAGCAGATAACACAGGTGGAATTTTAATGCAAAGGGGACAGGTTGATATGTGTATTGTTGGTACAGATAGAACTTTATCAAATGGTGACGTTTGTAATAAGATAGGAACGTATTTAAAAGCATTAGCAGCATACGATAATAATGTTCCATTCTATGTTGCTCTTCCTAGTTCTACTATTGATTGGAATTTAAAAGATTCAAGAGATATTCCAATAGAGGAGAGAGACACAAAAGAACTATCACATATAGATGGAATGTTGGGAGAAAATAAAATTGATAGTGTTCAAATTTATCCAAAAAAAAGTAAGGCTATGAATTTAGCTTTTGATGTAACACCAGCAAAATATGTTACATCTTTAATAACTGAAAAAGGTATATGTGATGCTTCTAAAGATGGATTAAAAAAATTATTTAATAAATAATTAACGCATAGAAGCAGCAATATTTCCACCATCTACAGTCAATATTGCTCCAGTTGTTTTCTTTGATATTGCTAAATGGAAGAAAGCTTTAGCAACATCTTCAGCTTTTACCTCGTTTAATAATAAGTTTCCACTCATGTACTGGGCTTCAGAAACTTCTCTGGCTTTTGCTCTTGATTTGATCATTTTATCATTAAGTAAGCCACTTCTTATTCTGTCAGCATTTACTCCATTTGATCTGATACCTAAATTTCCATAGTCTAATGCATATTGTTTACACAAGCCTAATAGTGCTGATTTAGGCAAACCATAAGGACCAAAATTTTTACCAGGGTTAACTGATTGTTTTGAAATATTAAAAAGCAAACAACCATTTATATTTTGTTTTTTCATAATTTTGACTGCTTCTGAAGCGCAATTTTGATGAGAGAAGAAATTTTCTTCAAAACTTTTTCTTAAAATATTTTCATCAACTTCAGCTATTGAACCCCCAATAGCTGTACCTGCATTTGAAATTAATATGTCCACGCCACCATAAATTCTCGATATTTTTTTAAATGCATCTTTGACACTTTTTTTGTTAGTCACATCGCAGTAAATACAAAGATCATTTACCTTATTTTGCATTTCTAAAATCTTCTTCTTATTTATGTCCAAAAGAACAACTTCAGCACCATATTTTTTAAACAGTTTATATGTCTCAGTTCCAATCGCCCCAGTGCTTCCAGTAATTACAACAACATTACCTTGTAGTTCTTTTTTTACTTTTTTAATTTTTGCTTGTTCTAATGACCAATATTCAACATCAAATAAATCTTTCTTTGATATAAATTTATATTTTGTAGTTTCTTCCACAGATGAAATTACCCTCGCATTAGTTTCTGTTAAATCTCCAGCTATTTTGGTTGCAGACAATGTGCTTCCAACAGAAAACAAACCAAGATTTTGAACAAGTATTACTCTGGGAGAGGTATCTAAGATTGTCTTTTTTTCTTTTACTTTTTTTTTATTGGCATTGAAATAATTAATGTATTTTTTTCTATAGTTTTTAAAAGATTTGATAGCTATTTTTTTAAATTCCTCTAATGAACAATTTTCTTTTGGCTCGATGATTAATGGAAAAGGCTTAACTCTTATAACATGATCGGGAGTAGCAGTTCCTTCATTTGCATATCGATTTACATGTTTTCCATTAATAAAATAATCCAACTTATTATTTTTCCTAAAATTTAAAATAAATTTATTATCTTTATTTTCTGAGAGTAAACCTCTTAAAATTGGCGCTACATCCTCAGGAGTGAATTTAAATTTTAGTTTTTTTACTTGAGTAATTTTTTTTCTTTTTAGTTTATTAATTGCCTTTTCAGCGTCAGATACATATTTAATCATTAAATTATAAGAAGTTTTTGCATCATCAGCAAAAGTGAAAATTCCATGATTTAATAAAATTAAACAATTAATATTTGGATTTTTAGAATAAACTTCTTGAATTTTTTTTGCCAAACCAAAACCCGGCATCACATAAGGTACAATACTTACTTTTTTTCCAAATATTTTTTTACAAAACTGAACTCCATTAGGTCTGTTGGTAACATTCATTATTGCATCTGAGTGTGTATGATCCACAAATTTGAAAGGCAAAAATGCATGTAAAAAAGTTTCCACTGATGGGTTTGGTGATTTAATATCTATAAGGTTTTTCTTTTGATAGGCCACCATGTCTTCATCTGAAAGGTATTTTTTATTTTTAAATGCCAATAGAGGCTCAAGTTTTACTGCTGGTAGCCCAGCTGGCTCAATTTCAGCCATATCCCACCCGCTCCCTTTTACGCATAAAACTTTATAATTTTTTCCATCAACATCTCTTACTGTTGTTTTTACCGATGTATTTCCTCCACCATGCAATACTAATTCAGGATTTCTTCCAAGTAATCTGGTTGTATAAACTCTCAAAGCCATATCCTTCGAGTGGCCAAGTTTTTTATAGTGTTTAATGTATTTTATAGCTTTAGTATTTGACCAATTATTTTTCACGATACAACCCTTGAGAACTATTACATTAGTTTTTTATTTGAAAGAAGTAAAAAATTTGTTACTAGAAAAAGTAATGATAAAAGTTGGTGAACATATAACACTTGATATAATTGGCACGAATAAGGAGTACGATCCCGATTTCTTTGAAAAATTAGTTTATAAAATAGCAAAAGCCGCAAAAGTAACAGTTCTAGAAATTTCAAAATATAAGTTTGAACCTCAAGGTTTTACACTTGTAGCACTTCTTGCAGAGAGCCATATAAGTTTTCACACTTTTCCAGAAAATGGTATAATTAGCTTTGATTTCTTTACGTGTGGAAAGGTTTCACCTTCAGTTGCATTGAAAATTATTAAAGAGGAAATTCAACATACAAATATAATTAAAAAAGAATTTAATAGAGATACAATTGATTTTTACCATGATAATTACAGCTCGCCTGGTTTAAATAAAGCATATGTAGTCAATAAAGTTTTAGAAAATTTTAAATCTAAAGTTGGTCAATATATTGAAATTCTTGATTTGGAGCAGTTTGGAAAAGCGCTATTTATTGATAACGAAATACAAGTAGCCGAAAGCGATGAACATCTTTATAGCTCAACATTTGTTAACTCTGGTCTTAAATTAAATCCAAAAAAAGAAAAAGCTGCAATTGTTGGAGGAGGAGATGGTGGAGTTGCAAGAGAATGCATTTCACAAAACTTTGGTTTTATAGATTGGTTTGAATTGGATCCTGAGGTAGTTGATGTATGTGACAAACATTTAAGTAAAATAGGTGAAAAGGCTACTGAAAAAAATTCTGTAAAATGTGTATGGGGAGATGCTTTTGAAAGCATAAAATCTGTCAAGGATGACACTTACGATCAAATTTTTGTTGATTTAAATGATGATCAATTTTGTATAGATCTTGCAGCAAAAAATATGAACTCTTTAGCAAGAATATTAAAACCTAAAGGAGTTATTACAGCACAGGTTGGAAGCCAAGATAAAAAACCAAAACAAGTTGGCAATTGGTTAAATGTTTTTAATGAAAATTTTGGAAATACGCAACTTTCAAGAGTTTATATCCCAAGTTTTGATTGTGCTTGGAACTTTTCTTCATCAATAAATCATTAATTTTTCTTTTTAAATATCAATATTTGTGAAATAATAAATCTTATTATTTTGGAGGAAAAATGAATAAATTTAAAACATTAGGATTAGGAATATTAATTTCCTTTTTCTTAACAATATCTTCAAATGCAGACTCTATTAAAATTGGAACAGAAGGAGCTTACCCTCCTTGGAATTCTAAAGATGCTTCTGGAAACCTAATAGGTTTTGAAGTTGAGCTTGCAAATGAACTATGCAAAATCATGAAAGCGGAGTGTACAATCGTCGAACAGGATTGGGATGGAATGATTCCAGCTTTATTAATGAGAAAATTTGATGCGATCATGGCCGGTATGTCAATAACTGCAGAAAGACAAAAAACAATTACTTTTTCTCAAGGTTATGCTGATGAAGTTGCTTCTTTAGCAGTAATGAAAGGATCTGATCTTGAAGGAATGGATACGCCAGAGGGTATAAATTTATCTTTAGGTGGATCTGATGTTAAAAAAGCTCTTAAAACACTTACAGGTGCATTAGCTGGTAAAACAGTTTGTGTGCAAACAGCTACTATTCACCAAAACTTTTTAGATTCAGGTGATGTAGGAAGTGTAAATGTAAGAACTTACAAAACACAAGACGAAGTTAATCTAGATCTAGCATCAGGAAGATGTGATGCTGCATTAGCAGCTGCTGTTGCTTTTACTGATTATGCTGATAAATCTGGTAAACCAGTTGTTCTAGTTGGACCTACTTTTTCAGGCGGTGCATTTGGAAATGGAGTAGGTGTTGGAATTAGACAAGGTGGAGATGATGCTATCGGCAAAAGAGATGCTAAACTTCTAAAAGATTTCAACAAAGCAATTGATAAAGCAAGAAAACAAGGAATTATTAGCAAACTTGCTATTAAACACTTTGGTTTCGACGCTTCTATGTAAATATTTCAGATTTGGCGACTATATAATATAGTCGCCAAAATCTATGGAACTTCTAGCATTTGGTAAAACTGGTTGGGGTGATGAGTTATTTTATGCAACCTTAATGACTTTAGCTGTTTCAATAACAGCTATGTTAATCGGATTTTTCTTCGCACTTATTTTTACTCCTTTAAAATTATCAAAACACAAATCACTAAATTTAATTGGTAATTTTTACACTACAGTTATAAGAGGCGTTCCAGAATTATTAGTAATTTATCTTTTCTTTTTTGGTGGAAGTGGAGCAATAATGTTTGTTGCTTCTATATTTGGTTATTATGAATATATTGAAATTAATGCATTTATTACCGGTTCATTTGCAATTGGTATTATTTCAGGTGCATATTCAACTGAAGTTTTTAGAGGGGCTATACAGTCAATAGATAAAGGTCAGTTTGAAGCCTCAAAAGTTTTGGGAATAAAAAAACATATTCAATTTTATAAAATTATCCTTCCTCAAATGTTAAGACTTGCTATTCCAAATTTAAGCAATGTTTGGCAAATTACATTAAAAGACACCTCTTTAATTTCAGTAACCGGGTTAGTTGAAATTATGAGACAATCATACATTGCAGCTGGATCAACAAGAGATCCTTTATTTTTTTACTCATTTGCAGCAGTTCTGTATTTATTATTAACGTACTTGAGTATGAAACTAATAAATAAATTGGAAATAAAATACAGTAGAGGATTTTAAATGGATTTTGAATTGATGATTGGTAGCTTTCCAAAATTATTAAGTGCAACTGTAATTACTCTGAAGCTTTTGTCATTATCCTTATTTTTTGGATTGTTTATTGGTCTATTTTTTGCAATTTTAAGGATGAATAAAAATCTAATTATAAATAAATTTGCATATGGATACTCTTATGTTTTCAGAGGTACACCATTATTGGTTCAAATATTTATTATTTATTTTGGACTTGGACAAATCGAATACTTAAGATCTACTTTTTTATGGGTGATTCTGAAAGAGCCATACTGGTGTGCAATAATTGCCTTTGCATTAAATACAGGCGCATACACATCAGAAATATTAAGATCAGCTTTTCAAACTATTAAACCAGGATTAATAGAAGCTGGAAAAAGTCTTGGAATTCCTAACAAAGTAATTTTTTATAAAATCCAAATACCTATAGCGATTAAACAATCATTACCTGCTTATGGAAATGAAATTATATTAATGCTTAAAGGAACATCACTTGCAAGTACAGTAACATTGATGGATCTTACAGGAGTTGCAAAATATATTATTTCAACAACTTTTAAACCAATAGAGGTATTCATAGTTGCTGGAGGTATATATCTATTTATGACCTTTTGTGTGCATAATTTAATAAAGTTTCTCGAAAAAAAATACGGTTTTCAAACTTAATGATTAGTAACTTGTATACTCTTTAATTTCTTTTATTTTTGAACCTGTATGATTGTTTATTTCTAATTTTATTTTAGCTCTTTCATCATTTAAGAAATGTACATCTCTTGATAGTTTTATAAATTCATCACCAAAATCTGAATTTTTTTCACATAACCTCTTATCATCCTCTATTACCCAAAGCTTATTATTAATTTCTTTAAGAAATTTAAATAAGCTATCAAGTTTTTCGTCAGATTTTACATTTTTGAGAAATTGATCTTTAAGTACATCATGTTCATTATTTATAAATCTAAGTTTTTCAGGATCCTTAATTTTTTCTTTTTTAATTTCTAAAATTGAAATTTTATCTAAAAGCTCACCAACAGAGACCTCAACTACTATTTTATTCATAATTTTTTATACTGTGTTAAGTTGTTACAAATATGTCTAATATATTAATTATTAAACACGGTTCATTAGGCGATATAGCTCAAGCAAGTGGTGTAATTCAAGACATTTCTGAAAATCATAAAGATGATGATGTATTTATTTTGACAACAAAACCTTATTTAGACTTACTTAAAAAAAATCCATATATTAAAGAGCCTATTTTAGATAGGCGATTATCAAGATTTAATCTTTTTTACCTATATTCATTAATGAGAAGTTTAAAAAAGTATAATTTTTTAAAAATATATGATTTACAAAATTCAAATAGAACATCCTTTTATAAAAATATCCTTTTTAAAAATTCTAATAAAGATATTTGGTCATCGTCTTTAACAACTTTGCCAGAGGGTAAAACAAAAGAAGAATTTGATAAGCTTTCAGTTTTAGATCGTTTTGATCATCAAATTAGAACCTGTAATTTAATTTCAAAACATACTCTTTACCCGGATTTTTCATGGGCTTGTTCTGATATTACAAATCTTAAAAATAAATACAATTTGAATAAATATATTTTGCTTTTCCCATTTTGTTCACCACACTTACCAATAAAAAGATGGCCATACTATAATGAACTTTCAAATAAAATTAAGAATGAATTTAAAGATGAATACAAGATAATAGTTGCACCTGGACCAGAAGAAATAAAGGAAGCTTCGAATATAAACGCTGAATGTATCTTGGATAATGGAAAATCTCTAAATATTACTCAATTATCATCACTAATAAAAGAGAGTACATTCGTAATTGCAAATGATACTGGCCCTGCTCATATATCTGCCCACTTAAGTGTTAGAGGACTTGCATTATTTGGTCCACATAAACCTGCAAAACTTGTAAGTATAGAAAGAGAAAAATTTAGAGCAATTCAAGTTGAAGATTTAAATAAATTATCCACGGATAAGGTATTTAAAAGAATGTTGGAGTTGTTAGCCTAAAAAATTAAGTGTAGATTTTATCTGCCAAACCATAACAAAGAATAGCACTTAAAATAGTTAATACTCCAGGTGCAATTACACCTTCAATTGAAGTTTTATCTGTATGACCTAATTTACTGATCTTAATTGCATAAATACCAATTAAGAATGACATTAAATTTTGTACAAATATCAAATTAAAAAATCCCCAGGTATTTTCAACACCACCAGATCTTATAAACATAATGTAAATAGCCATTAAAACTGATCCAAGAAAGAATGATCCAAAAAATCTTGTCATGATAGCTCCAGTTTTATCCATAGCGTATTGATCTAAAAAAGATTGAGTAGCAAAAATACATCTGTATGCGTAGAAAGCATAACCTAGAAAATGAACAATGAAAACAACAAGGTAAAATATTCCGTTAAATTTATCTATCATACTTTAAACCTATAAGATTCGTTTATAGCTTTCAATAATCTTATCCCAATGAAAATTTTTAGAATTTTCATTAGCTGCTTTTCCATATTCAAAATATTTATTTTCTTTAAATATTTGATCTATACTTGAATAAATATCATCCAAATTATTACCATCACATATTAAACCAGTTTTTTCATGTATAATTGCATCTGAAGCACCACCATCTTTTCCTCCAATTGAAGGTATTCCATACTGAGCCGCTTCTACATAGGCTATACCAAATCCCTCAACAGATTTTTTGTAAATAATTGATGGCATTATAAATACATTAGATTTTGAAATTAATGCATTTTTCAAATCACTAGGAACATCTTTTAAAAATTTAACTTGATCCTCTAATTTTAGCTCAATTACAAGTTTTTTTAAATTTTCCTCTTCATCACCATAACCTATACATATGTAAACAATATCTGGATAAACTTCTTTTAGATTTCTGATAGCCATTATTACTTTTTCGTGATTTTTTCGTTTATCATATCTTGAAACAGTAATAAGTCTTTGTTTTTTACCCTTAAATATTTCATCAGCTTTTTTTAAATCTTTGCTTGGTATTTCCTTTAAAGGATCAACACCTGGATTAATTACTAAAATTCTGTGTTCTTCAACACCAAGATTGATAGCGAGATCTTTTGTAAAATTAGAATTTGCTATTACATGATCTACATTATTCAATACATTTAATACTTTTGTATTTAATTTTGAGCCTTTTGGATGATTAATTTCTTTAGAATGTATTAAACATATCTTTTTTTTATTGGTTTGAATTAGTTCCAAACTCTTCCAATGATCTGCAATTAGACATTGAACATTATTATTATGTTTCAAATATTCATTAATTAAATACGATTTCCTATATTTTCTAAATAACTTAATACCACTCACTCTTTCAATTGAAAAAGAAACTGAATTGTCAAATTTTTCAAAACCATCTGTGTGATCTGCAAAAACTTTTATTAGGAAAAATTTAGATAAAGATCTAGCTAAACCCCACATTAAATTTTGCATTCCACCAACATCAGGTGGAAAAGTTCTCGTTATTATTAAATGCATTAATTATTCAACCACTTAATATTACAACCCATGCTAGGTATCTGATTTTTGGGACCATTTCCTGTTTCAGATATTTGTTTCATTGCTATATACAAATCACTTTCTCCAGACCTTACAGGTTTAAGTTCTTTTAACTCTCTTATTCTTCCTCTGTATTGAAGTTCTAAATTTTCGTTATAACCAAAAAAATCTGGAGTACACACAGCTTCATATTTTTTCGCAACATTTTGAGTATCATCGATTAAATATGGAAAACTAAAATTATGCTTTTTTGCAAATATGATCATATTTTCAAATGAGTCCTCTGGATAATTGATTTGATCATTGGAGCATATTGCAATCGATTTAATTCCAAAATTTTCAAGTTTTTTGCAATCCTCAGCAATATCTTTGATTACTGCCTTTACATACGGACAATGATTGCAAATAAACATAATGAGAGTTCCTTTCTCACCTTTTATTTCATTTAAAGAAACAATTTTGTTTTCAGTTGATTTTAGACGAAAGTCGTCAGCTTTTTTCCCAAAATCACATATTGGAGTTTTTGTAAGAGACATATAATATTATATAAATTATGTTTTACGATTTGGAAGATAAAAAACCAAAAAACTCTGGCGAAAATTGGGTTGCGCCTAATGCAGTGGTTATTGGAGATGTTACTTTAGAAAAAAATAGCAGCGTGTGGTTCAATGCGACTTTAAGAGGAGATATAGAAAATATCTTGATAGGAGAGGGATCTAATGTTCAAGATGGAAGTGTTTTGCATACTGACCCAGGTTATCCACTTAAAATTGGAAAAAATGTAACTATTGGACATTTAGTTATGCTTCATGGATGTACGATAAATGATAATAGCTTAATTGGAATTGGTGCAGTTATTCTTAACAATGCAAAAATTGGAAAAAATTGCATCATAGGATCCAAAGCTTTAATAACTGAAAATAAAGAAATTCCAGACAACTCTTTAGTAATGGGATCGCCTGGAAAAGTCGTAAGACAAGTTTCACCAGAAGAAGCAAAATTAATTACAAAAAACGCAGAAAGATATCAGGATAATTGGAAGAGATATTCTAAATCGATTTTTTAAGGAACTAACCAAGAATTTTTATTTGTTTTGAAATCAAATTTAGCTCGTCTATGACCTTTTGCAGCAAGATATAGCCATTCTATTGATTTAATATAACATTTGATAACAGTAAAATTTTTATAACCTTCCTCACTTTGTTCCATTGTATAATCAAAATCTTCTAACTTTAAAATCATACCTGAAGTAGGGTTTTCAGATACAGTTCCAGGAGGACTATCAGTTAAATAACATCTTCGACTAATGTGTTGAGTTTTCTTCCAAGATGCCTCTGTCACAGAATTTTGATTATTTATTTCACATTCAACTTTTACTCTTAATTGTATTTTTTCTTCTTTATCATAGAAAAGTAACGAAGCTTTATTATTGTTTTTAAGTATATCTACTTTTGGTGACCTTAAATCAGTATGAAATTGTAATAAATTATTTTCTCTGTCAGACTTCCTTAAAACAACTATTCTTCCCTCAATATCGTCTTTGTGTGAGCACATAAAAACTGGAATTCTAAAAGGCGAACCTCTATTGGTCACGGCATCTTCAAGCATAGACCAGTACTTATTTTGTATTTCTGCTAAGTCTTCATAGTATGCTGGTTGCATACTTTATTTTCTAAATCTTTTTATTAAGCTAGAGGTATCCCAACGATTTCCACCCATTTCTTGAACATCACCATAATATTTATCTACTAGCTCTGTAACAGGTAATAAAGAACCATTATTTTTAGCTTCTTCCATTGCAATTTTTAAATCTTTTCTCATCCAATCAACAGCAAAACCAAAGTCAAATTTATCATCAATCATAGTTTTATATCTATTCTCCATTTGCCACGATTGAGCTGCTCCTTTTGAGATAACTTCAATTACATCTTCCATATTTAAACCAGCTTTCATCCCAAAATTTATACCTTCAGACAATCCTTGAACTAAACCTGCTATACAAATTTGATTAACCATCTTAGCAAGTTGACCAGATCCAGCTTTTCCAAGTAACTTCATTTTTTTACTGTAACAATCAATTTTGTCTTCAGCTTTTTCAAAATCAGATTGATCGCCACCGATCATAACAGTGAGAGCACCATTTTCTGCACCAGCCTGACCTCCTGAAACAGGCGCATCTAATGCACCAAAATTATTTTTTTTGGCATAATCATAAATTTCTCTTGCAATTGTTGCAGAGGCAGTTGTGTTATCAATATAAACAGATCCTTCTTTTATAGTTTTAAAAGCACCGTTGTCACCAAAGGTCACTTCTCTTAGATCATTGTCATTTCCAACACAGGTAAAAATAAATTCTGCATCCTTTGCAGCTTCAGCTGGCGTTTCAGCCATTTTACCTTTGAAATCTTTAATCCATTTTTCTGCTTTTGATTTTGTTCTATTAAAAACAGTTACATTATGACCACCTTTTGATATATAACCTGCCATCGGATAACCCATGACACCCAGACCAATAAAAGCAACATTACACGTCATAATTTTATATGTTTAAAAGCTTAAGTTTAAAAGTAATTATATTTGGATTTATTTTTACATTTTTTTCAAGTTTTGGACAGAGTTTTTTTATTGGTTTATTTAATCCGAGTGTAAGAGATGCTCTAAATATTTCCCACGGACAATTTGGATCAATTTATGCAACCGCAACATTATTAAGTAGTTTTTTATTCATTTGGGTAGGAAAAAAAATTGACGATATTAATGTATTAAGATTTGCACTTTATGTAACAGTTCTTCTATCTTTTTCATGTTTTTTCTTTTCAAAAATTTCATCAATTGTATTTTTATTCATTGCTATATTTTTAATGCGATTTTCAGGTCAAGGGATGATGTCACATACGGCATCAACAACAATTTCAAGATATTTTACCAAATCTAGAGGTAAAGCTTTAAGCATAGGATGGTTTGGTTTATCAGTTGCTGAATTTATTTTACCTGTAACAATAATCTATCTTTTAACCATATATAACTGGCAAAATATTTGGATATTTATTTCATTGTTGGTTTTAGTTTTTCTTCCAATTGCATCTTACTTTTTAATTAAACAACTAAATTTAGATTCAAGAGAAAACGCTCAAAATAATGAAGTTAAGAATAAAGACATAAAACAATGGGCAAGAATTGAAGTTATTAAGGATTACAGATTTTATATTATAAGTGCAAATTTACTTGCTATGCCATGGATTGCCACTGGTGTTTTTGTTTATCAATCATTTATTACATCTTCCAAAGAATGGGGAGAATACGTTATTGCACAATCTTTTATGGTTTATTCATTACTGTCAGTAATTACATTATTAATATCAGGCATCCTAATTGATAAGTTTACTAGCAGAAAATTATTAATTTTTATGAATATACCTTTGCTACTTTCAACATTTGTTATTATTTTTTTTGATATTCCATTTACTGCATTTGTATTTTTAGGTTTAATTGGTATTTCAAATGGATTAGCTAACGTTTTAGGCTCATCCACATGGGCTGAGTTATATGGTGTAAAACACATTGGTTCTATAAAGGCATTAACCACAGCATTGATGGTTTTTTCAACAGCATTTGGAACAGCATTATTTGGTGTATTAATTGATTTTGGTTTTACAATTGAGAAAATTGCAATTGTTTCTTCAATCTATATATTTTCATCAATAGTTTTGCTTTTTTTTGTAAGAAAAAAACTCAATCCTGAATATATCTAAAAATAGCTTGATTTTTTATAGACCCAGGTATAAATAACCGGCCATGGCTAGGGTAACAGTAGAAGATTGTATTGATAAAGTAGAAAGTCCATATGAGTTAGTGTTAGTGGCAAAAGAGAGAGCTACTCAACTGAATTCTGGGGTAGAGCCTACTTTAGAGAGAGACAATGATAAGAATACAGTTATCGCTTTAAGAGAAATTGCAGAAGAAACAATCAAAGTTCCAGATTTAACCGAAGCTGCAGTATATAAATTGAGAAAACATGTAGAGCAAGTTGATGATACTGGAGAAGAAGATGAAGATATAGGTGATGATTTTGAAAATTTATACAAAGGTGAAATATCTAAAAGTGGTGTTCCAATATTACCATCTAAAAGAGCTAGAAAAATTCCAGAAAAAATTCAAGTATCTAAGGATGATTTAGAAGAATTACAAAATTCAACTGAAACACCTACGTCAGATCCAATAGACACAAATGAGGAAAGTGGTGACGCTTCTTTAGAGGAAATGCAAGAAGAAGAAACTCTAGCAAACGATCAAGACCCAAATAATCAAGAATAAAAAAAAGGGCCTTGAAATTAATCAAAGCCCTTTAATTTAAATAGTTACTAAGTAATTATTACGGTAACCAACTTTTCCATTTATTTGGATTGTTGTCTAACCACTCGTTAACAACTTCTTTAACATCTCTTTTTTTGATATCTACTTCAACTAACATTTTAGCTTGGTCGATATTTTCTAATTTCATTTTTTCAAAAAAAGTTTTTGCATCAGAGTGTTCTGCTTTAGCAAAAGTAGCAGGATTTCCGTAGTTCATGGTATAGTCTTTGTCCCAACCAGTTGCAGGCCATCCTTTTGTACCACAAGTCTTCCAGTTGTTTGCTTCAGTAAATGTATCACCTTCACATGTTGCATACTCAGGAAGTTGAACACCTACCATATCAAACTCTCCAAAAAACCAATGTGGTGACCATAGGTATAATAAGAAAGGTTCTTTTCTCATGTAAGCAGCTTTTGCTTCCGCAATTGCAGCAGCTTCTGTACCTAGTTCATCTGCTTGGAAATCAATTCCTAAAAGATCTAGTCTTTTTTGATCATGACAGTTCCAACCAGCTACTGGACAACCAATTAATCTTCCTTTACCACCTGTCTCAATAGTTGCAAATTTAGCTTTATGTTTGTTTAGGTCTCTCCAAGTTTTGATACCTAATTCATCTGCAGCATACTTTGGTATCCAGTAATCTGACATACCTATAATTCCAGTAGTTCCTAAAAGGTCAACTGTTCCATCGCCTTTGTAAGATTTTACTACTTTGCCATCATAAATTAAATCTTCATTAAACATTACATCATCTGCTTCAGCATAACTTGGCCAGCTCTCACAAGCAAAATCTAGTTCACCAGCTGCAATAGCCTCCCATAGACCAGTCCCTGAAGGAAATACTGTTTGTTTAATCTTATAACCCATTTCTCTTTCGAGAATTGCTACAGCGACTTCACAAGTAATTATTCCACCTGTCCAGTCAGCAATAGCAGCATGTAGTCTTTTAGCAGCATTAGCTGTTCCAAAACTACCTACCATAAGCACTAAAGATAAAAATAGTGCTGATATTGTCTTTGATAACCTCATATGTTTTATCCTCTTTTTAAATTTAAAATATTATTTTAGCCCAAAAATTCAGCGAATGTAAACTGTATATAATTTTAAAACTCAGGGCATTTGTACCTTAAAAATGCGGTCTATTGACCATTTTATGGTTTCTTTGGGATTGTACGGTCTATTCCTTTAACAATTTTTTTTTCATGATCAAAAAATGGTAAATTAACAACATTACAGTCATGGATTTCACCATTGGGCAACTCTAACTTTAACTTTTTACCAGGCCATTCTTTTGGTTCATAAAATCTCACATATCCAATTCCAAGTTTTAATGTAGGTGAGGGTACACCCGCAGTTATATTTCCTACAACGTTATCACCTTCTATAACTTTACTTCCAGAAGTCGGTGTATCAGTTTCACAAGTAACACCAAATAAACATGTTCCTTTGTTTTTTTTTAATAATGCTTCCCTTCCAATAAAATCACCTTTATCCATATTTACAAAAAATCCTAAACCAGCCTCAAATGGAGTCAAAGTAGTATCAATATCAGTTAAATTTCCAAATATTCCTCCCTCAATTCTTCTTATAGTCATCGCACGAGAGGATGATAGTTCCATCCCATAAGGCTTTCCACATTCTATTAAATGATCCCAAAGAGCTAAGTGATCTGTCTTATAACCATCAGAATAAATTTCAAAACCAAGCTCGTTAGTAAAACCAGTTCTTGAAACATATAGATCTTGTCCTCCAAGATTAAAAAAACCTGATCTAAAATATGGCATGTTTTCATCTATATTTCCTTTTGATGCTGCTTTCATAATATCAATCGATGCAGGACCTTGAATTTGTAGAACCCTTGACTTCGGATCTGATATTTTTACATCGAAATTTTCACTATGAGCTAATAACCAATCTTCAAACGGACCATCAGCTTGTACATACCAAAATTTATTATCATTAAATTTAAAAATCACTCCATCCATAAAAATCCCACCTTGAGGAGTACACGCTAAAGAATAATAACCTCTACCTTCTTTTATTGATGAAATTTTTCTTGTTAATATTTTTTCTAAAAAGGGAATTGCATCTTTACCTGATATTTCCACTGGCTTTTCTGGAACGTCAAAAATTAATGCCTTCTGTCTTAGTAGCCAATATTTTTCGATTGGATCTTCACCTATTGATATTGGAAAATATCGTCCTGCATAAACTCCACGGACCATTTTAGGACTATTGGTTCTTTCAATGTAAGGAGACTCTTCAAATCTTCTTGCACTTATTTTAATGGTTTTGTTAAGATCAGATTCTTCTTGTAGATTTCCCAATTTAATCTCTTTAGTTTGTTTTTGCGTTAGATCTTAAAATTGTTGGTGGATCAAAAGCAGTTAATTCTGGAAGTGTATCATTGTATTTTTCAATCTCAATAAGACAAGAATGTGCAATAGGGCCTTGTCCAAGTTTAGATGTACCTTTGTCGGGCGTCAATACATTTGGATTACCATGTTTACACATGCTTCCATCTTGACTAGGATTTTCTGGATCATACCAAGCACCAGTACTCATTTGTACTACTCCCTGCATTACATCATCTGTGATCTTTATTCCAGCCAAGCAAGATCCTCTATCATTGAACATTTTAACTACATCTCCATTTTTTAAATCACGTTTTTTTGCATCTAAAGGATTAATTTCAAGTGGCTCTCTCTCATTTATTTTAAATGACTTACTATACTTTCCATGATCCATTTGGCTGTGTAGTTTATTTTTAGGTTGATTTGATATTAAGTGAATCGGATATTTTTTATTTACTTTGCCCAGCCATTCACAAGGTTCAAACCATACTGGATGTCCTGGACAATCATCATAATTAAAGTCAGCCACTGTCTTTGAGAAGATTTCTATTTTACCACTTGGTGTGTTCAGTGGATTTTTTTTAGGATCTTCTCTAAAATCCTTCAACATTATTGTTGGTTCTGTCGGATCGCTAATTTTAAACCATTTTTGCTCTCTGAACTTTTCATATTTAGGTATTTCAATATTTGCAGCTGCCGCTCTATCAAATGTCTGTTTATAAATCCATTCTTGCCACTCATCTTGACTTTTTCCCTCAGTAAATTTTTCCTCAATCCCCATTTTTTTTGCAATATTTGCAAAAATTTCGAAGTCATTTTTAGATTGCCCATAAGGTTCTATTATTTTATCCATTGATACAACAAATGGATCCCTAGGTGTCATCATTATGTCTGTTCTCTCAAGCGGAGTAGTGCAAGGCAAAACAATATCGGATCTTTTTGCGAGTGTATTCCAACACCATTCGTTTGAAATTATTGTATCTGGTTTTTCCCAAGCTTTTATCAGTCTATTTAAATCTTGATGATGATGAAATGGATTTCCACCTGCCCAGTAAACTATCTTGGTATCTGGATACACATATGACTTTCCATTAAAATCAAATTTTTTTCCTGGATGAAGCAAAAGATCACTAATTCTTGCAACTGGTATAAAATTTTCTATTTTATTTTCTGTTTGTGGAAATGCTGCCCCAGGTAAAACTTTGAATTGACCACCAATAAAATTTGTAGCGCTATAACCAAAACCAAACCCACCTCCTGGTAATCCTATTTGACCAATCATAGAAGCAAGCATAATACCCATCCAAAATGGTTGTTCACCATGATCTTGTCTGGTTAACGACCAGCTTATTGAAATCATACTTCTTTTTTTTGAAATTTTTATAGCTATCTCTTTAATTTTAGATGCTGAAATATTACAAATGGCTGAAGCCCATTCTGCACTTTTTTCAACACCATCATTTTTTCCTAATAGGTATGGTAAAAATATTTCAAAACCTTCTGTATATTTTTTTAAGAAATTAGTATCAATAAGTCCTTCAGAATAAATTGTATGAGCCAGCCCTAACATTAAAGCAGTATCTGTGTTAGGTCTTGCTGCAATCCATTCACCACTAACCTCATTAATTAAATCTGATTTAAGTGGACTAACATTTATAAACTCTATTCCTGAATTTGCTGATTCAATTAAATTTTCCTTTTGATAATGATGACCTGTTCCACCTTGAGAAATTTGACCATTTTTAATTGGTATTCCACCAAAACAAAGAAAAACTTCTGTATTTTTTTTAATAGACTCCCAACTAGTACATGTATCAAGATAAGCACGATAACTCCCAAGTATATGAGGAACCATTGCCTCGGCAGCAGCAAAACTGTATGTAAATTTTGATCTTGTATATCCACCAACACAATTTAAAAATCTATGTAATTGACTTTGAGCATGATGAAATCTGCCTGCACTTGCCCATCCATACGAACCACCAAATATTGAGGAGTTCCCATATTTATCTTTTACTCTATTAATCTCGTTTGCTACAAGTTCTTCTGCTTTATCCCAACTAACTGCAATAAATGGTTCAACACCTCTTAAATTATTGTTTGCCCCTGGACCTTTCTCGAGCCAACTTTTTCTAACCATTGGCTTTTCAATACGTGTTGGTCCATCGAGCACATCAACAATTCCTTGTGCTATAGGAGATGGGTCTTTGTCATGTTCCCAACCAATGAGTTCCTCGAGCTTGCCATTTTTAACTTTGGCCCTGTAGGTACCCCAATGGTTACTAGTTAAGGGCAGACCTTTATTTTTGGTCATTTATTTTTTGGCTAAACCTAATGCTATTCTTTGTTTCTTTGTCCAAGCAAGACTTATTCTATCAATTATAATTGCTAGAAGGACTATCCCAACACCTGCTGCCAATCCTCTTCCAGTATCAGATCTAGCTAATCCATTAAAAACCTCTAGACCCAGTCCTTTTCCACCTATAAGTGGAGTAACAATTTGCATTGCAAACGCCATAATTACAGTTTGATTAAAACCTATTACTAAACTTGGTATAGCTAAAGGAAATTTTACTTTATTGAGAGTTTGCAAAAGGGATCCACCAAAAGATCTTGATACCTCTGAATAGGTACCAGATACTTGAGTTAATCCAAGCGCAGTTAATCTTATTATAGGCGGTATAGAATATATTACTGTAGCCAGAACTGCAGAAACTATTCCACCTCCAAAAAACATTAAAACTGGAATTAAATAACAAAAATATGGAAGCGTTTGCATAGCATCCAGTACAACATCTTGAACATTTTTAAATCTTTCGCTGTAAGAAGCTATTATACCAAGAGGAACTCCTATTATAAAACATAACAATACTGAAACTAAAACCGAGGATAACGTAATCATTGATTGGGGCCATATTCCACAAGCTCCAATAAACAATAAAAGTATTATTGTAATAATTGCAAACCTTAGTCCAACTGTAAAATAACCAATACTTGCAAAAACTGCTAATGTATACCACCATGGTGTATGAGTTAAAAAAATGTCTAAAGGCCTTAATAAATTAAGATAAACAAATCCTCTTAATCCTTTAGAAAATGCAATAAAGCCTGGATCAACTGTCAACGACTCTACAGCATTAGAAATCGGTTGTCTTATTGATAACTTCCACTCTTTAGGAAACGTCCCTATTTCATGTAAATTAGAATCTATGAATGAAATAACAAATAAAGCTATCAATGATGGAATCAAATAAAATCTTCTACTTATAAATTCACCAATATCATTTGCAGTATTTTTATTGAAAATTGAAATTATAATACTTGTGAAGGATGCAATAAAATTTGTAATTTTAATACATATAAAGTCTATAATTTTGCTTGTAATATCTAAAGGCATTTCCAAAATTCTTGCAATTTTATATTTTTCTAGATTTTGAGGAAGCAAATGAAATTTTTTTGCATTTGATGGAAGTTTGACTTCTTTATTACTGCAAGCTTTACTAAATCTATCAAACATTATTGCCATGAATAAAATACAAAGACCACCTTCCATTGCCCATCCCACATCAAGTCTTCTTATTGCTTGCCATACTTGTCCACCAATTCCTTCTGCACCAATAAAACATGCTAATACAACAAGAGCTAAAGCCATCATAATAACTTGATTGATGCCCATCATAATACTTGGCAAAGACATAGGAATTTTAATTTTTAATAATAATTGCAACTTACTTGAACCAAACGAAGTCGCAGACTCCACAGTTTCTTTTGAAACTTGCCGTATACCAGTGTTGGTTAATCGAATGATTGGTGGCATTGAATAAATCATTGTAGCTAATATTGCAGGCGCCCCTCCAATTCCAAAAAAAAATAATGCAGGAAATAAATAAACAAAAGCAGGCATAACCTGCATAGTATCCAAAACAGGTTTCATAAAATTTTCAAATCTATCACTCTGAGAGCAGGCTATTCCAAGTAATACTCCGAAAAATACACATAAGAAAACCGACAATCCCATTAAAGCAACTGTTTGAAGAGATGCTTCCCATAATCCAACAGCCCCCCAAAAATAAATTACAAAGCAAGAAAACAAGCCTAATTTTAGCCCACCAACTATAAAACAAGGAAGAGTTAAAATTGCAGCGACTAAAATCCAAGGTGACTCAAGCAAAAAATCTTCCAAAAAATAATAACCAGCTTTAATGTAATTTGCTAAAATTTTTGTAATCCATCTGTAATTTTTCTTTAGATAATCTTCCCCTTCATTTACCCATGCTGTAAAAGTAAATTCATCAGTTACAACTTTAGGAAATTTTGATGGTCCGTCATTTTGAGTTGAAAGAAATAAAGCTCCAATAAAAACCAATAATACCAATGAATATTTTATAATATTGTTTGTATTATTTTTATTTTTCAGTGTTTTTTGGACTGCATCCATTGTATTTATAAATTAAAATAAATTATTTTACATTTAAAGGAAAATATTGTCTATTTTGATCTTAATACATTGAAATTATGAGTAGTTCTTCAAAAATAACTTGTTCAAATATTTGGAAACTTTTTGGGCCTGATGAAAAAAGAGTAATGAAGGAACTAGATCCGAAATTATCAATTAAGGAAGTGCAAGAGAAAACTGGACACGTAGTTGCCGTGAAAGATGTAAGTTTTTCAATACAAAAAGGCGAAACTTTTGTTGTAATGGGTTTATCAGGAAGTGGAAAATCAACATTAGTAAGATGCATTTCAAGACTGATAGAGCCTACTTCAGGAATGGTAAAAATGGATGACGTAGATGTAACAAAGATGAGTAATAGGGAGTTGCTAGATTTAAGAAGAAACAAAATGAGTATGGTTTTTCAGCATTTTGGACTTTTTCCACATAGGACAGTTGTAGAAAATATTGGTTACGGCTTAGAAGTAAGAGGAAGCAAAAAAATTGAGAGAATTGAAAAATCAATGGAAGTTTTAAAAATGGTGGGTTTAGATGGATGGCAAAATAATTATCCTCGAGAACTTTCAGGCGGGATGCAACAACGGGTCGGTTTAGCAAGAGCATTGGCAGTAGATCCAGAAATTTTAATATTCGACGAACCTTTTTCAGCACTTGACCCACTTATTAGAAGAGAAATGCAAGACGAACTTTTAAATATTCAAGAAAAAGTAAAAAAAACTATGGTGTTTATTACTCATGACTTTTTAGAAGCTATTAAAATGGCAGATCATATTGCAATAATGAAAGACGGCGAAGTATCACAAATAGGAACGCCAGAGGAAATTGTTGCAAATCCTAAGGATCAATATGTAAAAGATTTTTGTGAAGACGTGCCAAAATATAAAGTTTTAAGTGCTTCTAAAGTAATGAGAGTTGAATGTTGCTCTGATACGAAAGAATTTTATAACTCAAAACAAAATTATATTTTAGACAACTCTAAAATTGAAACCTTAATAGATAAACTTGTTGATAGTGATAAAGCATTTCCTGTTGTGTGTAGTGATACAGGTAAATTATTGGGAGAAATAGACCGTGCTATTGTTATGAAATCTATGAAATCAGCTAGCTAAATTTTTTATTACTTTTAATACTTTTCTCATTAACTTTATCTCTCCAAATAATTATCATACCAGCCAGCACTATTAAGACAACTCCAGGAAAAAGTTGTGCCCAAGGTGCTTCATTAAAAAATATCCATCCTAATACAAATGATGATGGTATTCCTAAGTATTCAAATGATGCCATCTTGCTTGCAGAGATTAATCTATAGGAATAAATAAATAAAATAGCAGCTGTGCCGCCAAGGATCCCAGTAAGTGTCATTAAAAAAAAGTCTTGAACATTTTTGATTTCAACATGACCACTGGTGATAAAAAATAATACTAATCCACCTAGCACGTTAAATATCAATGAATATAATTGTATTTTTGCAGTGGAATGGCCCTCAGGAATAAATTTAAGTATGATAACACTGATTGCCCATGCAAATGCAGTCATAATTGGAAATATTGAATAAAAACTAAATATCTCACTAGTTGGTTTCATAATTAGAACGACACCAAAGAAGCCTAAAAAAATTGCAGACCATCTATATTTACCAACTTTATCTTTTAAAAAAAATATAGATAAAATTACAATGAAGAATGGCGATGAAAAAGTTAAGGTCATAGCTGTTGCAAACTCTAAATTGATTACGGAAATGAATATAAATATGTTCATTGATAAAAATGCCAAACCTCTAAAAAAACTTAAGACTATAAATTTTTTGTTAATTTTTTGAAAAATTGAAAAATATTCTTTTGTAAATATTATCAATAATAGTAACGGAATAATTCCTGCTGCATTTCTAAAAACTGTTAATTGAATAACAGAATATTCACCACCAAGAAATTTTATTACAACCATGTATAAATCTACACAAAGTATAGCCATGAGCATCGTAGTCACAGCAAGATAGGTTTTCTTCACATCTATTTTTTCAGATGATAATTTCATTTTAAAAATCTTTTAAAAAATTGTATAAACCTTACTAATAAAATGAGTAACTTTAAACTAAATGAATCTGATATCTTATCAAATCAAGATTGGACTTTCCCAACCAATATTGCATACGGACCTGGACGTTTAAAAGAAATTGGAACGATTTGTAATAACTTAAATATAAAAAATCCCTTGGTAGTAACTGACAAGGGAAGTCCAAAGTTGCCATTTATTTCGAATTTACAAAGTTATTTGTCTAATTCTAATGTAAAATCAGATTTATTTTTCGATATATCTCCTAATCCAAGAGAGGATGAAGTTTCAGTTGGTTGCAAAAAATTTAAAGATGGAAATCATGATGCAATTATAGCTATAGGTGGTGGAAGTGCTATGGATGGAGGTAAATTAATTTGTTTAACAGCAAATAATGATGTTCCACTAAGAGATTTTGAGTTTGAGTTAACTCCTCCAATAATAAGCAAAGATAACCCATTTCCAAAAATTATAACTATTCCAACAACAGCAGGAACAGGAGCAGAAACAGAAATTACAGCTATGGTAACTTATTTAAAAGAGGGAATGAAATTTTGCATGTGGCACCCAGATGTAAGACCTTCATTAGCATTAATTGATCCAGAATTAACAATAGGACTACCTGCTAATCTAACAGCATGGACAGGCGTAGATGCATTAATTCATGCAATTGAAGGATACTGCGTTCCAGGATTTAATCCTCTGTGTGATGGAGCAGCATTAGAAGGTCTATCATTGATATCCAAATCACTTGTAAATGCTGTAGAACAACCAGATAATCTTTTGGCTAGAGGTGGAATGCATGTTGGATCTTGTTTAGCAGGAATATCATTTCTAAAAGGATTAGGTAATGTACATTCTATATCTCACGTGGTTGGTGCTGAGTACAATACGCATCATGGTTTAACTAATGCAATAGTTTTACCCGTAGTTTTACGTTTCAATTTACCTGGCATGGAGGAAAAAGTTCAAAGAATGTCTGAAGCAATGCAATATAAAGATCATTCAGTTGATGCATTCATTAAAAATATGGAAGATTTGTTAGATAGAGTTATAATCCCTAAAAGCTTAAGTGAATTAAATGTTCCTGAGGACAGTGCAGCAAGAATTGCAGAGAAAGCAATGAAAGATCAAGCGTATGGCCAAAACCCTAAGAAAGTCTCTTTTGAAGAAATGAAAGAAATGGTTTTACAAAGTATAAAAAAAGCTCGTTAAGCTTTAATGCTTGATCATCTATCAGTTGAAGAAATTCAAAAAAATATTAAAAACCGACAAGTCTCAATTAAAGAAGTCTTAGTTTACTACTTAGAAAGAATAGAAAAATTTAATAAAGGTATTAATGCTATAGTTTTACAAAAAGATAGAGAATTATTAATTAAGGAAGCAGAACAGAAAGATAATTTAAAAAATAGCAAAAAAATTTTAAATGGTTTGCCTATAGCGGTAAAAGATCTTTCGGATGTTGTTGGTTTAAAAACTACATATGGTTATGCAGGATCAAAAAATAATAGCCCTAAGAAAAATTCACTATTTGTAGAAAAACTAATAGATAATGGAGCAATAATAATTGGTAAAACAAATACCGCAGAATTGGGTGTTGGCGGACATACTACTAACCGTCTTTTTGGACCTACATCTAATGTTTATAACTTTGAAAAGTCTGCAGCAGGATCTAGCGGTGGGGCAAGTTCAGCGGTTGCAGCTGGATTACTTCCATTTGCGGACGGTACTGATCAAATGGGATCTTGTAGAGGACCAGCAGCATATGCAAATATTTATGGATATAGACCAACTCCTGGTTTGATTGCTGCTGATCGAACATATCAAAATTTTGATATACCTATTTTGACCACTCCAGGATGTTTTGCAAAAACACCAAATGATATGACATTTTTAATTGATGCTATAACTGGTAGTAATCCATTAGATAAAATTTCGTTTGATTTAAATAGTACATTTAGGGATGCAAAATTATCAGACAAAGAATTTTCGAATTTAAAGATTGGTTGGCTATCTAATATGAATGGTAAATATAATATTGAAAAATCTATTTTAAATATATGTGAAAAAAAATTAAAAGATTTAGAAAAAAATAATCTTGAAATTGAATATTTAAATCCAAGCTTAGATACTGATACATTATGGAACAGCTGGACTACCTTTAGATCTAAAAGTATTTATCAAGATACATTAAGTATGGGTATTAAAGATATAAATTCCATGACATTTGAAGCAATTTGGGAATATAACAAAGGTAAAGATATTCAATCTGATAATTTAAAATTAGCTTTTGAACAAAAAAAAAGATGTACTGAGCAAGTTAATGAAATTTTTGATAAATTTGATTTTTTAGCTTTACCTTCTGCTCAATTGTTTCCCTTTGATAAAAGTATTCAATTTCCAAGTAAAATTAACGAGACCAGTCTCGATACATATCATAGATGGCTAGAAGTTTTTATTTTGTCCAGTCTTTTAGATCTACCAACTTTAACTATTCCTGTTGGTTTTAATGAAAATGGTTTACCAATGGGAATGCAGATCATTGGTAAAAATAAAGATGACTTAAAACTATTTGCATTTGCAAAAACCTTTGAGGAAATTTACAATAATTCAAATCACAAACCAAAATTAAATTAATGGTAAGACATCGACATCATTTTAAAATAGCTTTTATGTTAGCAATTGCAGCTGGATCATGGGGAGTTTATTGGCTTCCTCAAAGATATTTAGAAAATGGTGGCTTAACTGGGGGGTGGGGAACTATTTCTCAAATGATGATAGGTATATTATTACTAACTCCAATTTCTTTGTGGAGAAAATTTAAAGGTCGTTCATCAGGATTAGAAATACCATTTGTTGGTTTTTTAACAGGAAGTGGTTTTATATGTTATGCCTTAAGTTTTTTATTAACAGATGTTGTACGTGCATTAATCATGTTTTATATGATACCAGTTTGGACAACAATTTTTGAAATAATTTTTTTAAAGAAAAGACCTGGCTTAGAAAGAGTTTTAACATTGGGTCTTGCTCTTGGTGGTTTATGGATTGTTTTTAGTAAATCAAATATTGTACCACTACCTCAAAATGCTGGAGACTGGTTGGCGTTAGTAGGGGGTGTTCTTTTTGGTGGTGGGCTTATACGTTTAGAAATTACTAAAACAGACGGAGTATTTCCTGTAATATTTTCTTTTTTCTTTTATGGAACAATATTTAATATTTTCGCTGGGTATATTTTAAAAGATTACCTAGGACCTGTTCCACCTGCAGAGGCTTTTCTCTCTATGTTTACTTTTTTGGTTCTTATTTCGGTATTTTATTTTATTCCTACAGGCGTAATAATAATGTGGTCACCATCAGTTCTAGGTGCTGGACTTTGCGCAATACTATATTTGAGTGAAATTGTTGTTGGGGTTGTTTCTGCTGGTATTTTAACCGATGAACCGTTTGGATGGCGAGAAATTGTTGGTAGTTCCATGATTGTATTGGGGGGCGTGCTTGCAGTTGTATTAGCCCCAAAAGAATCATAGTAAATGCTTTTCAAAGAAAAGCTAAAATCAAAAACTAAAATATTTTTAGATGGAGGGAACGGTTCTGAAATAGCAAAACTTGGAGGCGACATGAGCCCTGCATTTTCTGCATTAGCAACTTTAACATCACCAGATATCGTAATTAAAGTTCATGAAAATTTTATTAATGCTGGCTGTGATATTATTACTGCTAATACATTTGCAACAAATAGACATAATTTGGAAAGTTTAAGCAAAGGTGATCAAGTACATAAATTTATCTCAGACTCAATTAAGCTTGCTAGAAAAGCGATATCAAATACTGGAAAAAAAAATATAATTGCGGTAGCAGGTAGCTTATCAAACTTTTTTCCTCTAAAGGAAAATGAGTTTGTTCCAAATCCAAAATTTGTACCAACCTTTAAAAAGGAAGAAGAAAATTACAAAGAAGCTGCAAAAATTTTAAAAGAATCTGGAGCAGATTTATTGGTTCTAGAAATGCTTTTGGATGTAGATCACTCTAAAATGTTATTGAATGCAGCTCTCGAAACTGGTTTACCAGTATGGGTTGGATTGAGTTGTTGCGATAGTAAATTTGATAATTCCGTTATTGGAAGAAATTTTAGAGCAGAGAAAGAAAAATCACTTATTTACGATGAGAATAAATATAAAGACCAACCTAAATACTTACCTGAAGATAAAATAATTTTACTAGAGGATATAATAAAATCACTTATGAGTTTAGGGGGTGATGTTTATGGAATAATGCACACTTGGTTTCAAGATAGCATTAGTGGTTTAAAAATATTGAAGAATAATTGGAAAGGACCAATCATGTTTTATCCTGAAATACATAAATTTGACACTAATACACATAAAGCGATAATAACTATGACAGAGGAAGAGTTTTCAAACTCAATTTTAGAATTAATAGATGATCAAATTCAAATTGTTGGAGGCTGTTGTGGAGTTAACGACAAGCATTTAAAAAGACTTATACAATCTATATCTGACTAAATTAATCAATACTTCGAAATTTTTTAAAATTTAAAATTAAATTTTTTTATTGAAGTCAATTTAGTTATTATGATAGCTTTAAATATTAATAAACAAGATTATACCATTATATATTTAAATGAGTTCAAATAAACTTAGAGTACGAAGAAGCTTTATATTTACACCAGGTTTAAAACCAGAGATGTTTCCAAAAGCAATCGAGTCAGGGGCCGACATGGTTTGTATAGAATTAGAGGATGGTATAGCACTTAAGGATAAGAATGATGCAAGAAATAATACACTTAACTCTTTAAAAACACTTAAAGTTAAAGAAGATGTTGAATTAGTCGTAAGAGTTAATTGTCAAAGGACAAAACATGGCTTGCAAGACTTAGAGGCCTTCGCTTCAAGTAAAATTAATATAGGTGCAATAATGCTTCCAAAAGTTAAAACACCTGATGAAATAAAGTTTATCGATGATCTACTTACAGATTGTAATTTAGATACAGATCTTCATGTAATAATGGAAACGAATGAGGCTTTAGAATGTATTTATGATATTGCTCATGCCAGCAAAAGAACGGTAGCATTGTATTTTGGAGGTGTAGATATGGCAGCTGAACTTAGATGTGAGCATAAATGGGAAAATTTAGTATACGCAAGATCAAAATTAGTTCATGCAGGTGCAAGTATTGGAGTTGATGTCATAGATGTTCCATATTTAGACTTAGAAAATATGGATGGGATGAAAAAAGAGGCAGAGCTTTCAAAAAATCTTGGTTTTACTGGCAAAGGCTCTATCCATCCTAAACAAATAGAAATTTTAAATGAGGTTTTTACACCCTCTAAAGAAGAAATTAGTCATGCAAAAAGAATTGTAGATCAATTTAATGAGTCAAATACAGGTTTAGTTGTCATTGATGGTAAACTTATAGAAAAACCTGTTTTAAGAGAAATGCAAAGAAAAATATTAATTGCAGAAAAAATAAACAAAAATTAACAATTAAAAATTATTATTAACTATCTCGTCCATCATATTAATCATATTTTTCTTATAATTTTCATCAGTTCCAGAATCTGTTTCAATTACAGAGAAATAACTTGCAACAACACCATTATTTAAATTTATTGCCAAAAATTGACCTCCAAGACCTGAATGGCCAATCCAATTACCACATTTCATAGTTGAATTTGAGTACTCTAAAAATTTATTTTTTGATAATTCCATATATTTAGTCCCTTTATTTTTTAATGTTTCATCTAAGAAATATTCAGAGCCGATTTTTCTATTTAATACCCCATGCCCTTTTCTTGAAAAAAGAAGACCATATCTCAAAAAATCTCTAGAGATTAAACATCCGCCTCCCGAAATCCAAGGCATACTAAATCTATCTGTCCCCATATACATGGCATCTTCAAAACCTGCTGCTTCTACAGCCTCAAGCAACCATTCTTTAAGTTTTTTTCCACTTACTTTTTCAACTAATAAACCCATTACATCTGTATTTGCTGATTTGTAGTGAGATAAATCTGAAGTATTTTTTAAATCTTGATCTTTGAAAGATTCAATTGAATTTAAAAATTCTTCCTGGCTAACCTTATAATTTAAATCATCGGGTAGTCTCCAACCACAAACTGGTTCATGTAAAAATGAAGAGGTGTATGGATCTGTATAATCTTCGCTATAAGCATTTTGAATATTCATATCTAAAACATCTTGAATCGTTGCAGATGCATATCCTGAGCCAATATTAGGTAAATAGTCAGAAACTTTTTTATTTAATTCAATAATTTTTTTTTCAACAAGTTCTCCAATAAATAAATTTATAAACATTTTTGTGATAGACATTATTGTTTGTGGGGTATTTTTGTTAAAATCACCTGCATATTTTTCATATAGAATGTCTTGATCTTTGCCTACCAACAATGAGCAAAAATATTTATGATTTATCATTTTATTTACCGATGGAATTTTTTCTATCTTGTCATTATATTTTTGGTTTAATTTTAATACATGATCAGATCTTAGAAGTAGACCATATCTGTTGATTTTATGTAAATTTCGGTAACCTTCTCTTCTTGTTTCTGGCAAATACCATTTTGGTTTATTATCTCTTATAATTTTAAGTGAAGGATTTAATTCACTAATTATTTTTTTATCTTTTGTCATTTCTTAAATTTTATTTTAAAACTGAGATTGCACTTATTTTATCGGGACCAACTCCACAACATCCACCTATAATCTGAGCTCCGTTAGATACCCAATTTTTCGCTTCCTCTAAATATTTAGACGGCGATATATCATTAATTAATTTCCAATGAGGTTTTTCAAAGTAACCATTATTTGGATATGCACCTACAATTCCTTTGTGAACTTTTTTTAAAATTTTAACTGCTTCACCAGTAACCTTGATATCTGAATGTGCCACTAAAATTGGTCCTTCATGCATTTTACTAAATTTAGATAGGGAATTTTCTAAAGTATCGTAAAACTTTGCTTTCGAATTAGTAATGCTTTCTTGATAGCCGTGCATTAATATATTTTCGTCTTCATTAATTGCACACGAAATAGATAACCAGATAGGTAGTTTAACATCTTTTGAGCACTCAATTATATTTTCAACCGTTCTATCCTTTGACGTCATCGCCTCTAAAATAATTAGGTCTACTCCTGCTTCTTTTAAAATTTTTAAATGTTCATTAAAACCAGGTTTAATATCCTCTTCTGATAGTTTATCCCAACTGCCTGAAGTTGAAACTGATCCTGCAACAGCTATTTCTCTATCAGAATGGTTTGCAGCCTTTAAAGCTAATTTTACACTTTCTTCATTCCAAGTTTTTGTAAATTGATCATATCCGTACTCTTTCATTGATATCGGTGTAATAGCGTAGGTATTAGAAGTAATGATATCTGCGCCAGCATTAATATATTTTTCATGCACTTGAAGCATTTTATCTGGGTCATCTATTGCACATTTTCCAGCCCATAGATCTTTATCCATTTTTGCGCCTGATCTTTCTAACTCTCCTCCATTTCCACCATCTAAAATAACTACACCATTAGCATTTAATTTTTTCTCTACAAGATTGTATGACATTTATTATTGATTATTTGTAAAAGCGCAGATTTTATTTCCATCTAAGTCACGAATGTAAGAATAGTAAACTCCAGAGCCTTCAGGTCTCTCACCACCAGATCCTTCGCTAGCACCTCCTAACTTAATCCCAACATCATGAAACTTATCAACCAATTCTCTTGAGCTTGTTTGAAATGAAATTTGACATCCATTACCAACTGTTGCTTTTTCTTTGTTAAAAGGTTTTGTGACGTAAAATTCTATTTTTCCGTTGCTATTTTTTTGAGAATATCCAGCGCACACTTCATCTTTTTCAATTCTTTCTAAATCTAAAACTCCCAACAATTCATCATAAAACTTAATGGACTGATCTAAATTGTTTGTGCCAACCATAACATAACCAATCATATTATTTTGGCCAACCAGTTACAGCTTTAACTTCTAAAAATTCATGTAATCCCCAAACACCACCTTCACGTCCATTTCCAGATTGTCTATATCCTCCAAATGGAGCACCAGGGTCTGC
Organism: uncultured Pelagibacteraceae bacterium; assembly: GCA_902546765.1. GTDB lineage: Bacteria > Pseudomonadota > Alphaproteobacteria > Pelagibacterales > Pelagibacteraceae > Pelagibacter. The sequence continues at coordinate 20,319 of CACCLG010000002.1, read as the reverse complement.
ACCGTTTCCATTTACATAAATTGTTCCAGCCTTAAGTTTTTTGGCAACTCTTTTTGCTTTTTCTTTATCCTCAGTTTGTAAATAGTTACCTAATCCATACTCAGTTTCATTTACAATTTGAATTGCTTCTTCTTCCGTCTCAAAGGGTATTATAGATAAAACCGGACCAAATATTTCTTCTTTTGCAATACGCATATCATTTGTAACATCAGTAAAAATAGTTGGTTTAATAAAATAGCCTTTGTTCATACCGTTAGGTAATTCTGGTCCACCTGCTGCAAGAGTTGCTCCTTCGTCAATTCCACTCTGAATAAGGCTTATTATTTTATTGTATTGAATTTTAGAGACAACAGGACCTATATGATCTCCTTTTTTTGAAGCATGGTCTACCTTTATCAAATTTGCTTCTTCAACAGCCTCTTTGACTGCTCTCTCATATATTGATTTTTCAACGAGCATTCTTGTCGGTGCATCACATGACTGACCTGAATTACTCATTACGTTTCTGATACCATCTCGTACAGCGTTAGGGTAGGAGTCTGCGAAAACAATATTTCCACCTTTTCCACCTAATTCCAGGCAAACTCTTTTGATTGTATCAGCTCCATTTTTTAAAATTAATTTACCTGCTCTTGTTGATCCTGTGAAAGATACTAAATCAATATCAGGATGAGATGAAATATCTGTACCAACGCCAGCGCCATCACCATTCACTAGATTAAATACACCAGCTGGAAAACCTGCTTCATCAATCATTTCCGCAAACAACATTGCTGAAATTGGAGCTATCTCCGATGGTTTATGTATCATTGTACAACCTGTTGCAAAGGCAGGAACAACTTTTAAAGCTATTTGATTTATTGGCCAGTTCCATGGAGTAATTAATCCACAAACTCCAATTGGTTCATAACAAATATGATTATTAGAATTTGGTTCAAATTGCTCATCAAACTTAAATTCTTTTAGTCTTTTTATAAAATCTTCAAGATGAGATTGTCCACTTGATGTTTGCACGTCTGTTGCCCAATCCATTGGGGCCCCCATTTCCATAGATATAGCATCAGCCATCTCTCCATATCTTTTTTTATAAATAGAAAGTAATTTTTCTAATAAATTTAATCTTTCATCCTTTGAACTTTCGCTCCAGCTAACCAAAGCTTTTTTGGCTGCCGAGACTGCAGCATTAGTATCTTCCGTTGATCCTAATGATATAGTTGCAAATGCTTCTTCTGTTGAAGGATTAATTACCTCATAATCATTTGGTTTACTTGGTGAAACCCATTGACCATTAATATAAAATTTTCTTTTATCTACCATAATTTTATAGCTTATATATTAGTTAACTAAATTCTTTAAGTATTTTATCTCGGTGTTCATCAAGATCTGGAATATCTCCTCTTGTTTTTTCATCTTTGTATGTAGACATTTTTATAGGGTTTCCCGCAGATTCAAACTCTCCAATTTTCTTATGAAAAGATTTTATAATCATATTTCTCTCTTTAATTTGTGGATTTTCTACAGCTTGTTTAATATTAAAAATTGGACCGCATGGTATTTTTAAATTTTCCATAATTTTAATCCATTCATCTGTGTTTTTATACTGAAGTTTATTCTCAATAATTAATTTTAGCTTATCAATATTCTGTGATCTTAAAGAGTTTGTTTTATACATTTCATCAGTTGCAATATTAGGTATTTCGAGAACTTCGCATAAGCTTTTAAATAATTTGTCGTTACCAGCTGCAATAATCAAAAAACTGTCCTTTGTTTTAAAAGCTTCAAAAGGAGCAATAGATGGATGTCTCGAACCCATTGGTTCCGGGATTTCGTTTTTTGAAAGATATCTAGCAATAGCATTTTCTAAAATTGCTATTTGACAATCTAGCATTGATACATCAATGAAAGTACCTTTACCTGTTTTTTGTCTATCATACAAAGCTGCATTTATACCAATTGCAGTAAACAAACCAGCAGTAATATCCCCAATAGACGTCCCAACTCTTGTTGGTTCTGAATTTGGATGTCCAGTAACACTCATTAATCCACCCATACCTTGAACAACCATGTCATATGCTGGCAATTCTTTAAGCGGTCCTGTTTGACCAAAACCTGAAGCTGACGCATAAATTAATCTAGGATATTTTTTACTTACTTCATTCCAACCAAATCCCCATTTTTCTAAAGTGCCTGGTTTAAAATTTTCAACTAATATGTCTGCTTTTGCCAAAATTTTTTCAAAAATTTTTTTATCATCTTCATTTTTTAAATTAAGAGCGATACTTTCTTTTCCTCTATTCAAGGACATAAAATATGCAGAGTAATTATCAATGAAAGGACCAAATCCTCTCGAGTCATCTCCAATTCCAGGAGCTTCAATTTTTATAACTCTAGCTCCAAGATCAGATAAAATCATTGTACAGTAAGGACCGACCAAAACCCTTGTTAAATCAACAACTAATAAATCTTTAAGTGGACCATTCATAAATAAAATAATGTCATATGGTTATATTGACTCTTATTAAGAAGTTCAATTTAATTAGATTAATTACAAATGAGGAGAAAATAACATGTTACGAAAATTATCTTTAATTTTCACTTCAGTAATTTTAACTTTTTCTTTAATCGGATCTGCTTTAGCAGTAACTCTTAAAGCTAGTCACCAGTGGCCTGGCACTCAAAGAGCAGATGGTTCATACGATCCAAGACATGAAATGGTTCAAATTATTGCTGATGAAGTTAAAAAAGCTAATGTAGATTTGGATATAAGAATTTATCCAGCAAAATCACTTTACAAACCGAAAGAGCAATGGAAGCCAATGACAACTGGTCAATTAGATATTTCAGCTTTCCCTTTAGCATATGCATCCAAATTCCATCCCGAATTTGACGCAACACTTATGCCTGGGACTGTAAAAAATCATGACCACGCATTAAGATTTAATAAAGGTCCAATGATGACCGAAATCAAAAAAATAATTAATGACGCTGGCGTAGTAGTTCTGTCCGATGCATGGTTAGGTGGCGGATTTGCTTCTAAAACTAAATGTATCAAAAATCCGAGTGATGCAAAAGGACAAGTAATGAGAGCTGCAGGAAAAGCATTTAACCAAATGTTAGAAGCAGCAGGAGCAGGTATTCAGAGTATGCCATCATCAGAAATTTACACAGGTCTTCAAACAGGTGTATTAACTGGTGCTAACACTAGTTCAGGAAGTTTTGTAAGTTACAAAATTTATGAACAGGTTTCATGCGCAACACCTCCAGGAAAATTTGGTCTATGGTTTATGTATGAACCAATTTTGATGTCAAAGAAAAGTTTTGATGCATTAAATTCAAAACAACAAGACGCTCTAATGAAAGCTGGTAAAGTTGCTGAAAAATATATGACTGCACAAGTTGAAAATTTAGATAAAAAATTTGAGGATGCTTATAAAGCAGCTGGTGTTGAGTTAGTATATATGGATGAAAAAGATCATGCAGCATGGGTAGAGATTGCGAAACAATCTTCTCATAAAGCATTTGCTGAGAAAGTTCCAGGTGGTGATAAGTTAATGGAAATGGCTTTAGCAGTAAAATAAACTAGTATATAAAGAACCCCTATTTATTAATTTAAATAGGGGTTTTTTTATGAAAAACAAATATTTAAAATTTTGTGATCATATTGCAAAAGCTTGTGGTGCTTTTGCTGTATTAGCTTTACTTCTATCAATTCTTGTCATTGTTGAGCTAGTTTTTGAGAGATATTTTTTCCAAAGAGCAATAACATGGCAAACAGAATTAGTTACAATGCTTTTGGTAGCATCCACTTTTATTGGCAGCGCTTACGTATTAAGTGAAAAAGCACATGTAAGTATGGAATGGATTTATGATTTTTTATCGAAGAGAAATATTTTAAGACTTAAAATTTTTACGTCATTAGTAAGTTTATTATTTTTTTTAATTCTATTTTATTTTGGATTTTTAATGGTTGAGGAAGCTTTCACAAAAAATTATTCAACTGGAACAGTATGGGATCCTCCACTATGGATTCCTTATTCATCAATGATGATAGGTGCTGCATTAATGATATTGCAGTACATCGCAGAAATAATCAAACTTAACGACGAAGAGGACAATAATTAATGGACCCCTTATTAATTGCTGTAATTGTTGCTGTATTTACTCTTGTAGTTTTATTTTCTGGAATACCTATCGCATTTGGCTTGAGTTTTGTATCAATTGCTCTGTTAGTTGCATTTGAAGGTGTTCAAATGCTAGATGTGTTTGCCGAAACTTTTTATGCAGGACTAAATTCATTTGTTCTTTTATCAATTCCGATGTTTATTTTAATGGGAATGGCTGTAGCGAATTCACCTGCTGGTAAAGATTTATATACTGGTTTAGATAGATGGCTTTGGAGAGTTCCTGGTGGGTTAGTTATCTCAAATATAGGAGCTTGCTCAATATTTGCGGCATTAAGTGGCTCGAGCCCAGCAACATGTGCAGCTATAGGCACAATGGGTATCCCAGAAATGAGAAAGAGAGGATATTCTGATCAAATTGCAACTGGAACAATTGCTGCGGGAGGTACCCTTGGAGTTTTAATACCTCCCAGCATAGTCCTAATTGTTTATGGAATCGCAACAGGGACATCAATAGGAAGGCTGTTTTTATGCGGACTAGTACCAGGATTTATGTTGGCAGGCATGTTCGCTATATGGGCGCTAATACATAGTTATTATATTGATAAAGACTCAGCAAAAGCTCTAGGCAATAGGACCAAGCCTACATTAAAAGAAAAGCTTGAGGTATTGCCAAGGATCTTACCTTTTTTAGCAATCATAGCTGGTGTTCTTTATGTTTTGTATGGTGGTGTTGCAACACCCTCAGAAGCATCGGGTGTAGGGGCTTTTTTAGTTTTTGTTTTAATTGCAGTTGTTTACAAAATTTATCAGCCAAGAAAGATTTGGAATATTATTAAAGTTTCCATGAAAGAAAGTGTAATGATAATGTTTATTATTGCTGCTTCATATCTTTTTGCTTTTACACTTTCTCAATTGTATGTAACTCAGTCCTTAGCTCAAAGTATGGTAGATATTAGTTCAAACAAGTGGGTAGTATTTATATTGATAAATATTTTTCTTTTAATAGCTGGTTTCTTCTTGCCACCAGTAGCTGTAATTGTCATGACATCCGCTATATTGTTACCTGTAATTACCACTCTTGGTTTTGACCCTTATTGGTTTGCAATTGTATTTACAATAAATATGGAAATTGGATTAATTACTCCACCCGTTGGATTAAATTTGTATATTATCAAAGGAATTACCCCAGACGTCAGTTTGTCAGAAATTTTAAAGGGCTCCATACCATTTATGATTATAATGGCTCTAGCTATATTAATTTTATGTATTTTTCCTGAAATCGTAACATGGCTACCTGACAAAATAATGGGCAAACCTCTTGGATACTAAAAATAAATTAAATCGAAAAATTTCTGTTGCACCTATGATGGATTGTACTGATCGTCATGATCGTTTCTTTTTGAGATTAATGAGTAAAAATGTACTGCTCTATAGCGAAATGGTTGCAACAAAATCTGCAATTCATGGAGATAGAAAAAAAATTTTATCATTTAGTCCGGAGGAAAAACCACTTGCTCTTCAAGTTGGTGGTTCAAATAAAGAAGAATTATCCGAAGTAGCAAAAATTGCTGAAGATATGGGTTATGACGAAATTAATATAAATTTAGGCTGTCCAAGTAAAAAGGTTCAAAAAAATAAATTTGGAGCATGCCTTATGAAAGAGCCTGATCTAGTAGCAGAGTGTATAAATGCAATGGTTATGTCGTGTAAAATTCCAGTAACGGCTAAAACCAGAATTGGTTTTGATGATGTTGAAAGTTTTGAATATTTAAATAATTTTATTCACAAAATACATCATGCTGGAACAAAAACATTTATTTTGCATGCTAGAAAGGCGATGCTTACAGGTTTATCACCAAAACAAAATTTAAACATACCAAAACTTAATTACGATATGGTTTATGAGGTAAAAAAAACCAATCCTCATCTAGAAATTATTATAAATGGTGGTATTTCTAAGATCGAGGAAATCAATAATCATCTTTCTAAATGTGATGGAGTTATGATTGGAAGATCAATTTATCAAAATCCTTATTCATTAGTTGATATAGAAAAAAATATTTTTAAGACAGAAACAAACCCAACAAGGGAACAAGTTGTAGAAAAACTTTTAGAATATGTTGGTAAAGAGGTTAAGTTAGGAACAAAAGTAAATCATATAATGAGGCATACAGTAGGATTATATCATGGCCAAGCTGGCTCTAAGAATTGGAAAAGATATTTGAGTGACAATATGATGGCTAGAGATTCTGATTTTCAAAAAACTAAACATATTATGAGCATTGTCCAGAATAATGAAAAAGCTATTCAAGCTAACTCCTAATGGATTTTTTAAATTTTAGTGAAGTTTTTAATTTACTTATAGTTCTATCTATAGCTGCATCTGTTGCAGGTTTTATGGCAGGATTATTGGGAGTTGGAGGTGGTATAATAATTGTACCAGCATTATATTACGCCTTTACAGTTTTAGATTTTGATATAGCAACTAGAATGCATATTTCTGTTGGGACATCTTTAGCTATTATACTCCCTACCTCAATAATCTCAGCCAAAACTCATATGGAACATAAAGCTGTAGATATAAAATTAGTAAAATCTTTTGGCATTTTTATAATTCTGGGAGTTATTGGAGGAACTTTTTTAGCTGTTAATTTAAGGACATCTGATTTTATTTTATTTTTTTCAATAATGGCATTTATTGTTGGATTATTTTTTATTTTTTTTAGAGACAAATTTTTAGAAAATCCAAAAAAAATTAAAGACTCAATTAAAAATATTTCAGGAATAGGTGTTGGATTTATTTCAGTTTTATTAGGAATTGGTGGAGGATCTTTGATGGTACCTTTTATGAGAACCTTTGGATATGACATTAGAAGGTCAATTGGGACTGCTTCAGCAATTGGCATTTTAATTGCAATTAGTGGAACACTTACAATGATGACGGGTGGGGAAATTATTAATAATGTAAATACACCCTACACAATAGGTTATATAAATTTATTCGGATTTATTGTTTTTGTGCCTGTGACGATGTTAATGGCAAGAATAGGAGCAAAAGCTGTATATAGAATAGATAAGAAGTTATTAAGCAAAATTTTTGGAACTTTTCTAATTATTGTGTCTATAAGATCTTTTATTGAATATTTAAAAATAAGCTAAAAAATAGTAATCAGTTAAATATGTTTAATTTAAAAGAAATAATTTCATCAATAGCAGATGTTGGTCAAAAAATATTTAAGAAGAAAGAGCTTAAAAAAAATGACCTTGATACAATCCTTTCATTATGTAGAGATTTGTTGTCAACAAAGGGGGCAGCATTTGGCATTACTGTAGCACGAGACATTACAGATTTATACACAAGTCTTTCAATTGAAAATAAACTTACATTTTTTAAGAAAATTAATGAGGAGTATAAACCTAGTCATACCGAAGTTTCAAAGGTAATCGATGAATATAAAAAAACGCAGAATGATAAAAATTTGTATAAATTATTTGTTACATCAGAAGGAAAGAGAAAGGAATTATTTAAAAGGATAAACATGTCCCCTAATGGAATGTCAACCATAGTTTCTTTAAGAGAAGATTTGCTAAAAAATATTGATAAAAACAAAGATTTAATATCTTTAGATGATGATCTAAGAGAATTATTTAGATCATGGTTTAACCCTGGATTTTTAAAACTTGCTAAAATTACTTGGGATACTAAGGCAGCAGTATTAGAGAAAATCATGAAATATGAAAGAGTTCATGAAATTAAGGATATGGATGAACTAAAAAGAAGATTAGGTGAAGATAGAAGATTTTTTGCATATTTCCATCCAGCTTTAGAGGATGAACCGATTATATTTGTTCAAGTTGCTTTAACTAATGGTTTAGGAAAATCAATTCAAGAAATAACAAAACCTAGAACTGACGGAGATAAAAAATACGATACTGCAACTTTCTATTCTATAAGTAACTGTCAAGATGGATTATCAAGAGTAACTCTAGGAAATTTTTTAATTAAAAGAGTTGTCTTTGAAATACAAGAAGAACTTCCAAATATTAAAAATTTTGGAACACTATCACCAATACCTGGCTTTCGAAATTGGTATATGAATTTAGAGGAAAAATTGGTAAAAAATATTTTGGGCAATATTCCCATGGAAAATATATCATTTTTAAAGTCTCCAAGTTTTAAAATAGGCGACACGAGAATTTTATCAAATAAAAATGCCATATATAAATTGGTAGCTCACTATTTAATGAATGAGAAAAATAAAAAACAATTGCCTATCAATGATGTTTGTAGATTTCATCTAGGAAATGGTGCAATAATCGATGATATTGTGATTAATGCAAATATTTCAGAAGTAGGTTTTAATAGGTCGTTTGGAGTAATGGTAAATTATTTATACGAACTTAAAAATATAGAAAAAAATCATGAGGAATATATTAATAATAAAACTATTATAGTATCAAATAAGGTAAAAAAACTAATTCAATAAAATTAATCTGATCCCCACTTTACTTTATTCCAAATTCTTTCGTGAACATAATAGAATAGAAGAGGAATGATGGAGCCAATGCCTAAAATTCCGGCACCACTAAATGTACCAGTATAAATATATCCAAAAATCACCCAATATATAAATATAATCAACCTCCAAGAAAATGTCTTAGCGACCGATCTCATTTTTCTATCTGCCATAATTCTCCTTTTTTCATGTTGTATAATTTATACACTAGATCTCTTTGTCTATTTTATATACCCTTATTTTATAAAAAACTAACTAAGGGAAATAAAATGAATAAATTTTTAAAAACAATTGTCGTTGTATTCTCATCATTATTTTTGGGTTTTGCAGCTAATTCAGTTGAAGTAAAATTTGGACACGTTGGTAAACCAGGTTCGCTTTTTTCTGCATCTGTAGATCACTTTGCAAAACTTGCGAATGAAAGATTAGGAAGCAAGGGTAAAGTTTCTGTATTTGGCTCTTCACAACTTGGTAAAGACAAACAAGGAATGCAAAAACTTAAACTAGGAACTGTTAATATGTGGTTACCATCGTCAGTAATGGCGTCTATTCATGATGAGTTTGGTGTATTTGATATGCCTTTTATTATCAAAGATAGAAAACACATGGCAAAAGTTGAAAAAAATGTTTTACCAGGAATGTTTAAAAATCTTGAAGATAAAACAGGTTATAAAGTAATTGCTGTGTGGGAAAATGGATTTAGACATATAACAAATAATACTAGACCAATTAATACTCCAAATGATCTAAAAGGAATTAAATTAAGAACTCCTAAATCAAAATGGAGAGTTAAAATGTTCCAATCATACGGTGCAAATCCAACTCCAATGTCGTTTTCTGAAGTATTTACTGCTTTAAAAACAGGAACAATGGATGGACAAGAAAATCCATATGCGCAAATAGCTAGTGCTAAATTTCAAGAGGTTCAAAAATATTTGTCAATTACAGGTCACGTTTATACTCCTGCTTATGTAACTGTTCATAAGGATCACTGGAGTAAGTTACCTTCAGATGTACAAGATATTTTAGAAAAGGCTGCTCAAGATACACAAAAGTTTGTTTATGCTGAAGCTGCTAAACTTGAGAAATCTTTATTAAAAGTAATTAAAGATGCTGGCGTTCAAGTAAATGAGGCGGACAAAGGTGCTTTTATTGCAGCTAGTAAAGGGATCTATGATCAGTTTGGATCAGAAGTTCCTACAGGCGGTGCTTTAGTTGATAAAGTATCTTCTTTAGCAAATTAATTTAATTTAATTTATCTCATCAGGCCCTCATTCAGAGGGCCTGTGTATAATATGAAATTGCAAAATTTTATTAATACGTACGAAAAAATACTTAAACTAATACTGTTTATAATGATGGTGGCATTGGCAGTAACGGTTTTGCTCGGAGTTACTTTTCGTTTTGCAGGCAGTGCATTAGTTTGGTATGATGAAGTTGCTGCAGTACAACTTGCTTGGATTACATATTATGGCTCGGCCCATGCTGCATTAAAAGGTTCTCATATAAGTGTTCCAAGTATATTTAAGGCATTTCCGTTAGCACTTAGAAAAATTTTCTTCGTTGTCTCAAAAATAGTTGTTTATAGTTTCTTACTATTACTAGCATACTACGGTTATTTAGTTTTAACTCTTATTACTGGTGAAACATTGGTAACATTAGAATGGGTTCCACAACCATTTGTTCAATCTGTCATCCCAATTGCATCATGTTTATTTATTTTATCTGAAACTTTAAGAATTCCAGAGGACTACAGAAATTTAGTTCTTCAAACAACAGGTGAGGAGCAAACAGGAGATATTTAATGATAATTCTTACAATGTTTGCCGTTCTTTTACTTCTATTATCTATAAATGTACCCATTGCTATAGGCCTTGCTGTAACAACAATTATTGCAATGGTATTGAAGACAGGAACAAGTTTTTTAATTGATACTGCAATCGTTATGTTTGATGGGTCAATGAAATTTCCATTAATTGCTATCCCATTATTTATCCTCGCAGGATCAATAATGAATAGTGCTGGCATATCCAGAAGACTAATAGCCTTTGCTTCAGCTCTTGTTGGATTTATCAAAGGCGGTTTAAGCATGATCAACATTGCAACTTCAATGTTTTTTGCTGAAATTTCAGGATCAGCAGTTGCTGATGTTGCTGCTCTTGGATCTATTTTAATTCCTGCAATGAAGAAAAAAGGTTATCCAGGTCCTTTTGCTGCTGCAGTTACTTCTTCTTCAGCATCTCTAGCAATTATTATTCCACCATCAATACCAATGATTGTTTATGCTGTAATGGCCCAAAGTTCCGTAGTGCAATTATTTGTAGCTGGAATAGTTCCTGGTGTAATAGGTGGTTTTTTCCTGATGTTGGCTGCATATATCACTGCAAGACGAAAAAACTTTCCTGTTGAAGAAACATTTAATATTCCAAATGTTAAGAAAACTGCAAAAGATGCAGCATTAGCATTTTTATTACCTATTATTATATTAGGTGGAATTTTTGGTGGTGTTGTAACTGCAACTGAAGGGGCAGGTTTAGCAGTTGTAGCATCTTTGGTAATTGGTTTTATTTATAAAGAAATAGATTTTAAAAGATTGTACGAGTCAGCATGTGAAGGCGCAATTCAAACAGCTTCAGTTATGTTGTTAGTAGCAGCATCTGTATTATTGGGTGAATTTTTAACAATTGAGCAAATTCCACAAAAAGTTGCTGAGTCGATCATAGAATTTACAAATAATAAATATGCAGTTTTGGGAATTTTAAATGTCTTTCTATTAGTAATAGGTTTCTTTTTACATTCAGTTGCTGCAATAATTTTAACAGTTCCAATTGTAATGCCTTTAGTTAATGCTGTAGGTATTGACCCTGTGCATTTTGGAATCATAGTAACTTTAAATTTAGCAATTGGTCAACAAACCCCACCAGTAGCAAGTGTTCTGGTTACAGCATGCTCTGTTGCTAAAGCTGATATTTGGGATGTTACAAGATCAAATATATCTTTTATTTGTGTGTTATTGGTATTGTTAATGTTAGTAACATATGTTCCAGCTATACCTATGACATTAGTTGAATTTTTTTATAGGAGCTAAATGAGCAAATTAATTAAACTAAACAAAAAAAATATTCATTTAGTTGAAGTTGTTATTAATAGACCAGAAAAGTTAAATGCAATGACAAAGCCTATGTGGATTGAGCTAGGTAAAATCTTCAAAAAGCTTTCTAAAAATAAGAACTTAAGATGCATAATTGTAAGAGGTGAGGGTGGTAAATCTTTTTCACCAGGTAATGATATTGGTGAATTTAAAAAACAAAGATCTTCATCAAAATTAGCAAAATCTTATGGTAAATTTTTACATGGTACACTTGGAGCAATTTTTGATTGCCCAATACCAACAATTGCATTGATCGAAGGAATATGTGTTGGAGGTGGATTGGAAATAGCAGGATGCTGTGACATTAGAATTTGTGGCAAAAGTTCAAGGTTTGGAGTTCCAATTAAAAGATTAGGTTTAACAATGGCTGCAAAAGAACTTGAGGTGCTTTTAAAAGTAACTAATTACACAACAGCCATGGAAATATTATTTGAAGGAAGAGTATTTGGAGCTGACGAAGCATTACAGAAGAGACTAGTTAATAGAGTGGTTAATGATAAAGATGTTGAAAAAGAAGCTTATAAATCAGCTGAATTAATATGCGAAGGAGCTCCAAAGGTTGCTAGGTGGCACAAACAATTTGCAAGAAACATTTTAAAAAATGGAAAAGTTACAGAAAAAATAAATAATCTTGGTTATAAATGTTATGATACCCAAGATTTTAAAATTGGATATCAATCTTTCTTAAATAAAACAAAACCAAAATTTAAAAATAAATAATAAATGTCTGCATCATTAAAAGGCATTCGTGTACTCGAGATGGCTCAAATAATGGCAGGTCCAACTTGTGGATTATTATTAGCTGATCTAGGTGCTGAGGTAATAAAGATAGAGAAAACCCCAAGTGGAGATGATACTAGAAACTTTCTTCCACCAGAAATCAATGGGGAGTCCGCAGCTTTTATGATGATGAATAGAAATAAAAAAGGTATTGCATTAAATTTGAAAGACAAAGATGGAATAGAGATATTTAAAACTATGGTCAAGAATTCAGACGTAGTTTTAGAAAATTTTAGAAAAGGAACCTTAGAAAAATTGGGTGTTGGATATGATGTTTTATCAGAAATTAATCCTAAAATAATTTTATGTGAAATTTCTGGATATGGTAGAACTGGTCCTTACGCGAATAAGGGTGGATTTGATTTAGTTGCGCAAGGTATGAGTGGATTAATGAGTATTACAGGAGAAAGTGCAGATAAGCCACCGATGAAAGTTGGTGCACCTATAACAGATATAACAGCTGGTTTACTTGCAGCTAGTGGAATTTTAGCTGCATTAGTTCATAGAGAAAAAACAGGAGAAGGACAAAAAGTTGATACATCTTTGTATGAAGCTGGAATAGTTCATACATATTGGCAATCTGCTATTGCAGGTGCTACTGGAGAATCGCCTGGTCCACTTGGATCAGCACATCCTTTAACAGCTCCTTATCAAGCATTTAAAACAAAAGATAAATGGATAACAGTAGGTGCTTCAAACCAAAATACTTGGCTTATGTTACTTAAAGCAATTGGTCGTGAAGATTTGCAAAAAAATGAAAAGTTTTCATCTAATTTAAATAGAAAACAAAATTTAAAAGAATTAGTTGATATTCTTAATATAGAACTAACTAAAAGAACTTCTAATGAATGGTTAAAAATCTTTGATGATAATGGATTACCATGTGGACCTATTAACTCGATAACAGAAATGTTTAAAGATCCTCAAACAATTGAGAGAGAAATGGTTATAGAAGTAGAAAATAAAAAAGCTGGTAAAAGCAAAGCCATTGGTATGCCAATTAAATTTTCGAAAAGCAAAACTGAAAAATCAAAAGGTGCTCCAAACTTAGGAGAACATACAAAAGAAGTTATGCAAATTTTTGGTTACAAAGATGACCAGATTGAAGATTTTTTTAATAGAAAAGTGATTCTTTAATTAACAGTTTCAAAAATTTTAAATAATAATTCTGAAACATGCTTACCTTTTTTCTCAGATAAATCAGATATTTGATGTCTACAGCTCGTACCATTTGCAACTATAAAGTCTTTTTTACCACTATTATTGATTGCAGGTATTAAAGAAAGATTAGCCATTTTTTTGGATACTTCATAATTTTTACTTTCATAACCAAATGAACCAGCCATTCCACAACAGCTAGTTTCTATGATCTTATTATTAATATTTAATTCTGATAAAAGATTAGTTAGACCATTCATTCTATCTTGTGATTTTTGATGACAGTGCCCATGGATTAATACATTTTGATCAAACCTATTAGCTTTAATATTATTGTTATTTCTTATTTGTTCTAAAATAAATTCCTCAAGTAGATAAAATTTATTTTTGATTTGTTCTCTATTATTTACATTTTTTAAAGTCTGATACTCATCGTTAAATGTTAATAAACAGGATGGTTCAATGCCTACAACTGGTAAATCAATATAATTATTTTGTATAACATAATCATTAAACCTATTTAGCTCTTCAGAGGCTTTGTCTAATTGACCGTAAGATATATAAGTTCTTCCACAACAAAGTGGTCTTTTTAAATTATCTTCACCAAAGCTTGGTATAATTGCTTGAAATCCAAATTTGTTTAAAACTTTAATTGCATAAACTAAGTTTTCATTTTCAAAATTAATATTAAATGTATCTGCAAACAAAATTACTTTATTTTCTGATACAGTCTGACTTTGGTAAATCTCTCGTAACGCGTTCTGATTTTGAACTTCAGGCATAGTTCTTGCAGTTGCAAAACCAAACTTTTCAACAATTGTTGAGATTAATGGTAGGTTTTTAACTCTATTAAATATTGGAGCGGTTATTTTCAATAACCAAATAAGTCTCGGCATATCTGAAATGACTCTATCTTTAATTCGCATACTAAATTTTTTATAGTAATGAGAAAGAAACTCAGATTTCATTTTAGCCATATCAACCGACATAGGACATTCTCTTTGACAAGCTTTACAGCTGACACATAACTCCATGGTTTCATACATTTCTTTTGATGCAAATGACCCCTTTGGAAGTTGGTTAGATAAAGCTAATCTTAAAGTATTTGCTCTTCCTCTGACTAAATCTTTTTCCTCTTTAGTTACTCTATAAGATGGACACATCACACCTGAATCTAATTTTCTACAAGCGCCATTATTATTACACATCTCAACAGCATCAGTAAATTGACCCCAGCTAGACCAATCATAATGAGTATTTATATTCTCTGTTTGGTAACCTGATTTGTACCTCATTAATGACCTGTCATTAGATTTAAACGGCCTTACAATTTTACCTGGATTTAGAAGATTTTTGTTGTCGAATGTGTCTTTTATTTCTTCAAATGCATTAGTGATTTTTTTTCCAAACATCATTTCATGAAATTCAGATCTTACTATTCCATCACCATGTTCTCCAGAGTGTGAACCTTTGTAATCTTTGACCATTTCAAAAGCCTCTTCAGATATAGATCTCATGTTTTGTATATCTTTGTCAGATTTCATATTTAAAACCGGTCTTACGTGCAGTGTTCCAACAGATGCATGAGCATAAAACATTCCACTTGTTCCATATTTTTTAAATATTTCTTTTAATCTTGTAGTGTAGTCGGCTAAGTGTTGTAGAGAAACTGCACAATCTTCAATAAAGGCAACTGGTTTTTTATCACCTTTCATCGACATCAAAATATTTAATCCAGCTTTTCTAATTTCGAAAACTTCTTTTTGTTCAGATAAATCTGAATAATATGAAAAATCATTTTTTTGGTTTTGATTTAAGACTAGGTATTCAAGATCTTTAATTTTTTTCTCATATACACTCTTTTCTGTATCGATAAATTCTACCATTAATACTGCTTCAGGATTTCCCTTTACATATTTTTTGATACCGTCAGCGTATATTGGAATTTTTTTTGCTAAGTTTATCAAATTTTTATCCATTAGCTCAACACAAGTTGGTTTTAATTTCACTATCTCTTTAGTTATTTCCATTGATTGATGAAAATTATCAAAATAACAAACACCCAGAATTTTATTTTTAGGAATATCCGCTAATTTTAATTTTATTTTATTAAAAAGTGATAATGTACCTTCTGAACCAACAAGCAGATTAGATAAGTTAAATCCATCAGGATTTATGAGATCTATATTGTAGCCCCCAACCCTTCTTTGTGTTGTAGGCCAATTTTGATCTAAGTCGTTTGCAACTCTTCTTTTTATATCAATAAATTTATCAATAATTTTGTAAAGCCTATCTTGATTATTTTTTGTAGATAGATAATTTTTATTTATTTGATCAAAATTAAATATAGAACCATCATCTAAAATTCCTTCTATGGCTAATACATTATGTACCATATTCCCATAATATAAAGATCTTGATCCACAGGAGTTATTTGCTGACATGCCCCCAATTGTAGCTCTACTACTTGTTGAAACATCAACTGGAAACCAAAGTCCATATGGCTTTAAATAGTTATTTAATTGGTCTAATACTACACCTGGCTGGACCCATACAAATTTTTCTTCTACATTAAGCTCTAAAATTTTATTTTGATGTTTTGTATAGTCTAATACAATACTTTCACCGACTGTTTGACCACATTGTGAACTACCACTTCCTCTTGCAAGAAGTGGAATAGAGTTTTTCTGTGAATATTCCATTAAACTTAAAACATCATTAGTATCTTTCGGAAGAACTGCACCTAAAGGTTTTATTTGATATAAAGATGAGTCCGTACTGTATCTGCCACGCGAGAATTCATCGAAAAGTGTTTTACCATTAACTCTGGCACTAATTTCTTTTCCAATTTTATGTATTTGTTCTGAGTTAAAGCTCATAAAACCTAATTAAAGCTTTATTTATTTTTGTAAACTAGTTTGCCAAACTTTTTTAACGCGGTTTCAGAAATATTTAATCCTAAACCAGGATTCTCATTTAAATATATCCAACCATTACTCATTTTATGTGGTTGCTCAAATAATTCTGCCTGTAAAGGATCTCTTTCTTCGTCAAAGGACTCTACTATTCTGCCTGCTGGAGATGATGCGACCAAAGGTGCGTGAATATAACAATCATGATGTGGCGCTATATCAACATGATTTAATTCACATAATGCGGAAAGTTTTTTACCATTTGTAAAACCACCAAACATTGTGCAATCAAACTGCAAAATCTGTATCGCTTCTTCTTCAATCATAGACCTGCATCCATAAATAGTTACTTCACTTTCACCACCTGATAACGGAATTTTAGTTTGTTTTGATAAAAGTTTTAAAGTCCTTCTATCATCTTCCCATCTAACGGGCTCTTCAATCCATGTAGGTTTAAATTTTTCAAACTCTTTTACACCTTCTATTGCAGTTTTTAGATCCCATGCTCTATTGACATCAATCATTAAACCTTTTTGATCTCCAATTTCATCTCTAATAATTTCTAATCTCTTGGAATCTTCTTTTATAGAAAGTCCTCCAACTTTAACTTTAAAACTTTGATGACCAGTATTTACTAATTTTTTAATTTCATCTCTTAATTCTTTTTCATCTTTACCATCTCTGTAGTAAGCACAAGTAACATAAACAGGAATTTTATTTCTGTATCCTCCAAACAATTTATACAATGGAATATTTGAAGCTTTTCCTATCAAATCCCAACAGGCAATATCCAAAGCTGCTGAAATTCTAATTAATGCTTCTCTGCTCCAACCTTTTTCACTACTAAGTCGTGTATCAGTTAATTTGAAAATTTTTTCATAAATTTTTTCAGGGCAAAATGGATCTTCTCCAATTATTAGGTCTTGTAAGCCATTTGAAAATGGTTTGATGATAGGAGCAATATCAGTATAACTTGTTGATAAACCAAATCCTGAATGACCATCTTTAGTTTTAATTTTAATTAAGAGTTCATTAGCTGTTGGTACTATAAAGTGACTTACCCAATGTGGTTTTACTTCGTCTGGATTATTGAGAATATAAACTTCTATGCTATCAATTAAATTACTACTATTTGTCATATATTATAAAATTGATTATATAATTTCTTTAGCATATACAGCGGTATGGCAATTTCAAATAATATAAGACCTGGTCGACATTTTTTACAAATTCCTGGACCAACAAACGTTCCAGATAGAGTTTTAAGAGCCATGGATTATCCAACTATAGATCATAGAGGTCCAGACTTTGCTGAATTAGGATTAAGGGTTTTAGATCGAATAAAGTTAGTATTTAAAACTTCAGAGCCAGTAATAATTTTTCCAGCTTCAGGAACGGGTGCTTGGGAGGCTGCACTTGTAAACACTTTAAGTGTTGGTGATAAAATCTTGATGTTTGAAACAGGACACTTCTCAACACTTTGGTGGGATATTGCCCAAAAATTCAAAATTGATGTAGACTTTGTTGAAGGTGATTGGCGAACAGGTGTTGATCCAAACATCGTTGAACAAAAATTAAAAGAAGACAAAGATAAAAAAATTAGAGCAGTATGTGCTGTACATAATGAAACTTCTACTGGAGTAACCAGTAGAATTGGAGAGATTAGAAAAGCTATGGATAATGCGGAACATCCAGCTTTATTATTTGTTGATACGATATCTTCATTGGGTTCTATTGATTATAGACATGAAGAGTGGAAAGTTGATGTAACTGTTGGCGGTTCTCAAAAAGGATTGTTATTACCTCCAGGGCTTTCTTTTAATGCAATAAGTTCAAAAGCTTTAGAAGCATATAAAACATCTGAATTACCAAAATCGTATTGGGATTGGGGACCAATGTTAGAAAACAATAAAAAAGGTTATTTTCCTTACACTCCAGCTACAAACTTATTTTATGGCTTGGATGAAGCAATTAATATGCTTACAGAAGAAGGTTTAGATAATGTTTTCAAAAGGCACAAAAGATTTGCAGAAGCTACAAGAGTTGCAGTTAATTCGTGGGGATTAGAAATACTTTGTAAAAATCCAGATGAATATTCAGACTCATTAACGGCAGTAATGGTTCCAGATGGTCATGATGCTGATTTTTTAAGAAAAACTATTTTAGATCACTATAACATGTCATTAGGAACAGGACTTGCAAAGGTTGCAGGTAAAATTTTTAGAATTGGTCATTTAGGTGATTTTAATGAACTAATGTTAGCAGGAACTTTAGCTGGAGTAGAGATGGGATTAATGAAATCAAATATACCATATAAAAAAGGTGGAATACTTAAAGCTCTGGAATATTTGTGTTGAAAGGAGGTGACTTCAGTCTCCCTCCATCACCTCAAGGTCATATTAAATGATTCTCTATAATGTTGTGATCACTTATTAGTTGAAAAATATTTTTTTTAAAAATCAAATTTTTTGATCGTATTCACCAATTTTGCCAGTTTTTTGAAGTAAATTATCAATAAAATCAAATATTCTTTTTTTTCTTTCATCAGATGTGGGACTTTCAGTTACAATAACTAAAGAAGGTTTGTTTGAAGACGCTCTAATTAATCCCCAAGAACCATCATCAAATGAAAATCTTACACCGTTTACTGTTAAAATATCCCTAATTTCTTGACCATCTATCATGGTTTTATTAATTTTTATCTGCTTAATCTCATTAACTAAATCATCAACAATATTATATTTTTCCTCATCTTTACAAAATGGAGCCATTGTAGGAGTTTGAAAGGTATTAGGTAGCTCATTTGTAATTTCGCTCATTTTTTTATTTTGATTATCTAATAAATGACAGACTTGAATAGCAGAATTAATACCATCATCGTACCCATATCCTAATGGTTCGTTAAAAAAGAAATGTCCACTTTTTTCAAATCCTGCTAAAGCTTTTTCAGTATTTACTTTTCTTTTAATATGTGAATGTCCAGTTTTCCAATATATTGTATTGCAATTATTTTTTGTTAAAATTTTATCTGTAGAATAAAGTCCTGTTGATTTTACATCTACGATAAATTTTGAACCATTATGATTTTCTGACAAATTTCTTGCAATTAACAGACCAATTTTATCAGAAAAGATTTCATTTCCATTGTTATCTATTACACCAACTCTATCTCCATCTCCATCAAAACCAAATCCTATATCAGCTTGGTTTTCTTTGACAGCTTTTGAAATTTCGTGGAGCATTTCAAGATCTTCAGGATTTGGATTATATTTTGGAAAAGTCCAATCTAAATTACAATCAAGCTCAATGACCTCACAGCCTATTCCTCTCAATATATCTGGAGCAAATATTCCAGCTGTACCATTTCCACATGCTACAACTGCTTTTATTTTTTTTGTAATTTTATTTTTATTAATCAAGTCATTTTTATATATTTGTTGAAAATTATCTATTTTTTTTTCATTACCATTTCCTTTCGTAAATTTTTGATTAAGAGTGATTTCTTTTAATTCTTTCATTTCTTCTGGTGCATGAGTTAAACCTTTTTTGATACCCATTTTAACGCCTGTCCAACCATTTTCATTATGACTAGCTGTAACCATTGCAACTGCATCCGCATTTAAATTAAACTGTGCAAAATAAACCATAGGTGATAACGATAGTCCTATGTCTTCGAC
>CACCLG010000001.1 GCA_902546765.1 uncultured Pelagibacteraceae bacterium | reverse complement strand
GAGAATTTAGATTTTTTAAATTCTAATCATTTAGGGATAAATTTTTTATATAGAAACATTGATCAAAACGCATGGAGATATTGTAACAAAGGATTTTTTAATTTTAAAAAATATATTCCCAAAATTATAGAGCATATTTTGTAATAAAAATTTTATGTGATGTAAACTAATTCTATGAATAATCCTCAAATATTAGAAATTATTGAAAACTTAAAAGGTAGAAGAGCCTATGAGGAAAAAAGAGCTTCTAAACTCGGTTTTAGTTCATTATATGCCTATATAGAGGATAAAATTTTAAAGAAAAAAGTTTTTGAAGAATCTAAAGTTATTCAAAATAAAATAGAAAAAGATAATCCTGAAAAGATAAAAAAAGAAAAAAAAAGTAGTTGCTCTTGCTGCTAACTTAAGATCTCGAACACTTTTTAGAACAATATTTAACTCGTTCCCAGTTCAACTTCCATTTTCGTCTCCAAGCAAATGATCTTTTACATATCGGGCATATTTTAGAAGGTAGATTTTGTTTTTTCACTAGATTGTATTTTGTTTTATAAATTTTTCTGCCTCGGCTAATATGAGTTTTTTTCTTTCAGCTTTCATTTTATCAAAAATTCTCACCATCATCGACAATCTTGGGTTTTTTAAAAAAAAATTTCTATTCCTATTGATAAACCTCCAGTACAAACCATCCATTGTGTTGCACCATTCTCCTTTTTTAAAGTCCATCATCTTCATAAAATAACTAGATCCACAAATGTAAGGTTTGGTTGCAAAAATACCTCCATCACTAAACAAACCCATACCATAAACATTTGGAACCATTACCCAATCAGATGAATCAACAAACATTTCCATAAACCATTTATAAACGATGTTAGGTTTAATTTCACAAAGGTTCATAATGTTAGACAAAATCATTAATCTCTCTATGTGATGTGACCATCCATATTTTAACGCGTTCTTGATTGCGTGATCTAATGGTGGAAGGCCAGTTGATCCATCGTACCAACTTTTTTTCATTTTTCTATTTTGTTTAAAGAAGTTTCTCGTTTCCATTTCATTAGAATAACTTTGATAAATACCTCTCATAAATTCTCTCCACCCTATTACTTGACGGATATATCCCTCTAATGAATTTAATCTAATTTTATTTTTCTTATGAAAATCTAGAATTTTTTTCAATATAAGTTCAGGAGTAATTAATCCTAAATTTAAATAAGGACTTAAAGCACTGTGAAATAAGATATTATCTTTTTGATCAACAGCATCTTCATAATCGCCAAAAAGATTAGATTTTTCTTTAATAAAAAAATTTAATAGTTTAACAACATCCTCATATTCAGTTGCAAACCAAAAGTTTTCCACATTACCAGGATGATCTTTAAAGTATTTTTCAATGATGTGTTTTAATTTTTTTGTATGAGGTGTCTCTTTTATTTTTGGAAATTTTGGAATTGAAATATTTTTAGGTAGTTTGTTCCTATTATCTTCATCAAAACTCCACTTCCCTCCTTCGGGAGTACCATCTTTTTTAATTAAAATATTTAATTCTCTTCGTGTATCTTTATAGAATACCGCCATAAAAGGTTTTTTTGATTTTGATAAATATTTTTTAAAATTTTGTCTCGAATTCAAAAACATTGGTGATTGAACAATATTCCACTTAATATTTTCTTTTTTGGTGAACTGACTTATTTTTTTTTCAAAAAATTTATCTTCAATTTCGAAGCTGGAAATTTCGTTTATTTTTTTTGATTTTATAGTTTTTTTTAATTTTTCTGTGTAGTCTAGTTTAAATGTCTTTTCCTCTATTGTTGAATATTCAATTTTAAAATTACTTTTTTTTAATCTATCGGCATGCGACCGCATGGACGAAAGAAACAGTAAAATTTTGTTTTTATGGTGTTTTTCATAAGTGCAAAGTTGAAAATCCTCAGCCATATAAAAAATATGGTCTTTTTTAAACTTTTCTAAGTATTTTTCGTCAAATAGTTGGTTTCCTAGTAGAAAAAATAATTTCATAACCTATATATAACCCTTCAAAAAAAATATGTCAGATAAATATTTAGTAGTTGGAGCAACAGGATCAATAGGATCTAATTTAGCAGAACAGTTATACTCAGCGGGTAAAGAAATTCACCTAGTAGGTAGAGATGAAGATCAGACCAAATCTTTATCTGAAAAATTTAACTGCGATTATTCTATAGTCAACGTATTAAATGATGGTTTTGTAGAAAAATTAAAGTCAGACATAGAGGATGTTAAAGGTATAGCATACTGCGTTGGTTCAATTGATCTGAAGCCATTCAGGATGGTAACCGAAACAGATTTAAACAAATGTATGAAGCTTAATCTTTACTCTGCAATAGATTTAATTAAAGGGTACCAAGATTCATTAAAAAAAAATAAAGGGTCAATAGTACTATTTTCAACAGTTGCAGCTCAAAGAGGTTTTACTAATCACTCAATTATTGCATCAACAAAAGCAGCTGTTGAGGGACTTACTGTGTCATTAGCTGCTGAATTTGCTCCAAATATCAGAGTAAATTGTATTGCACCTAGTTTAACAAATTCAAAAATAGCTGAACCAATGTTAAAAAATAAAGTTTTAGCAGAGGGAATTGCTAAAGCACATCCTCTTAAAAGAATTGGAGAAGGAAAAGACTCGGCTTCGCTTGCAAAATTTTTGATTACTGAGGAAAGTTCTTGGGTTACAGGTCAAATAATTGCGGTTGATGGCGGAAGATCTAAGCTATCCTAAAGTGAAAAAATTTTTTTTTCTATTTATTTTTATTCTTTCATTTTCAAACGCTAGTTCGGAAAATTATAAATTCATTAAAGTTACAGATTTGAATAATCCATGGGGATCTTCTTTTTTAAATAACAATGAAATAATAATAACCGAAAAAAGTGGTCTCATTAAAATTGTAAATATTATTAATAATCAAGTTATCGATGTTAAACACAATCTTAATTTTTTGGAAGATGGTCAAGGAGGGCTACTTGATATTCTACATCAAGAAAATAAAGTTTGGATTTCATATACAGAAAATAGAGGAAATAAGAAAACTAGTACTTCAATAGCTTTAGCAAATTTAGATAAAAAAAATTTAGTTTTTAAAAATATATTCCAAGCTAATCCACCAATAGATTCTGGCTATCACTTTGGTTCTAGATTAGCTATTAAGGGTAAATATCTTTATGCATCAGCTGGTGAAAGGGGCAAAGGAATGATTGCACAAGATGCATCAAAACATCCAGGTAGCATAATCAGAATTCATTTAGATGGAAGTATTCCAAATGATAATCCTAAATTTGATGGAAAACCAAACTGGTTACCTGAAATTTATCAAATTGGTATTAGAAATCCCCAAGGACTGACTGTTTCACCTTTTGACGGTAAAGTTTATATGAGTAATCATGGTGCTAAAGGAGGAGATTGGTTTGGTGAAGCAAAAAAAGGTGAAAATTATGGTTGGAAAATTCTCGGTTGGGGAGGAAAGAATTACTCAGGTTTACCTATAGGTCCTAAATGGAAACCGGGATTTACAAAAGCAATAAAATATTGGGTCCCTTCAATAGCAACAAGTGCAATTACTATTTATAAGGGAGAGGAATTTAATGAATGGAATGGTCATGCGTTAATTACATCTCTTAAAGATCAATCTTTAAGGAAATTGAAATTTGATGACTTAGATAAAGTAGAGGAAGAGATTATTTTTAGAGGAGAAATTGGAAGAATTAGAGATATTCAAGTACACCCTGTATCTGGGAAAATCTATTTTCTAAATGAAAATGGGCTATGGTTAATGAAAAAAAGTTAATTATAATTAAGAAGTTTTTTAAGTGATTGAAACTCTCCAATTTTAAAAATTAAAGCTTCATCACTTTTGTATCCATAATTTTGTGCATTATCTTTAAATCTTTGCCTTGGCTCCATAATTGGTTCTAAGGAAAGAACAAAAGTTCCCCAGTGCATTCCTAAAACTTTTTTACTTTTGAGATTTCTGGCAATGCTCAATGCTTCCTCTGGATTTGTGTGATAAGTTGATTTATCTTTATAGGGTGCCATAGGATAAAAGTTGTAAGCACCTATATTTAAAATCGTTAAATCTATTGGTCCATATTTCTCACCAAGATATTTGTAAATATTTCCAACACCTGTATCACAAGCAAAAAGTATTTTTTTGCCCTTGTAATTAATCAAAAAATTTCCCCACAAAGTTTTATTAGTATCCGTCAAGCTTCTTTTAGACCAATGAACTGCAGGTAAAAAAGTTACTTTTAAATCGTTATTCACTGTGATCTCGTCGTACCAATCCATTTCATTAACGTCTTTATACCGTTTAAAATATTTTCCTAGTTTTAGAGGAAGCATTACCTTTGCTTGCTTATATGGAAATTTTCTTATTGTACTCATATCTTGATGATCATAATGGTTATGAGTTAGTAAAAATAAATTAATTTCTGGTAATTCATCTAAATTTAAAGCTGGTTCAGTAAATCTTTTGGGCCCAAATATAAGTGGTCCAGCGTTTTTAGAAAAAACAGGATCTGTAATAATCGTGGTCTCACCTAATTTAATCAAAAAAGTAGCATGCCCAATCCAACCAATATAATCATCATTTTTTAGGCTATTAAATTCTTTAATTACATTACTTTTTTCTACAACATGATCACTTGGAATAGTCATATCCAAATTTTTTTTTTCTTGTCTAAACTTTTTAAATGACCAATTAAAATTTTTATTTCTTTCAGGGGATCCCTCCGGATTTCTAAATGTCCCATCCGGTAAGTGATGATAAGGTTTATTTTCCATACTTATTGTGAATGAGTTATAAGTTAAAAAAATAACAATAAAAATTGCTAATTTTTTCACAGTAATAATTTAATTTTTTTGCGATCTTTTGAAACAATCTAT
Organism: uncultured Pelagibacteraceae bacterium; assembly: GCA_902546765.1. Classification (GTDB taxonomy): domain Bacteria; phylum Pseudomonadota; class Alphaproteobacteria; order Pelagibacterales; family Pelagibacteraceae; genus Pelagibacter. Next base: position 175,253 of record CACCLG010000001.1, on the reverse strand, counting down.
TGTGTTTTTTAGTAAACACGCGATAGTCATTGGGCCAACACCTCCAGGAACGGGTGTTAATGCTTTTGCAACTTTTGAAACTTCATCAAATGCTACATCTCCAACTATACCTTTTTCCGTTTTATTAATTCCAACATCTATAACAATTGCATCTTTTTTAACCCAGTCACCTTTTACTAATTCAGGGATACCAACTGCTGCTACTATAATATCCCCCTCTAAACACTCTGCTTTTAAATCTTTTGTTTTTGAATGAGTGATAGTTACGGTACAATTTTCCTTTAAGAATAATTGTGTCATGGGCTTTCCGTTTAAATTTGATCTACCAACTACAACTGCCTTTTTTCCGTTTAAGTTAGGTTCAATTTTTTTAACAAGTAGATAACATCCAAGAGGTGTACATGGAATTGAGCTTTCATATCCGGAAGATAAATTACCAACATTCATAGGATGAAATCCATCAACATCTTTTGCTGGATCAATAGCCTCAATAACTTTCTGTTTATCAATATGTTTTGGCAGTGGAAGCTGTACTAAAATTCCTGAAACACTATTATCTTTATTTAGCTCTTCTATTTTTTCTAAAACAGTTTTTTCTTCGACAGTGTCTGGATACCTTATTACATCAGATTTTAAGCCGACCTCAATTGCTGATTTCTCCTTATTTCTCACATAAATTTGGCTAGGAGTTAAATCTCCTATTAGTATTACTGTTAAACCAGGGATCTGATTATATTTTTTTTTTAATTCAGAAACTTCTTCTTTTAGTTCCTGTCTAAGTTCAGCCGCAGCTTTTTTTCCATCGATCAAAATCATAAATTAATTAAATATAATTGGTGCTAAGTAGAGCTTCATACACATTTCTACAAACCATATCAACAAAAGAAGAATGATAGGGGAAATGTCAAAAGCACCTAAATTAGGAAGAAATCTTCGAATTCTTGATAGAGCTGGTTCTGTAAACCTATAACCAAACTGTAATATGGAATAAACAAATCTATTTGAAGTATTTATGATATTAAAACTAACCAACCAGCTTAATATTACATAGCCAATTACTACATAAGAATACAATTTCAAAACTTGAAGAGCTAAGTAATAAATAGCTATCATTTTTTTTCTACATATATTGATTGACTAGGGAATGCAAAAGAAGCTTTATTTGTCTCAACAATTTGCTTTATAGAAAGCGCCAAATTCTCTTTTACTTTTAACCATTCGTTCCAACTATTTGTTTTACTGAAACATCTTACATACATATCTATGGAACTGTCTGCAAATTTATCTACTCTCACAGCAACTCCAATTGATTGATCAAAATCCTCACTTTTATTTATATGTTCTTCTATTTGATTCCTAATAGTTTTAAGTTGGTCAACTGTGGTGTCATATTGAAGTGTAATTATCCAACTTATTAACCAGTTCGTAGTTTGACTAACATTTATTACTGCGTTTTCAGCAAATTGAAAATTTGGAATTATTGCAAGTGATTTGTCAAATTTTCTTATCACTGTAGATCTAAATCCAATTTTTTCAACAACACCCTCTATTATTCCATCTACTCTGATCCAATCACCCATCCTAAATCTTTTTTCGACTAGAACTAAAATTCCTGAAATTAAATTTTTAAATAGGTCCTGCGCACCTAATGCAACAGCAACTCCAAATAAACCTAAACCAGCAATAATTGGTCCAATTTTAATTCCCCATAACTCAAGAACCGCAGCAGCACCTAAAATAAAAATCAGAATTTTTAAAGATTTGATAATCCATCCTATTAGTTCTCTTGTTAAAATTTTATCTAATCCACTTAAAATATAGGAAATTGGCTCTATTATTTGATGAATAATCCAAAATATTAAAATGGTTATTAAAGTTCTGTTTAAATTGTCCACAAAATCTCTCATGTCGTCAGAAAATGACATGTAATAACTTGCAAAAAAAACTCCTAACACAATTGGAAGAAACCTTGCAGGCCCCATCATTGATTTAACAAATGTATCGTCAAGTTTATTAGTTGTACGTTTGGAAATTATTTCAAGTTTTTTAATAATTAATCTGCTTATTAAGCCCCTAAAAACAAGAAAAAGAAGAAAAATTCCCAAACCAATCAGGATCTGAAAAAAATCTATGCCAAGGATACCTCTTTCCCATACTGATAAGAATAAGCTTTTAAAATTGTTTAAGACTTCCATAATTTAAATTTTATATAGTAAATACTCTTCTTCACCAGGATTAAACAAAAATATTTTTTTCCACTTTATTTCGTTAAGAACAGCTGATGATTTTTCACCTAAACACATTAAATTTGTATCCATCCAATTATCAATTAAATTATATTTTTTAAGCAAGTTTAGATAACTACGAGCACTATTTTCAGAATAAATAAAAACTATCTCTGGTATAGAATTTTTTAATTGCCCTACAAATTCATCAGATAATTTTTCATTGGAACTTACAGAATAGTTAATAATTCTTTTCACACAATAACCTTCTAATTTTAACTCTTTGTCCAAGTCATAAGAAACTAACTCTCCACTTACATAAATTAAATTCCCATTTTTAGGATCGAAGTTTTGTAATATTATTTCTTTCAAATTTGAAACATTTCCTTCAGCAGTAAAAATATTTTGAAAACCTTTTTCTTTTGCAATTTTCTCTGTTGCATTTCCTACACAAAAACAAAATATATCTTTATTTATTTTTGAAATGTCTAAATTTTTAATTGCGTTAGAACTTGTAAAAATTATTCCCTTGAATTCATTAAAATTTGGGTCCTCATAATTTTTTTTTTCAATTGTTATGACTGGCAAATGTGAAACTTGATGACCTAGTTCTTTAAACCTCATAATCAAATCTTTGGAATCTTCTAAAGGTCTTGTTAATAGTATGTGCATTTTAACCTTTATATGATCCTTTAGATTTAATCTTCAAGTCTCCTGCAACCTTTTTTGCTAAAATCATGTGATTTTCTATGTCATCATATTCCTTGATAAAAAATCTACTTTTTCCGTCAACAGAGAATAATTCTGCTGTGAGTTCAATTTTATTGTTCTTTATTATTGCAAAAACGCCTATGGCTGTATCACAATCTCCATCTAATATTTTAAGAACTTCTCTTTCTGTATTTGCAATAATTCGAGTTTGTTTGTCATTTATTTTCTCTATTAATCTAAGTATGTGTTGATTATTTTGATTGCATTGTATTGCTATTATACCTTGTCCAGCACAAGGAACTAGTTTTGCAACATCAAATTCATCTGTAATTTTATTTTGTAAATTCAAAGAGTCTATTCCTGCTTTTGATAAGATGATTGCATCGTACTCATTGTTTTCTAATTTTTTGATTCTTGTATCAACATTTCCTCTTATTAATTTATATACTAAATCAGCTCTAACATTTCTTAACTGATATTCTCTTCTAAATGAGGACGTACCAATAACTGATCCTTGCTTAAGATCATTAAATTTTAAATTTTTACTGATTAGTATTTCATTTGGTGAATTTCTTTTCAAAAAACAATTTGTTGTTAGTCCGATAGTATCGGCTGATGGCATATCTTTTAGAGCATGTACGGCTATATCAATTTTATTTTCTAATAGTTCTCTTTCAATATCTGTCGAAAACATTCCTTTTCCACCCATACTTGAAAGTCTTTCATTTTGATTTTGATCACCGGTGGTTATAATTTTTCTTATCTCGATTTTTCCAGAATAGTATTTTGATATCTCGCTTTTTACCTTTTCTGCATAAATTATAGCAAGCTTACTTCCTCTTGATCCAATTATGATGTTATCTCTTTTCATAAAATTAATTTCTATTACATTCTTATAATTTAATTGTATTAATTAAAAAAAAAATTTTATGTCAGAAAAACCAATAATATTAGGTATAGAGACTAGTTGTGATGAAACAGCAGTTTCATTAATTCAAGATAATCAAAATGGAACACCAAAAATTCTATCAAACATAATCTCGAGTCAATTTGATATTCATAAAGAGTTTGGTGGTGTAGTTCCTGAATTAGCTGCTAGATCACATGTTGAAAAAATCGACCTTATAGCGAAAAAAGCAATTAGCGATAGTGGAATTGAATTAAATAAAGTTTCTGCGATAGCGGCGACTTATGGTCCTGGTTTAATAGTTTGTCTTTCAGTTGGACTAAGTTTTGGTAAAGGATTAGCATCAACTTTGGGCATTCCCTTTATAGGAATAAATCATTTAGAAGGACACGCTTTAAGTCCTAAACTCCACGATAAAATTGATTACCCTTATCTTCTACTGTTGATTTCTGGAGGCCACAGTCAGTATCTATCCGTAAATGGTTTGGGAGATTATAAAAGACTTGGTACTACAATAGATGATGCATTGGGGGAAGCTTTTGATAAAACCGCAAAATTGTTGGGTATAGATTTGCCTGGAGGACCTAAAATTGAAGAGTTAGCTAAAAAAGGAAATCCAGAAAAATATGATTTACCAAAACCAATAATTAATAAAGGTGGATGTAATCTATCTTTTGCAGGTCTAAAGACTGCAATTTTAAGAATTGCAAAAAACATTAAAAGTGATCAAGAAAAATCTGATCTTGCAGCATCATTTCAGAAAACAATAGAAGAAATATTGTTTACAAAAACAAAAGTTGCATTAGATGAGTTTAAAAAATTAAATTCAACGAGCAAAGGTTCATTCGTAGTAGCTGGAGGAGTAGCTGCAAATAAAGGTATAAGAAAAAAATTAATTGAAGTAAGTATGCAAAATAATTTCAAACCTATTTTTCCTGATTTACATTTGTGTGGTGACAATGCTGCAATGATAGCAATGGTAGGATTAGAAAAATTTAAAAATAAACAATTTGATAAATTAGATTTACCTGCAGATCCAAGGCTTCCTCTCGATGCAAATGCTAAATTCCTAAAAGGAGCAGGAGTAGAATTATAATGAGATACTGGTTACTTAAGTCAGAACCAGACGTCTGGTCTGTTGATCAACAAATCAAAGCTGGATCACAAGGCGCGAATTGGGATGGAGTTAGAAACTATCAAGCTTCAAATAATTTAAAAAGCATGAAGAAAGGTGATCTCTGTTTTTTTTACCATTCAAATATTGGCAAAGAAATTGTTGGTATAGTTGAGGTAATCAAAACTGCCTTTATAGACCCAACAGATAAAAAAAAGAAGTTTGTAGCAGTTAAAGTAAGATTTAAAAATAAACTACAAACCCCAGTTACTCTCGAAAATATTAAAAAAAATAAGGATTTAAGCCATTTAGCCTTAATCAAACAAAGTAGACTCTCAGTAATGCCTGTTGATTATAAAAGCTGGAAAATTATAAATAACATGAGTAAGATTTAAATTAAAATTATTACATGCCTAAGAAAAAAAAGAAAAAAACAAAAATTAGAAAAAAAAATTCAAAAAAATTAAAAAGTAAATCTAAAAATAAAAAAAAATCTCCGAGAAAAATTACAAAAAAAATAAAAGTTCAAGCGGAAGAGAAAAATCAGGTCTCAGAGGTAATAATCAAAACAAAACCTGAATGGATAAAAAGTAGTCTAGTAAATAAAAGTAAATACCAGCAAAAATATTCTCAATCTATCAAAAGTAATGATGAATTCTGGAGAAAAGAAGGAAAAAGAATTTCATGGATTAAACCTTATAAAAAAATCAAAGATGTGAAATACAGCACCAAAGAAGTTAGAATTAAATGGTTTCAAGATGGAACTTTAAATGCATCTGCAAACTGTATTGATAGACATTTAAAAGATAAAAAAGATAAAACTGCAATAATTTGGGTTGGAGATGATCCAAAAGATAGTCAAAAAATTACATACAAACAACTCCATCAGAAGGTATCTAGAGCAGCAAATGGTTTAAAAAAATTAGGAATTAAAAAAGGAGATAGAGTTACTATCTACTTAACAATGATACCTGAACTTGCAATTTTAATGCTTGCTTGTGTGAGAATTGGAGCAGTTCATTCAATTATTTTTGGTGGATTTTCTGCTGAGTCTATCTCTGGAAGAGTTAACGATTGCGAGTCAGAATACATTATTACTGCAGATGAAGGGGTGAGAGGTGGAAAAACAATTCCACTTAAATATACAACTGATGAAGCGCTTTTAAATTGTCCAAATGTAAAAAAATGTATTGTGGTCAAACGTACGGGTAATTATATCAACTGGGATAACGGAAGAGATGTTTGGTACCATGATTTAATTAAAGATGTTTCAAGTCAATGTGAACCAGAGGAAATGAATGCGGAAGATCCTTTATTCATTTTATATACTTCAGGTTCAACAGGTAAACCGAAGGGTGTGCTCCACACAACTGGTGGATACATGGTCTATGCCTCAATGACACATCAATATATTTTTAATTATAAACCAAAAGATATTTACTGGTGCACGGCTGATATTGGTTGGGTAACAGGTCATAGCTATATAATTTATGGGCCACTTTCCAATGGAGCAACTACAATTATGTTTGAAGGAATTCCAAATTACCCTGACAGTTCAAGGTGGTGGCAAATAGTTGATAAATATAAAGTTAATACATTCTACACTGCTCCAACTGCAATCAGAGCTCTCATGCGAGAGGGGGACAAGCCAGTTAAAAAAACATCACGTAAAACACTAAAACTTTTAGGTACAGTTGGAGAACCAATCAATCCTGAGGCATGGATGTGGTATTATAAAACTGTTGGAAATTCTAAATGCCCAATTGTTGATACATGGTGGCAAACTGAAACAGGTGGAATTATGATTTCTCCTCAAACTGGTGCTATTCCACTTAAGCCGGGATCAGCAACAAAACCTTTCTATGGAATTAAACCTGTCCTCGTTGACAAAAATGGAAATGAAATTAAAGGCGCTGGAGAGGGAAGACTTTGTATTGCTCAATCATGGCCTGGTCAAATGAGAACAGTTTATGGGGATCATCAAAGATTTATTGATACTTACTTTTCTCAGTTCAATGGAAAATATTTTACAGGAGATGGATGTAGAAGAGATAAAGATGGTTATTATTGGATAACAGGTAGAGTCGATGATGTAATTATAGTGTCAGGACATAACTTGGGAACTGCAGAAATTGAAAGTGCATTTGTCGCCCATCCAAAAGTTGCAGAGGCGGCAGTAGTTGGGTATCCACATGATATCAAAGGGAATGGTCTTTACTGTTATGTAACTCTAAATGCCGGTGAAACAGAAACGGGAGAACTTGAAAGAGATTTAAAACTTTGGGTAAGAAAACAAATTGGACCTTTGGCAACTCCAGACCTTATTCATTTTACTCCAGGTCTTCCAAAAACAAGATCTGGTAAAATAATGAGAAGAATTTTAAGAAAAATTGCTGCTAATGAACACGAACAATTAGGTGATACTACCACTTTGGCAGATCCTAGTGTTGTAAACAGTTTAGTTGAGAATAGAAAAAATATTTAAAATTGAATTAAACTTACAAATTCTTTTTTTATAATATCCCATTTTAAAATCATTGAATTGAGTACAATCTGTCGATCTAAAGTTTTCAACTCTTCTGCTATTGGGGCCCATTTATATAATGATAAAGCGCTAGGATTGAATGGCAAATCTTGATAATATTCATTCCAATTAATTTTTTCTAACCTTTCATCAAAACTTTTTCTAGCCGTCTCAATGATGTCCAATGGCATCTTATTTGAAATCTCATCATCTAAAATCTTATTGAATATTTCTTTTGCTTTACTTATTTCCTGAAAGTTAAAATTTACATTTAAATATGAGAATGTAAAAAAAGTTAAATCCTGCAAAGATACCGAATAAATATTCCATTTTGCAAGATTAACTGATCCCATAAAAACATCATTTTCAAAATGAAGCACATATCTCGTTCCCATTCTAGTTTTTAAATAGTTATACAGAGTTACTTGTGTTACCCATGCAGATTTTGTTTGAATAAACTCTTCTAAGTGGTCTAAATTTTTGATTTTTTTTTTTGGAATAAACGCTTTGAACATAGCGAATAAATATATTTTGAAATCTCTTAGCGTGAGATCTTTCCATGTTAATTTGTATTTTCCCATATTTTGTGTGAGATAAGTCAATTATACCCTAAAAAAGTAAGTAAATAAGTACTTTATATGTACAATTTTTAGTCTTTTCAAAGCTCTCATAATGGTTATGGTTTTATTAAGTTATAACTTAATAGAGAGGTAAAAATGTCAAATCAAACAAAACATTGGGAAAAAACCCGTGGCTTGTTGTTTATAACACTTGCTATATGGTTTGTATTCTCAATTGGCATCTTTCTCTTTGGAGCTGAAATGAACGAGGTCACTGGACCTTTTGGATATCCATGGACATATTGGTTTACATGTCAAGGATCTCTTGGAATCTTTGTAATTTTAATTTTCTGGTTTGCAAATAGGCAAGAAAAAATTGATGAAGAGTTCGGCTTTAGCGAAAGAGAGGACGAATAATGAAAGGTAGTTTTATAGATAATTTGCCAAGAGTTTATGGAATTTATACTGGAGGATTTATAGGTTTCATAGTCATCATGGCAATTGCTGAACAGATGGGTATGTCTGCTAAAGCGATAGGTATCGCTTTTGTTGCATTTACAGTATTCATCTATGCATTAATTGGTTATCTATCACGAACAGCCCAAGCAGATGCTTATTACGTAGCTGGAAGGCAAGTACCAACAGTGTTCAATGGAATGGCCACAGCAGCAGACTGGATGTCTGGTGCTTCATTCGTTGCAATGGCAGGTGGTATTTACTTTAAAGGTTATGGTTATATGGCTCTACTTGTAGGTTGGACTGGTGGTTACGTGCTTGTTGCATCCTTATTAGCACCATACTTAAGAAAATTTGGCTGTTACACAGTCCCAGATTTTATAGGTACAAGATACGGTGGTAATTTAGCTAGGTTCTGTGCGGTGGTTGTTTTAACTGTTGCATCGTTCACTTATGTAACAGCTCAAATTAACGCTACAGGTACTATTGCATCTGTTGCACTTGATATTCCATTTCAGTACGCTGTTTATATTGGATTAATAAGTATCTTATTATGTTCAATGTTAGGTGGTATGAGAGGAGTAACTTGGACACAAGTTGCACAATATATCGTGCTAATTATAGCTTACCTGCTTCCAGTATTCTGGATCAGTAACAAAATGGGTGCAGGGTTCTTCCCTCACTTCATGTTAGCTGATGAGGTTGCTAGAATTGGTGAACTTGAACAGCAATTTGGTTTCGTTGCAAATTCTAAGGAAGATCTTGCTTTGGTACCAAAAGGCTTAGCAGGAATAACTAAAGCTCACTCTGCAGTTAACGCTACACCTTGGGCATTTATTTCATTAGCATTGGCAATGATGATGGGAACAGCTTCATTACCACACGTTATGATGAGATACTTCACTACTCCAAGCGTAAAAGCAGCTAGAAAATCAGTAGGTTGGTCATTATTCTTTATCTTCTTACTTTATTCTTCTGCTCCAATGTTAGCTACACTTTCTAAGTTGTCATTGATTGATCCAACTTTATCAACTGGTATAATCGGTAAATCAATAGCAGAAGTTCAAGCGATAGATTGGTATCAAAACTGGAACCAAGCAAACTTGATGTTTATCAGCGATTTTAACGGAAATGGGACTGTTGAATTAAACGAGTTCTTCATGGGTGGTAAAGCCGTTGTATTAGCAACTCCAGAGATCGCAGGATTACCATATGTAATTTCGGGTCTGGTTGCTGCTGGAGGTATGGCTGCTGCCATGTCAACAGCTGATGGTTTAATTCTAGCGATTGCAAACGCTATATCACATGATGTTTACTACAAAATCATTGATCCAAAAGCGGAAACTGCAAAGAGACTAGTTGTTGCAAGGGTATTACTTGTAGTGATTGGTTTTGCTGGAGCAACTATCGCAGCGATGGAGATACAAGGTATCTTAGGTTCGGTTATTTGGGCATTTGACTTTGCGATGTCTGGATTGTTCTTCCCACTTGTACTAGGTGTATGGTGGAAGAGAGCCAACAGACAAGGTGCAATTGCTGGAATGATCTTAGGTTTAGTTTCAGGTGCTTGGTACTTAGTTTGGGTACGAAGTGGTGGAAGTGGTTTCCTAGGTATTACACAATTGACATTTGGTATCTTTGGATCAGCTGTAAGTTTAGTTTCTATGGTCATTGTAAGTTTAATGACACAAGAGCCAGATAAAGCTACTCAAAAAATGGTTGATAACGTACGTGTACCAAGTGGTAAATCAATTCTTGGTAAACAACACTAATTAAACTTTTTTTAAGGGGCGATTAATTTCGCCCCTTTAATTTCAACTATTTATCCAATATAAATTTTAAATGTCTGCAAACTTTCATCCTTTAATCTATTTTATAGATTATTTGCTTGGGATAATTATGTGGACCTTGATTGGAAGAGTTGCAATGAATATTTTCCAACGTGAAGACTCTGAGTTTTTTTTCATGAAAGTTTTTGTTAAATATACAAATCCTTTGATTAATGTATTTAAACCAATAACACCTTCTTTTATAATTGGGCCTCTGGTACCATTATATGTCGCTTGGTTTTTTTATATGATTAGATTTTATTTAATGCCTTGGATATTGGGTTATTCTGTGATGGGAATGTTATCTTTTCCTCTTGAAAGTGAAATTTCAAGACAAATCTATCAATTTTTTAATTCAATTAAATTTTAAAAATTGGTACTAGTAAACCTAGCACTAATGAAAAAAATTCAAATTTCACCATCCATTTTATCAGCAGATTTTAGTCAATTGGCTAATGAAATAAAACGTCTTGAGGAAGGTGGGGCAGACATGATCCACGTTGATGTGATGGATGGACATTTCGTTCCTAATCTCACAATTGGTCCACCAGTCATTAAGGCACTTAGAAAACATTGTTCATTGGAGTTTGATGTACACTTAATGATATCTCCAGTGCATAAATATATAAAAGACTTTTCAGATGCTGGGGCTGATATTATTACATTTCATCCAGAAGCAACGGAGAGTATGAAAGAAACAATATCATTAATAAAAAGTTTGGATAAAAAAGTAGGTGTTTCATTAAATCCTGATACAGAAATTAAAACAATATTCGACTACTTAGACAACATTGACTTGGTATTAATAATGAGCGTATTTCCTGGTTTTGGAGGTCAAAAATTTATACCAGAGGTATTGGATAAAATAAAATCACTCAATGAAATAAAAGAAAAAAATAATTATAATTTTGATATTGAGGTTGATGGTGGGGTTAATTTTTCAAACTCCAAAGATATTCTAAATGCTGGAGCAAACATATTAGTCTCTGGTACTACAATTTTTAAAGAAAATAGAGGGGACATTAAAAAAAATATTGAGACACTAAGATTAGTGTAAAATGAAATTGAATAATTTCACTCTAATTATTAATCAATCACTTTATCAAGTTTTAAAAAAAATAAGAAAAATTTATTTAAATTCTGCTATTTACGACAAGAAAATCTCATCAAAAAATCTTAAAGCATTAACTTATAAACCTTCCTTAAAAATTTTGGGATCGATTGCAAAATATGAAAAAACAAAAAATAAAATTGAAGATTTTGAAACAGACAAAATTTGGGAAGTAAATAAACTTTCTTATAAGGACTATAAAAAATTAAATAATTTTTTTTGGCTTTTTTCAGTTGATTTAAAGTCCTCTAAAAAAATTTGTATATCAATAATAAATAAATGGATTGAGAGTAATCAAAAATATAATGATAATTTGTGGGAAATCGATACTTTATCAAGAAGAATTATTTCATGGATCACGAATTCACAATTAACATACGATGAAGGAGATAAAATATATAAAGAAAAATTTACTAAGATAATTTTTAAACAGATAAATCATTTAATTAATGAAATAAAAAGATCAGACAATTACCATGATAAATTAATTGGATGTTCTGCAATTATTTTAGCAGGTATATCTTATAATGATGAAAAATATTTAGATTTTGGACTAGAGCTATTAAAAAAAATAATTACTTACTGCTTCGACACAGAATATTTTCCAAAATCGAGAAATATTAGACAACTGGTATTCTACTTAAAGTATTTTATTCTTTTAAGAGAGTTTTTGAAAGAATCATCCAATGAAATCCCTAGATATCTCGATGAAATAATTTTTCACTTGGGCAAAGGGTATAACTTTGTTTGGGGTTCAGTAAAACAAAGTTTATTATTTAATGGCAATCATAACAGCAATTTAGAAGATTTTGACGTTTATCTAGATTATCAAAAATACTCTTTTAAAAGTGAAAAAAGAGAATTAGGTGGATACGGCATTTTAAAAAATAAAAACGTAATTTTAGGAGTGGACATTGGTACTGCTCCAGAAAATAAATTTTCTGAAAATTACCAAAGTGGGCCTCTTTCATTTGAAGCAATATATAAAGGAAGAAAAATAATTTGTAATTCAGGGTATTATCAAAATTTAAAAAACAAATTGAATTTAATTTCAAGATCAACAGCAGCACACTCTACTTTGATATTAAATAACAACTCTATTGTTTCTTTTAAGAAAAATTTTAGAAATAAAATATTAAATAAATTAAATTTCAATACCTTTAATAAAAATATCGTATGCGAAAAGAATTATTGGCTAATTAAATGTTCTCATGATGGATATTTAAAAAATTATGGAACTATTCATGAAAGATCATTAGAATTTTTTCCGGAAAAAAATAAATTTGTAGGTACAGATAAACTTATTAAAAATAAAAATTTTATACCTACAAATTTTGATATTAGATTTCATTTAATGCCAACAACGAAAGTAACAAAGACTCAGGATAAAAATACAATACTAATTGAACTTGAAAATTCTGCTTGGAGATTTTATTCAGTAAATGGGTCTATTGATGTTGAAACTGGATTATATTTTGGTAATAAAAATGATTATTTAGAAAATCAAAATATTTTTATTTATGGTTTGACTGAAAAAGATGATCAAGTGATAAAATGGGAAATAACTAAAATTGAATGAAAAAAATTTCACAAGCTCTAATTTCAGTTTCAGATAAACATAACTTAAGAAAAATCTTAACAGTTCTTAAAAAATTTGGGATAAAAATTATAAGCACTGGTGGAACATTTAAAGAAATAAAAAAACATGGTTTTAAATGTAATGAGGTTTCAAATTTTACAAAATTTCCAGAAATGCTTGATGGAAGAGTGAAAACCTTGCACCCAAAAATTCATGCTGGAATTTTAAATGAGAGAAATAAAAAATCTCACAAACTTGCTATGAAATTTTATAATTTTGAAAATATAGATTTAGTAATAGTAAATTTTTACCCATTCGAGAAAGCGGTTAATGAAAATACAAATCACAATAAAATTATAGAAAATATAGATATTGGTGGACCAACAATGGTTAGAGCGGCAGCAAAAAATTATAAAGATGTCACAATTATCACAAAATTGGGTCAATACGAAAAATTAATATCGGAATTAAATGAAAATAAAGGATCAACTTCATTATCTTTTAGACAACAAATGTCTGAGGAAGCTTTTACTGAAACTGCATCTTACGATGCAATGATTTCCAATTACTTTTTAGAAAAAAATAAGACAAGTTTTCCAGTTAAAAAAGTAATATCAACAAATCTAGTTGAAAAACTTAGATATGGAGAAAACCCGCATCAAATTGCTTCAATATATAGCTATTCTTTATCAACAAATTTAGATCAGTTGCATGGAAAAAGACTCAGTTATAATAACTATAACGATATATATGCAGCACTAAACGCATCAAAATCATTACCGGCTGGGGTTGGTACAGTAATTGTTAAACACGCAAATCCTTGTGGTGTATCAATTAACAAAAACAAAGTTAGTAGTTTTAAGGAAGCGCTAATTTCAGATCCTATAAGTGCTTTTGGTGGAATTGTTTCTTGTAATTTTAAAATTAATACCAAACTAGCAGTTGAATTATCTAAAACTTTTTTTGAAGTAGTAATTGGAAATAGTTATGAGAAAGATGCTGTTAGAATTTTAAAAAAAAGGAAAAATTTAAGAATAATAGATTCTTCAAAAATTAAATTAGAAAGCATAAATAGTATTGTATCAAATTTTAACTCTCTACTCATACAATCACCTGATAATAAGAAGTTTGAGAGTAAAAATTTTCAAGTTGTTTCTAAAAAAAAACCCTCGTCTAAAATATTTAGAGAGCTAATGTTTGCCCTAAATGTTTGCAGACATGTAAAATCTAATGCAATTGTACTTACTTCTAATAATAGAACAATTGGAATAGGATCAGGTCAACCAAGCCGCCTGGATAGTTGTAAAATTGCAATTGATAAAATGAATAACTTTCAAAAAATTAAAGAGAGTGATCAAGTAGTTGCTGCTTCTGATGCCTTTTTTCCTTTTGTAGATGGAATTGAAACTTTAGTTCAAGCAGGTGTAAGTGCAGTTATTCAACCTTCTGGCTCAATTAGGGATAAAGAAATTATCAAATATGCTAATGAAACAGAGACTGTACTTGTATTTTCAAAAACACGTCACTTTAAGCATTAGAAATTTTGTCAATTTTAGCAGCCAATATAAAATCACTTTCAGCTAAACCTTTTATGGCATGGGTATATATTTTTATTTTAGCGTAACCCCATCCAAACCATATATCTGGGTGATGTCCCTCTTCTTCCGCTATTTCTCCAACTTTATTGACAAAGTCCTGACTTTTTAAAAAATTTTCAAATTTAAAGTCTTTTGTTAAGTGATACCCATCCAAGCCATCTTCTTTAACTGACCAGCCATCAACTTTTTTTAAATAGTTGTGTATTTCCTCTAATTTAAACGGAGGAATATTTCCTTCACAAGGTACACATTTTTTTTCGGCTAAATCTGACATACGTTATTTATCCCCAGTATTTAAGAAATTTCAAGTCTTCTTTAAAATGATCACTCATACTTATTTGAAAATCTTGAGGTAAGTTTTTTTTCCACCTATTGTTAAAACCCAAATTAAAAAAATTTACTTTTTGACCGCTTATTTTAGACTTTACAGATTCAACAAAACCATGATTCCTCTCACTGTTTTTTAAAACAGAAAAATTAGTTGACTTTATAGATTTTTCTAATTTTTTTTCATTAACTTTTTCATTTTTATCTGCCAAAAAATTTACAAATTTCACAAGGTCAAGAAAAATTTCAAACTTTCTATCTTGAAGATCTTCATATTTAATCAACATTATCCTAAAATCTTTAATAGAAAACCAAGATTTATAATGACTTTCCCAAGAACCCAGGTAGGTAAAATTACTTTTGTCATTGTCATATGAGTCTTGAATTATGAAGCTTTTATCGTCTGTCATAAAATCGAAGGCATTTTGGTAATTCATTGAATAATGATTTTTTAATGATGTTATAATATTTCTTGGATCTCTATATATATATACTGCACCAATAGTTTGATCCTTAGTTGTAAATTTGTTTCCTTCAAAAAGTTTCATCGAGTTATGTGTTTTTAAAAAGTTTAGTTTTTCTTTCTCAAAAAAATAATTTTGATTGACAATCCAATTTCTGCTAGCTTCAAGATTGCTATCTGATCTATTTTTTGAATAATGTATCCCTGGAAAATTTTTAATATTTTCAAGCAAACTAAAGTCAAATTTTCCATTTTTACTAAAGTAATATGAGCTTAAGAATGATCGTAAATAGGTATTTCCACTTTTGGGATAGGAAGCAATCCAAATAATCATTTGTAGATATTATTTTCAATTTTTTAATTTTATGGAGCGGGCAATGGGACTCGAACCCACGACCTTCTCGTTGGCAACGAGACGCTCTACCACTGAGCTATGCCCGCTTAATACATTAATTTAAAAGTAGTAGTTTTTTCTCTTTTAAGCAAGAGGCAAAATTTGCTAAAAAAAATTATAAATAATGTAATTCTCTCAAGTTCTTTTTAAATACTTCATTTACTGTAACTTTAAAATCTTTTTCCAACTTATTTTCCCAATTATTTTCAGGTCCTAAATGAAAAAAAGGTATTTTTTTATTGTTTTTTTTTGAGTGTAAGGATTCTGAAAAACCTTTTGTATTCTCAATATTCTTTAAGTTTGAAAAATTAGTGCTTGATAGAGCATTAAGCGCTTTTTTTTTATTAAATTCATTTTTTTTCTTAATTAGATTATCTATAAAATTTATAATTTTTTCGAACTCGTAATAAGTATTATTAATTAAATCTTCATATTTAATAACTAATGTTGGAAACATTTTATTATTTATCCAGGTTTGATAATTCTTTTCCCATGAGCTTAAAAACTGAAAATCACCATAATCATTTTTTTTGAAATAATCATAAGTGAATTTCCTTTCATTAAGCATGAAGTCTAAAGATTCCTCATAAGTCATTTCAAAATGATTTTTAACAGAAGTAATTACATTTCTTGGATCTCTTAAAATATATATTGCACCTAAAGTATTTTCTTCATTCGTAAATTGTGTGTTATTAATTTTTCCTAAAAAGTTATGCGTTTTAAAAAATCTGAATTTTCCGTCTAGATTAATAAACTCTTGAGCTTTTATCCAAAATTTAGCTGTATCGCCAGGAACTGAAATGTTGTAATCAAATTTTTCAAAATGTTTTTTTTCAGGAAACTGTCCAATATTTTTTAACAATGTATCATCTATAAATATACCATTATTTGTATGATAATATGCACAAATTAGTGATCTTACCCAGGTATTTCCACTTTTGGGGTAAGAGGCTATCCAAAGAATCATTTTTAGAATTCAATATTATTATCTTTAAGTATATCCATCATAGGTTTTAAATGCTTCTCATATTTTTTCCATTTTTGTGAACTATCTTGATACACTTTACTTCTAACTTGTAATAAAGAATTTGTTTCAACCGCTCGATTATTTTCATAAAATTTTAAAATTTTATTTTCCCAATTAAGGCCAATTTCTGCTATGACTGATTTTGAATTAGTCTCATAATCTAAAACAAATTTATCATAATCAATTTCTATAAGTTTCGAGGGGTATTTATCTCTCCAAAAATTCATCATTTCGTTATAAATTATATAATATTCTGCTATGCTTTCCAATTTATGAGCATAATCCATGCCAATGTTATCAAAAAAATTAGAATTGTAATTTGACCAACAAACAGCCATTGGGTTCCTTGACATATGAATGATCTTTGCCTCTGGAATTGAGTTTAAAATAAATCCCACAGTAAAAAAATTAAAAGGCATTTTATCTACAATAAATTTTTTTGATGTAATTATTTTTTCTAAATTTGACAGATATTCTCTTCTAACAAATCTGAAGAGCTCATCTGGACTGGTTTTTTCATTCCAATTGGAATCATAGAAAATTCTGGGCATAATCCTTAATTCTCCAGCACCAAAAACCTCAGAGTGTGAAGAAATTATTTGCTCTAATAGACTAGTGCCTGACCTAGGCATACCTATTATAAATATTGGGTAAACTTTATAAGTATCCTTAAAATCTATAACTTTAAATTTTTTTGTTGAGAAGTAATTTTTTACTTTTTGGAATGAAGTTTTTTCTTCTTCAATTGAAAAGTTTATTTTTTTTAAGTACAATTTTTTTGCTTTTGTTAAGAATTTAAATCCAAGGTCAATATTTTCTATATCGAAATAAATTTTACTAAGTGCATATGAGATGTCTTGCTCGTGTTTAGGATGAAGATCATTATTATTTATAAGCTCCTCTAAAACTTTAATTATATTATCGTTTTTATCAATTTTTCTTGTTTTTACGTAATAAACATATGCCTCAGTTAAAAATTTATCTTTATCTATAGCTTTTAAAAAATAATTCTTTGCCTCTTCAAAATTTCCTTGAACAGAATTAATAAGACCTATAAATAAATATGATTGTGCAAAATTACTATCAATTTTAATTACTCTCTCATAGATTTCACGAGCTTCTTCAAACCTTTTTTCATCATATAAAAGATTAGCTAAATTATAATTAGCCTCTAAATTGTTTGCCTTTAAATTGATAGCATGTTTGTAATTCTCAAATGCTTCATGTTTTAAACCAACATTTTTTTGTGATGTAGCAAGATTGTTATAAGCTTCAAAATAATTTTTTTTTAATTCAATTGCCTTTTGATAAAAGATTATTGACTCCTTGAACTTTTTTTGCAACTTTAAAACATTGCCATGTATATAATTTGTTTCAGCATCATTAATCAAATCAAGTAGTTTCTCGGATACAATTTTAGCTTTGTTAAAGTTTTTTTCATTTAATTCACTTAATATAATTATTTTATAAATCTCTTTGTCTTTGCTAAAAGTTTTTAGTATCAATTTAGAGATTTTTGATATTTTAGCATACTTTTTATCTTGAAAAAGTTTGAAAATTTTTGATCTATCAAAATTTAAATTATTTTCTCTCATTGAAATGTAAAGATGTAATACTATATACTCACTTTAAATTAAAAAGTTATGATGTTAAATAAGGATTTACCAAAAAAAATACCCGTTTTTCCACTGTCTAATTTTATAATTTTTCCTAAAACGACAGTTCCATTAAATATTTTTGAACCAAGATATATACAAATGATAGACGATAGTATGAAAAGCAACAGATACATTGGGATGATACAGCCTAAGAAAACTGGAAATTTAAAAAAACCTGATCTTCATAAAATCGGTTGTGTTGGAAAGATTACAAGTTTTAATGAAACAGAAGATGGTAGATATCTAATAGTTTTAAATGGAATATGTAGATACGAAACAGTTAGTGAAATTAATTCAGATAAACTTTATAGAGAATGTGAGGTAAATTTTGAAAAATTCTCTAATGACTTAACTCAAAAAAAGGAGCAAGTAAATTTTTCTGATTTAAAGCAAATATTTGGTGACCTTAAGAAATTATTTGAGCAACAAGGTTATCAAATTAATTGGAAAGATCTTGAGAAACAAAGTGTAGAGCAAACAATAAATACTTTATCTATGGCTTCACCATTTACATTGGAGGAAAAACAGATTTTATTAGAGACAAAGAACTTAATTGATAGAAAAAAGATGTTAGAGGAAATATTAGTTACTTACACTAATTTTAGTTTTACAAACAAAACTATTCAGTAGCAAAGTTTATACCTTCATCAGCAAATAATATTGATTTTTTTTTAAATAATTCATTTGTATCTAAGAAACTAAAAATATTTTCTGATATTTTACCATTCAATCTACTATCTAAATTAAAAAATTCGTTGATAAGATTGATTCCAATACCAAAAATATAATTAAAATGTTTACTTTTATCTTTGAACTCTGTTAGCACAGATCTATCAATTTCTAAGCCATAATTTATTCTATTTTCAATTATATTCAAAAGTAGTTTTAAATCTCTTAGTGTCATATTAAATCCTTGACCAGCTAAAGGATGAATTTTATGTAAAACATCACCAAAACAGACAATATTTTTATGAAAAAATTTTCTAGGGAAGTTGTATTTAAGATCAAATTTTTCTAGGTCATTCAATTTTTTTAAATCATATTTTTTTGAATACTTTAGTATTTCATTTTTTATCTGATCTAAATTAAGTCTAAATTTTTTTTGGACAGAATAAACTATTGATGTTTTGTCTCTTGATAATGGCAGGAAAGCTAGTGGTCCATATTTTGTAAAAACTTGAGTAGCTTTATAATTATCAAATTTTTTATGATTTATTATTGAAGTGAAAGCTGAACTCTCATAATCCTTTTTAATACTATTTGAAAAAAACTTTTTCATAAGAATATTATTTGACTGAGAATTGATAATTAAATTATAATTATTTTTTTTTTCTAGCTTTAAAATTTCATTTTCTTTATATTTTTTAAAATAAACATTTTTTAGCTTTCTACATTTTCTTTCAGATAGATTGCTAAAATAATCTTGCTTTATAATAAAGAAATTCTCATTTTTATTATCCTTAAATTTAATTTTTTTGGATGGGTTATTATTTAAATTAAAAATTTCAATTTCCTTAATTGGCCAAAGATATTGACTGGGAATTT
Organism: uncultured Pelagibacteraceae bacterium; assembly: GCA_902546765.1. Classification (GTDB taxonomy): domain Bacteria; phylum Pseudomonadota; class Alphaproteobacteria; order Pelagibacterales; family Pelagibacteraceae; genus Pelagibacter. Next base: position 155,225 of record CACCLG010000001.1, on the reverse strand, counting down.
GTAAAAAAGATTTGATAAATTCAACATTTTTTTTTGATACACCTATTGTTCTATTTGTAAGTTTATATGTGTTTTTTTCTTCAAAAATTATATCTACTTTAAAACCTTTTTTACTGAGCAATATTGCTAATAAAAAATTTGTAAGATTAAAGCCTATTAAACATGCATTCATTTATTATTTAATTTTAACAATAATAGTATAATGGTAAAAGTGACAAATCTGATTTGCACAATATGAAAGAATTAATTAATAAAATTGGCACTTTTTGTATTAATAGATTAGCAGAATTAGTTGGTATATTGGTAATTTTAGTATCAATTTTTATTTTAATGTCTTTAGTGACTTATTCCCCAGAGGATCCTAATTTTATTTTTCCAGAAAATACCCCAATTAAAAATTTAATGGGTTCTAAAGGAAGTTTTTTATCTGATCTATTGTTCCAAAGTTTTGGTTTAGTTTCTTTACTTATACCGTTCACATTTTTTTTTACAGGTTTAGGTATTGCTATATCAAAAAAATTTTTATCAATAATTGAAAATTCATTTTTTATAATTCTTTATATTTTATTAGCTTCATTGTTTTTTTCTGCGTTTTATGAAAATTCTTATTGGTTAATAATAAATGGTAATAATGGTTTTTTAGGTAATCTATTTGAGGAAACTTTCATATTAAAACTAATTAAAAGTTCAGAAAAAATTTCATATTACCTATTAATTGTTTTTATATTATTATTTTTTTTAAAAAGTGTAAATTTTAAAATTTCATACTTATTAGATATCATTAAAAAAATATCTTTATTATTAAAAAGAAAAGACAAAGTTGAAAATGTTACAATAAATACAGAAATAGAGGAAAATATAGAACCTGAGGTAAGTCAAGTATCAATTCAAGAAAATTTCCATTTTGATAAAAAACCTGAGACAGAAATCAAACCAACCAAATTTAAGCTTCCCACATTAGATTTTTTAAAACAACCAACAAAAAAGGAGAGGGAGAATTCATCCGAAGTTAGAGTGGATGAGCAAATGCTTGAGAAAATTTTATTAGATTTTGGTGTTGAAGGAAAAATAAATAAAATTAGTAATGGCCCAGTAGTTACATTAAACGAATTTGAACCTGCTCCAGGTGTTAAGGTATCTAAAATAATAAATTTATCAGAAGATATTGCGAGAAATACAAGTTCTGAGTCAGCTAGAATAGCTACTATTCCTGGTAGTAGCTCAATAGGCATAGAATTACCAAAATCCTCAAGAGAAAATGTTTATCTTAGAGAAATAATATCTAGTAATGAATTTTCAAAACAAAATATCAAGTTACCTATTGCTCTTGGTAAAAATATTTCAGGTATGCCTATTACAGGAGATCTAAGTTCTATGCCTCATTTATTGATTGCTGGTACTACAGGATCTGGAAAATCGGTTTGTATCAATACAATAATATTATCACTACTTTACAGACACCCTCCTGAAAAATGTAAATTTATTTTGATAGACCCAAAAATGCTTGAACTATCTACTTATGAAGGAATTCCCCACTTATTATGTCCTGTGATTACCGAGGCAAAAAGAGCTGCATCTGTATTAGGATGGGTCGTCAAGGAAATGGAGAGCAGATATAGGCTTATGACACGAGTTGGGGTTAGAAACATAGATGGTTATAACGAGAAACACAAACTATCGATGCCATATATTGTTGTAATTGTTGATGAAATGTCTGACCTTATGTTGGTCGCTGGTAAAGAAATCGAAAATTATATTCAAAAGTTATCTCAAATGGCAAGAGCTGCTGGAATTCACATTATTATGGCAACTCAAAGACCAAGCGTAGATGTGATTACAGGAACTATAAAAGCTAATTTTCCGACAAGAATATCTTTTCAAGTTACTTCTAAAATAGATAGTAGAACAATTCTTGGAGAACAAGGTGCAGAACAATTGCTTGGAAGAGGAGATATGCTTTACATGTCCTCTGCGAATAAAATTGTTAGAATTCATGCTCCATTTGTATCTGAAAACGAAATTGAAAAAATAAATAATTTTTTAAGAAATCAAGCTGAACCAAATTACGTTGACGAGATTTTAAATTTTGCAGATGAAAAAGATGCCAAATCATCTAGCAAAGAAGATGAAAATTTAGATGAATTATATGAAACTGCTCTTGAGATCATCAAAAGTGAGAGAAAAGCTTCTACATCTTTCTTACAGAGAAAACTACAAATTGGTTATAACCGTGCAGCAAGAATAATCGATCAGATGGAATTAAATGGAGAAGTGAGTAAAGCCAATCATGTAGGCAAAAGGGAGGTTCTTAAATGAAAAAATTAATTCTTATATTTTTTTTTTTATCAACTACAATCGTTCATGGATCTATTAAATCCCAAATAATATCAAATCTTATTTCAACAGATAGTCTAAAGTTTAAATTTGAACAAAAAATTGGTGAAAAAATTGAAACTGGAAGCTGCATCATTCATTATCCAAAAAAGATTTTTTGTGAATACGATGACTTCTATAAAAAAGTTTTAGTTTCTAACGGAAAGTCATTGTTGATAAATTCAAACAAAAATAATCAATATTTTAGATATTCTCTCGATAAAACTCCCCTTAATTTGATTTTGGATAAGGAGTTTATCGTTAATAAAATTAGAGAGCTTGGAGAAGAGACTTCTATAAATGAGTATTATAAATTTGAATTGTATTATGAAAATTTAGAAATAATTATTTACTTCGACAGTCTTAATCTTAACCTTGTAGGTTGGTCAACAATTGATATTTACCAAAATAAAGTCGAAACAAAACTATCAATTCTTCAAAAAAACATTCAAGTTGATGAAAATATTTTTGATATTAGAAAATATACTAATTAATATCTAAATTTATTGTCTCTGACTTAAATATTTTCATTCCACGGGCTAAATAATTTTTAAGTGCATTTTCATGATCTAGGGAACAAGTATGAAGCCATATCTTATTAATTTTTTTCTCAAAACACTTTGTTATTGCTAAGGACAAAAGATAGGCTCCATATTTTTTGCCGTAGAACTCTTTTAAAATTCCGAAGTAAGCAATTTCACAGTCATTTTTTTCTGTGTTTGTTATTTGCTCAAAATATCCAACTAAATCACCATTCTCTTTCAACACATATGTTCTAACATTTGGATTATTCACGTAAGATATCCATTTTTGATCATCCCAAACTAAACGGTCAATCCATCTGTGATCACTGCCAATTTGTTTATAAAAAAATTTATTTATTTGAAAATCTGGTGGATTTATCTCAAACAATTCACATTTATTATTTGGACTTTGAGAATAATTTAATTCTTCAATAGAATTAATCTCTAAATAATTTCGGTTTATTTTTGTAATCACGAAACCATTTTACCCACTTTTTCACCCCCGAAAAGGTGGAAGTGTAAGTGTGGAACTTCTTGTCCCCCATCTTCATTGATGTTCGCTAAAGTTCTATACCCATTCCCTTTTTCAGAGGATATACCTAGTTTATCGGCAACAGTAGATATTCCTTTAATAAGTCCTATTATTTCATCCTCAGATGCGTTTTTGTTAAAATCATCTAAGTTAATATATTTTCCTTTAGGAATTATTAATGCGTGAACTTTTTTTTTGTGGATTTATGTCATAAAAAGATAATACAAAATCATCTTCGTAAATTTTTTTACAAGGAATTTCACCTCTTAAAATTTTTGCAAATATATTTTGATCATCGTAAGACATTTACATTTTTTCCAAGACAGATTTTACAGTGTCACCCATCACAGAAGGGTTTTTTGATATGGTAACACCACAATCTTTTAAAATTTCAACCTTTTCAATTGCACTTTCTCCATAAGCTGAGACTATTGCTCCAGCATGACCCATAACTCTTCCTTTTGGGGCTGTTAAACCAGCAATATATCCTATAACAGGTTTTTTCATGTTTTCTTTTGCAAATTCCCCAGCTGCAACTTCTTGAGGTCCTCCTATTTCACCAATCATTAAAACTGCATCAGTCTCATCATCTACTTCAAACTTTTCAATTATATCTCTAAATGAACTTCCATTAATGGGATCACCACCAATACCAACACTTGTTGAAATTCCTATATCTAAATTTTTCATCTGTTGAGCAGCTTCGTAACCTAATGTACCTGATCGGCTTATAATTCCAACTCTACCCTCTTTGTAAATATGTCCAGGCATTATTCCTAACATTGATTTTCCTGGACTGATTATTCCAGCGCAATTAGGTCCAACTAAAGTCATTTTTTCTGTTTTAGAATATCGTCTCATATATCTTTTGATTCTAATCATATCGTGTGATGGAATTCCATCTACAATAGCTACACAAGTTTTTATTCCTGCATCAGCAGCTTCCATTGCTGAGTCTGCCGCAAAGGCGGGAGGTACAAATAATATTGATGCTGTAGCACCTGTATTTTTAACAGCATCTTTTACAGTGTTAAATACTGGCTTATTTAAATGCTTTTGACCTCCTTTGCCTGGTGTTACACCACCAACAATGTTGGATCCATATTTAATCATTTCCTCCGCATGAAAAGTGCCCATCTTTCCAGTAAAACCCTGGATAATAATTTTTGTGTCTTTATGAATAATTACTGACATCAATTATAATGCTGCCACAGCTTTATTAGCAGCTTCCTCTAAAGTACTTGCCTCAATATAATTTATTTTACTGTCCTTTAAAATTTTGTTGCCTTTTTCAACATTAGTCCCAGCTAATCTAATAACTAATGGAACCTTTACCTCTATTTTCTCAAGTGCCTGGACTATGCCTTCTGCAACCCAATCGCATCTATTTATACCTGCAAAAATATTTACTAAAATTACTTTTACTTTTTTATCCATTGTTATTAACCTAAAAGCTTTTACGATTTTTTCTGGTGTTGCTCCACCACCAACATCTAAAAAGTTTGCAGGTTCTCCTCCAGCTAATTTAATCATGTCCATCGAGGCCATAGCAAGTCCAGCTCCATTAATAATATTGCCAATGTTTCCCTCTAAACTTACATAATTTAACCCTCTATCTGATGCATATACTTCTTTCTCATCTTCCTGTGATTTATCTCTTAACTCTGATACTTTATTTCTTCTAAACATAGCATTGTTATCGAAGCTCATTTTACAATCTAAAGCTAATATTTGTTTTTGTTTTGAAATGACTAATGGATTAACTTCAACCATTGTAGCATCTAATTCGCTAAACGCTTTAGCACATCCAATAATTGTATCAGATGCTCTAGCAATTAAATCAGAATCAATTCCTAATCCAAATGCAAGTTCTCTTGCTTGAAAACTTTGAATTCCAACTGCTACTTCAATTTTAGATCTTATAATTGTTTCAGGTTTTTCTTTAGCAATTTCTTCAACACTCATTCCTCCTTCTGTTGAAGCTACAACCATTATGCTCTCTGAGCTTCTATCAAACACCAAACCCAAATAAAGTTCCTTTTCTATATCAGTTGCTTCTTCGATATAAATTCTATTTACAATTTTTCCCTCTGGTCCTGTTTGATTTGTAACTAATTTTTTTCCTAATAGTTTGTCTGTCGCCTGGGCTACTTCTAAAGGTGAATTACACACTATGATTCCTCCAGCCTTTCCTCTTGCGCCGGAGTGAATTTGTGCTTTTACAACCCATTTAGATCCACCTATTTCTCTTGCTTTATTTTCTGCATTCTCTGGACTATAAACAATCCCTCCTCTTGGAATTGTAACTCCAAAACTAGATAAAATTTCCTTTGCTTGATATTCGTGTATATCCATAATTATTTATTTATTAATTTATCTATATTAACAATATTCTCTGCCATTCTTGCAGACGCCGCATCAATCATTCTGCCATCTAATTGGGCCGCACCTTTGCCCTCTGATGCTGCTTTTTCAAGTTCAACCAAAATTCTTTTCGCTTTATTTACTTCTGTCTCTGGAGGTGAAAATACCTTGTTTGCTAGTTCAATTTGTGAGGGATGTATTGCCCATTTTCCCTCTATCCCTATAGCAGCTCCTCTTTTTGCTGCAGCTATATATGCATCTGGATCATTAAAATCTCCAAAAGGACCATCAATTGCTCTTAATCCATAGGCTCTACAGGTCATTACTAATTCTGATAAACCATGATGCCATTGATCTCCAGGATAATCAGGATTTAATCCGCCTATAACGACGGTTCTTGCTCTAAGGCTTGCTGCATAATCCGCAACTCCAAAATGTAAGGCTTCAAGTCTTTCGCTTGATGTCGCAATTTCTTTAATGTTGGACATTCCAAGTGCTGTTTCAATTAAACATTCGATTCCAATTTTATTTTTAATTTTTTTGTTTGTTTCAATTTGTGTAAGCAAGCAATCAACCATATAAACATCACTAACTGTTCCTGCTTTTGGGACTAAGATTGTGTCAACATTTTCTCCAGCTTTTTCAACAATTTCAACTAAATCGCTATACATATAATGAGTATCTAAACTATTAATCCTTACGGATATTGTTTTTCCTTTTTCTCTCCAATTAATTTCATTTAAAGCTTTAATAACATTTGCTCTTGCAGTGATCTTATCATTTGGAGAAACAGCATCTTCTAAATCTAAAAAAATGTAATCAGCATCAGAATTCAACGCTTTTTCAAACATTTTTGGAGAAGAACCTGGAACTGCCAGTTCACTTCTTTGAAGTCTGGATCTTGCAGGTTTATAGAATTTATGGCTCATTTTTATAAAAAAAGTATATCTGGATTTAATTAATGTGAATACTTAATTCTACTTGAGAGATAAATTAAATTTAGATGGCTTCCAATCTTGTGGTGCAAGTTCTAAATCTTCAAACTCAAAAGCTGGAGCAACTGTGCATCCAATTAAGCTGTATTTGCCTTTTGGTTTCATTGCAAACCAAGTATTTTTTTCAATACTATAAATAAAATTGTTCTTTGACCCAATTTGGTTAGTTTCAAACTCCTCTCCATCTTTGGAGGTATATATTTCTAAAGGATCTCCAGAATAAAAGTGAACTGTTTCATTCTTAGTTATTCTATGCCAATGAGAATGTTCATGGCCTTCCAATAAAAAATAAATATGACTCACATCTTTATTTTTAAATACCTCAACGTAATGTCCACCTTCAGGATGGGGTATCATTTTGTGATATTCTATTAATGATTTTACTAAGTCCATATGTAAGCTTACAAATAATATTTAATGCCTAATTTATGGCTAATTTTGAATCTAATCAAATAAATGTGAAGTATATATTTATTTTATTTTTATCTCTATTTTTAGTTTCATGTAACACAACCAATCCATCTGACGTAAAAAAATCAGATACTCAAAGAATTAAGTCAATTAAATATGGAAAGATTGTTTCTTCTTTGCCAGTAAAAGTTAAAGGTGAAGGAAGTTTAATTGGTGCTACTACAGGAGCAATGATTGGTGGCCTTTTAGGTACTCAGGTTTGTGGAAAAGAACTAATCGCAGGGGCAAAATGTGAGGAAATTGCAATTGTTTATGCAACAATAGGTGGGGCTGCACTTGGTTACGTCACAGAAGCATTGTTGGGGAACCATGATGGACATCAATATATTATTAACGTTGATGACAGTGAAGATGATGTAGCGATTGTTCAAGGTAGCGAAACAAAATTAAGTAATAATGATAGAGTAGTAATAATATTTGGTAAGACTATAAGGGTTTTGCCTTACGATGGTTAAACTACTTTTTCCTAGAATTTAATTCTTCCATCACTTCTTCGATTTTTATACCACTTTTTTCTAGATACATTATCAAGTGATAAAAAACGTCTGCAGCTTCATGAATTTTATTTGTATTTTTTTCAACAGATTCAATTAGCTCATCTATTTCTTCTAGAACCTTTACTTTTGATAAAGTTTCATCTTCTAAGAGTTTATTAGTATAAGATCCTTCGACTGGGTTCTTTTTTCTTTCTCTTGCAAGAGTAACGAGATCTTCTAAAGTTTTAAGCATGTTAAATCCTAACAGGTATATCTTTTGAAGCCAAATACTGCTTTGCTTCATTAACTGAGTATGTGCCATAATGAAATATAGATGCAGCTAAAACTGCACTAGCACCTGATTTTATTCCATCAACCAAATGATCTAAAGTTCCAACTCCACCAGATGCAATGACAGGAATATTAACACTTTCAGAAATAGTTTTCATTAATTCAATATCATATCCGGATTGAGTGCCATCTTTATCCATTGAAGTAACAAGTAGTTCCCCTGCTCCACTTTTTTCCATTTTAAGTGCAAATTCTATTGCATTAATTCCTGTTTCTTTTCTACCACCATGGGTAAATATTTCCCAAGTATTTCCATTTTTTTTTGCATCTATTGCAACAACAATACATTGTGAACCAAATTTTTTTGAACTTTCTTCAACAACACTTGGATTTTGGACTGCGGCTGTATTTATTGAAACTTTATCAGCACCGCAGTTTAAAAGTTTGTTTATATCTTCAACACTTCTCACGCCTCCTCCAACTGTCAAAGGCACAAAACATTTTTTTGAGGTTTCCTTAACCACATCGTAAATAGTTTCTCTATTTTCGTTTGACGCCGTAATATCTAAAAAACATATCTCATCAGCACCGCCATCACTATAAATCTTTGCTTGTTCAACTGGGTCTCCAGCATCTTTTAGATCAACAAAATTAATACCTTTTACAACTCTTCCGTTTTTAACATCTAAACAAGGGATAATTCTATTTTTAAGCATCTATTTCTTTTGCAAGTTCGTCTAACTTAATATCTCCATCATATATAGCTTTACCAACAATTATACCTTCAATATTTTTGATATTTAATTCTTTTGCTTTTTTAATATCATCTATATTTGATACCCCACCAGATATTATTACTGGACAATTCGAATTATTAGCCACTATCTCAGTTTCCTTAAAATTAGGACTTTGCTTCATTCCATCTTTGTTGATGTCTGTATATATTAATCTGCTTGCTCCAAAGTTATTTACTTCTTTTAGATACTCTAAAGTTAGGAGATTAGAGTTTTCTTTCCATCCTGAAACTGACAAATATCCATCTTTTGCATCTAGGCCTAATGCAATTTTATTAGGGAACTTTTCACAAGCACCTTTTAAAAAGTCTTTGTCTTTAATAGCCGCACTTCCTAAAATAACCTTTTCAACACCAGCATCAGTATATTTTTTGATGCTTTCAAAGTTTCTAATTCCACCTCCAATTTCAATATTAAGATCACACTTCTTTACTATTTCTTGAATAATATCCAAATTAACAGTCTCTCCTGATAAGGCTCCATCTAAATCTACAATGTGTAAATTTTTAAATCCATAATCTTTATACTTTGAAGCTTGTTCAAATGGAGATATCCCATATTCAGTTTTATTCTCAAATTCTCCTTTAATTAGTCTTACACATTTTTTATCTTTAATATCTATAGCTGGAAAAATTTTCACAATTTATAAAATTAATTTTTTTAAAATTCAGAAATAAAACCGATTGAAATAAATTCAGTTTTTATTTCATCTATGTAATCATAATCTAATTGATAATACTCCAAACCAGCATTCAAGTAAAAATTATCAACTTTATAACTTAATCCAAAACCGTAGAAAAAGTCTGAACTGTCATCATCAGTAAGTGATGCTGTTGTTATACCATCGCCAGAGGCAGAGGCTGTTGCCTCATAAAAATGATATCCTATTCTACCGAACACATCTAACTCCTCTGAAAGTTTTGCTTTTGGCCTCAAACCAATAGCTATGTTTTCTGAAGAAACCGATATTTTAGCATTATTTACTATAAACTCATATTCAGTCCCTTCGAGAGTGAATCTATCGCCATTGTCTCCAGACAGTGTTGCATCTCCAGTTTCAAAAAAGGAAATATCTATCCCTAGATTGTCTGAATAATTATATCCAATAGTGAAGAACATATCATCATCATCTTCATCTAAAGAAGCTGTGCTTACAGTTATACCAGTTTCAATTTTATTATTGTTAATACCGGTTATAAAATAATAATCTTTGGATAATGCTGACGTTGAAAATAATATCATTATAAACAAAAAAGATATTTTTTTCATAGACATGTTTTATTAAAGTCTCATAAAATTTTCAATTATTTTAAGGCCAATTTTATCACTCTTTTCAGGATGAAATTGGGTTCCAAAAATATTTTCTTTTTCAACTGAACAAACGATGTTTGAAGAATAATCTGTTGTTGCTGAAATAACATTTTTATCTTCAGGTATAAACTCATAGCTATGTACAAAGTACATGTGGGAATTATTTTCAATATCTTTAAAAATTTTACTGTCCTTAACAATATTTATTTGGTTCCAACCAATATGAGGAAGTTTATATCTTCCATTTTTGTTGTCGATTTTTGATACTTTTCCAGGTATCCACCCCAATCCTTTTGTCTCCGTCTCTTCATAACCTACATTAGCAAACATTTGTAAGCCCACACATATTCCAAAAAGTGGTTTTTTATCAATCATCACAAATTCGCTAAGAGTATCGGTTAAACCATTTATGCTGTTTAAGGCGTCTATACAGCTCTTAAATGAGCCTTGTCCTGGTAACACTACTTTATCACTTGATTTAATTTTTTTTAAATCTGAGGTTACTTCTAAATTAACTGTACCCTTTGCAACCTCAGTGAAAGAATTAATTACTGAGCTAATATTGCCTGAGTTATAGTCAACAATTGTGACATTCATTAATTTTATAAAGAGCCTTTGGTAGAAGGAATAGTAGTTTTGTTCCTTGGATCCATTTCCAACGCAGCTCTTAAAGATCTTGCTAAGCCTTTAAAACAAGACTCTATTATGTGGTGACTGTTATCACCATAAATATTTTCAACGTGTAAAGTAATTCCTGCTGATTGTGAAAAAGCTTGGAACCACTCTTTGAAGAGCTCTGTGTCCATTTCTCCAAGCTTCTCGACTTTTAATTTCACTTTCCAAATTAAGTAAGGTCTATTTGATACATCAATTGCAACACGAGTAAGCGTTTCATCCATTGGAATCATTGCATGTGCATACCTTTTAATACCGACAAACTTTTTAGATGCTTTTTTTAAACATTCACCAATAGCAATACCTGTGTCCTCTGTAGTGTGATGAAGATCAATATGTGTATCACCCTTAGCTTTAATATTCATATCCATTGAAGAATGCTTTGACAGTTGTTCAAGCATGTGATCTAAAAATCCTATGCCTGTGTCAACTTTGTATTTACCTTTTCCATCTATGTTTAGATCAACATTGATGTTGGTTTCTTTTGTCTTTCTACTTATTTTTGCTTTACGCTTCATAATTTTAAAGAGGTATATATATATAATTCAATTATGGCAATAATACTAAACCTGGGCTTGAACTATCAAATTTAGTATCCATTTATAGTGCATGACAACAATAGTTTTGGTCAGAAAAAATAATGATGTAGTAGTTGCGAGTGACGGACAGGTCAGTATGGGAAATACTGTAATTAAAAAAACTGCTAACAAAGTCAGAAAGATTGAGAAAAGAAATGTGATCGCTGGATTTGCTGGATCAACAGCTGATGCATTAACATTATTTGAAAGATTAGAATCTAAGTTAGAAAAACATGCAGGTAATTTGACAAGAGCTGCTGTCGAACTAGCTAAAGATTGGAGAACTGATAAGTATTTAAGAAGACTTGAAGCATTAATGGCTATAGCTGATAAAGAAAAAAGCTTTATAATTTCTGGTACTGGAGATGTTTTAGAACCAGAGGGAGATGTCATTGGGATTGGTTCAGGTGGAAATTATGCTTTAGCAGCTGCGAAAGTATTAATGGATGGTGATAAATCTGCTGAGGATATAGCAAAAAAAGCTATCAAAGTTGCATCTGAAATATGTGTTTTTACAAATGATAACTTAAGTATGGAGAAAATATAAAATGGAAAAAACTAATGTAACTACATTTCCAAAAGAAAAGGTTGCAAAAGAAAATTCAACTATTGAAAATTCACTTTCCCCAAGAGAAATTGTTTCAGAGCTAGATAGATTTGTTGTAGGGCAAAACAAAGCAAAAAGAGCGGTAGCTATAGCATTAAGAAATAGATGGAGAAGACAGGCTTTATCTGGAGATATGAAAGATGAAGTTCTACCCAAAAATATACTTATGATAGGACCAACAGGAGTTGGTAAAACAGAAATTTCAAGAAGACTATCAAAGCTTGCCGAAGCTCCTTTTGTAAAAGTTGAAGCGACAAGATTTACAGAGGTAGGTTACGTTGGAAGAGATGTTGAACAAATTGTAAGAGATTTGTTAGAGATTGCCATTTCGATGGAAAAGGTAAAGAAAAGAAAAGAAGTCCATGCACAGGCACAAAAGTTAGCTGAGGAAAGAGTTTTGGACGCATTAGTCGGTAACAAAGCAAGTGTTGCTACAAGAGAAAGTTTTAGAAAAAGATTGAGAGACGGAGATTTAGATGACAATGAAATTGAAATTGCTGTAGCTGAAAGTAACCAAATGCCATCTTTTGAAATACCAGGAATGCCAGGTGCAAATGTTGGAATGATAAATATTTCTGATGTTTTAGGTAAATCAATGGGACAGAAACCAAAGAAGAGGAAAATGAGTGTAAAAGAATCTCACGAAATTTTAATCAATGAAGAGTCTGATAAGTTAATTGAACAAGATAAAATTATTAAAGCTGCAAAAAATTCAACAGAAAATAATGGTATCGTATTTTTGGATGAGATAGATAAAATTTCAGCTAGAACTGATCGTGTTGGAGGTGATGTTTCAAGAGAAGGAGTTCAAAGGGATCTATTGCCTTTGATTGAAGGAACAACTGTGAGCACAAAATATGGTCCTATTAAAACTGATCATATTTTATTTATTGCATCAGGAGCATTCCAATTAGCAAAACCATCTGACCTTTTACCAGAACTTCAAGGAAGACTTCCGATTAGAGTTGAGCTTGATGCGTTAAACAGTGATGATTTTAAAAGAATTTTGAAAGAACCAGATAACAGTTTGATAAAACAATACAAGGCACTTTTAAAAACTGAAAATGTAGATCTTGAATTCACAGACGATGGCATTGACACTATTGCTAATATTGCAAGTGAAGTAAATACAACCGTTGAAAATATTGGTGCAAGACGTCTTCATACTATTATCGAAAGAGTACTAGATGAGATTAGTTTTACAGCTACAGATAGAGCTGGTGAAAAAATAACAGTGGACTCTGAATATATTAAGAAAAATATTGGTGAACTAGTAAAAGATACCGATCTGTCTAAATTTATTCTATAATTTCTTTCTTAAATAAATCTCAAAATTTCCTTTTGATGGACTGTCAACAGCTTGCTGATCAATTTTTATAATTTTTGACATTAGGTGAGGGCTATCTTTAATAAAGCTAGGTACAGAGTGCTTTAGTATACTTAGATTTTTAGATTGATATGGATCATTTAAATTTTTTGATCTAAGTCCCTTACCAGTTATTATATTTATTTTTATTACATTTTGATCATAACAATCTTGGATAAATTCAGAAACTTTTTGATTTGCCTCGTCAAGAGTAAATCCGTGAAGATCTATAACTTTCTCTCCAATTCTATTCTGATGATCTAAAGTTTCTTTGTCTTTGTTGTCTAATTTTTCTGAGCTTTCTAAAAAATTTTGCCAGTCTTTTTTATCTTTATCTGAAAGTTTTTTTGTCAATTAAGCTTGGGTGTCAATTAGTACCCAATTTGGATTTACAGATCTACTATCTTTGGAAAATTTCCAAATATCATGAACTTTTTTTATTTTCTCAGGATCTCCTGAAACTGTTTTATTTTCTTTGTCCTTAATATGTGAAATGATTTCACTTACAAACTCTACGGTTACCTCTAACATATTTTTATTTTGTTCATGATTTTTAATTTCTGCGGAATTAATTCCTATAAAAGTAGTGTTAGAAGACAAATTTTTAGACTTTCTGTCTTTTACTGCTTGATCAAATTGATCATAAACTTCTTTACCTAACAATGATTTGATATCCTTTAACTTTCCTTCTGAAAAACTTGTGACAATCGTTTCATAAGCAATTTGCGCACCTTTTAAGAATTCTTTTTTAGCATTATCATCAAATGTATCAGCGTTTAACTTTACATCTGTTTTAACGACTGGCGCCTCATGGGGAAAGCTCTGGTTAATATCTTCTTCAAAGCCTGATTTTTTTCCTAAAATTCCTCTTAATCTCAGAAATATAAACCCTGCAATCATTGCAAGAAGGATGATATCGATATATTCAAAGCTATAACTCATATGATAATAATATTTACTATGTTGCCTAATTTCAACTGGCAATTTACATTATAGACAAATGAACTCAGTATTAATTCTTATATTGTCTATTCCATTAATCGAAATTTACCTATTTATTAAAATTGGATCATCAATTGGAGCATTTAATACAATTAGTCTAATTTTGCTGACAGCGATTGTAGGAGTTGCTTATGCAAGATACGAGGGATTTAACACCCTAAGGTCTGGTATGACACAATTAGTTAAAAATGAATTACCAATTTACGAAATTGTGTCAGGCGCCGCCCTAACATTTGCTGCTATTCTTTTAATCATTCCTGGTTTCGCCACAGATTGTTTGGGGTTACTTTTAATTATTCCAATTACAAGAAAACTTATCTTTAACGTTTTTTCTAAAAAATTTAATAAAAAAAATAACACCTTCGAAAAAAAGGATTTTATTGAAGGAGAATATAAAGATATGGATGAAAAATAATGCCTGTTAAACATAAAGTCATAGTTAGTTATACAAAAGATTTATCTGTTGAAATACCAGATGTGCAAACCCTTCTTTTAGCAAGAGAAAGAATATCAAAATATAAAATCACTTTAGATATAACTTCAAAACCATTAAAAAATAAAATGATAGAGGTTTTTACTAAACTTAAATATACAGATGTAGAAGAGAGTAAAAAAAAAGCACTCTTTGAACTTCTCCATTCAACAGTTGTTGAAATCGAAGACACAAAAATAGAAAAAAATGAAATGGAAAAATTCATACTTTGTGATTTACAACTAGAAGTTTTTCCAAAAATACGCGAAGCTTTTATTCTAATACTTAGACACTCTGGATTTCCAGAGGCTAATTTCTCAGGTGAAATTGATTTTCTAAAATTATACCAACAAAGATCAAATCAATAAAAATTTTTCTTTAAATCTCTCTTTAGGAATTCCCTGTGTTGTTCAAGCTCTTCTGATGTGGGAAAAACAATTTTTTTTGAATAAGTAATATTTTTATTTTGAGTTTCGACAGAATTAATATCAACAGAGTTTGAAAAATTTAGTTTAGGCTCTTTCTGATCTAGTAGATTTATATAAACTTTTGCAAGTAGTTCACAATCAATTAACGCAGTGTGTTTTTCTCTTTTTGAGTTATCTATTCTAAATCTCTTACAGAGAGCATCTAAACTTATACCTGAACCAGGGAATTTATTCCTTGCAAGGTCTAGTGTATCAACAGTAGTTTCTTTATTTATTTCTGGTTTACCAGCAATAGATAGCTCGTTGTTTAAATGTGAAATATCAAATTCTGCATTATGTATTATTATTTTTTTATCTTTAATAAAATTTAAAAATTCAT
This sequence comes from uncultured Pelagibacteraceae bacterium, assembly GCA_902546765.1. Lineage (GTDB taxonomy): Bacteria > Pseudomonadota > Alphaproteobacteria > Pelagibacterales > Pelagibacteraceae > Pelagibacter. The sequence goes on along the minus strand of CACCLG010000001.1, from coordinate 139,587 downwards.
CTGCTATTTCAACAAACTTTTTTTTATCAGATAAAAATTGGTCAGAATAACCATGCACTTCAAATGCTTTTTCGGATACTTTTCTCTCTGGATTTAAATAGCAATGAAATATATTTTTTGTGGGTACTAAGTTATCGAGTTCTATACAACCAATTTCAACAATACGGTGACCATCTTTAACAGATAGTCCAGTTGTTTCAGTATCTAAAATTATTTCTTTCATATATTTAATATTTCAGTTTTTATATTTTTAACATCATTTTTAATTTTTGTTGCATTGAATGTATTCTTAATAACAAAATTAGATAATTTTTTCTTTATTGTTAACGGTAACTGCAAACTCTTCAAATTTCTGTTTAGTTTTTCATTAAAATATTTCCTGTTTTTTAATCTTTTTTGAATATCTTTTCTTTTTGCTTCTACAAAAATTAAAACATCTCCCTTCTTGTTTAGTTTATTTTCTAAATATAAAGGAATGTCTAGCACTACTAATTTTTTAGAACTATTCTTTATTAAAAATTTATTCATCCTAGTTCTAACAATTGGATGAACAATTTTTGAAATCTTTCTAAGATTATTTTTACTATCCAATACAGCTTTTAGTAAAAATTTTTTGTCTAGATGATCTGAAATTATATATTTAGGCAATGCTTTTTTAATTTTTTGATAACAAGATCTGTCATTTTTATAAATTTCAGCAACCTCTTTATCAGCGTTAAAGAGTGGACAATTAAATTGTTTGGAAACAAAACTTTTGCCAGCACCTATATCTCCTAATATTGCTATTCTAATCATCTAAAAAATTTAAGACCTGTTCATTAATTTCTGGCTTTAAATTATTCCACAATTCAAATGCTTTTTGTGCTTGATAAGCAAACATCATTTTGCCGTTTTCAATTATATTGCCTCTTTTTTTTGCCTCATCTAAAAATAATGTTTTTGATGGTTTGTATATTACATCATAGAAAAACTTATCCTTGCCAATTTTATCATAATCTAGATCAATTTTATCGTTAGGATTAAGACCTAAGCTTGTTACATTTATTACAACATCGGCAGCTGGTGTCTCTCCCCAATCAACTACATCGATATCGCTGAATTTAGTTTTCAAATTTTCTGATTTAATCTTTGTTCTATTAGTGATTAAAATTTTTGATGCTTTAATTTTTTTTAAAACATAAATTATAGATGGTGCAACACCTCCAGCTCCTAAAATTAGGACAGTTTTATTTCTTATTTTATCGATATAATTTAACAAGGATAACTCAAAGCCATCTACATCTGTATTGAATCCAAAAATTTTGTTCTCTTTTTTAAGTATTGTATTCACAGATTGTGTAGCGTTAGCATCATCACTCAGTAAGTCTAAGTATTTAATTATTTTTGATTTATAAGGGACTGTTACATTTACTCCGAAAATTTCATTTTTTCTTACCTTAGATACAATATCCTGTAATTCTGGTTCATTGATTTTTTTTTTTTCATAAATTGCATCAACATTATTCTGTTTGAACCAATAATTGTGTAATTTTGGAGAAAGTGAGTGCTCTATTGGATCACCAATTACCAAAAATTTTTTCATTTGAAATTTTCCATATATGTTTTTATTTGTGTAATTGGTAAGCCCATTATTGTATCTTTATCACCTTCAATTTTCTCAAATAAACTTTTTCCCTCTCCTTCTATTTGATAAACATTATAAGCATATAATGCTTCATCTGGAATTTTGTTTAAATAATCTTTTAGCTCTACTTCTGAAAAATTTTTCATAGTAAGCTTTGCTTTAGCAGTATGATTCCAAATCATCGAGTTATTTTTTGAAATGCAAACAGAACTTATTAGATAATGAGACCTACCATTTAATTTTCTTAATATATTCATCGCCTCTTCTCTAGAGGATGGTTTTGAAATTAATTCACCATTTAAATCTATTACGCTATCAGCTCCTAATACCAATTCGTCATACATATTAGAACTAACTTTATTTGCTTTTAACTCAGCTAGATTTTTAGAAATAATTTCAGGTGTTGCTCCTTCCGCAATTAAACTGTCTTTAATTGGATCTTCATCAACGTTTGATTGAATAACTTCACAATCTATATTGTGTTCAGTTAGTATATCTTTTCTAACCTTGCTTTTTGAAGCTAATATTATTTTCATTACCTTTTTTTTATCTCATAAATTTTTATGATTGAAGCGGCGGTTTCTTCAACAGATTTTCTTGTAACATCTATTGTTGGCCATTGGTTTTTTCTGAAAATTTTTTTTGAGTTTTCAACCTCTTCTTTAATTTTTTCTAAATTTGTGTACTCCGTGCTTTCATTTTCTTTCAAACTGTTCAGTCTATTCTTTCTTATATCAAATAATCTTTCAGCTTCAGTTGTTAAACCAACTATACAAGGTTTAAAGTTTTTTCTTGTTATTCTTCTAGGTATTGATTTTTCATTAACTAATGGAATATTTGAAGTTTTGTAGCCTTTATTAGCCAAATAAATCGATGTTGGGGTTTTGCTTGTTCTGCTGACCCCTAACAAAATAATATCGGACTTCTCTAAATCGTCAGTTTGATTTCCATCATCATGGTTCATTGTAAATTGGATAGCTTCTATTCTTTGATAATATTCTTCATTGAGCACGTGTTGTCCGCTTGGTTCGTGTGATGCTCGTTGATTTAATATTTTGGAAAAGCTTAGTATTAAATCACCTAAAACACCAAAACAGGGAATTTGTCTCGATTGAGCTTGATCCGCTAGATACTTAGCAAGCTTACTATTAACGATTGTATAAAGTATAATTGGGTTCTCTCTTTTTTTTGCTTTTTCCAAAATCTGCTGAATTTGATTCTCTGTTCTAGTGAAAGAAAAATTATTAAGTTCGTATTCAAAGTTTGTAAACTGTGCTTTTAGTGCTAAGAAGATTCTATCTAGAGTCTCTCCAGTTGAGTCCGAAATTAGATAAATTTGATGTTCGTTTCTCATGTATAAAGTGTCAATAAAAATATCACTAAAATTTAATTATTAGTGATTAGTAAATATTTTCAATTATTATTATAAATAATTACTGAAATTAAACTTTTTTTTTACATGTTAATTAATTAAAAACCATAATTCTTTAATTGGTAATAATTATTAACTTGCATTAGTAAATAGACGTTTAATTTGCGATTAAATGTTAATAAATCGTATATAAAGTGTGCAAATTAGATAATTTACGTAATTCACATATCATAATACTAATACAATAAATATTAATTGATCTATTTATATATGACCCCAATTCAAAAATGTATTGTTGAGAAAAAGAGCAATATTAATCCTATATGGTTAATGAGGCAAGCTGGAAGATATTTACCTGAATTTCGTGAGATAAGGAGCAAAAATCAAGATTTTATAAAATTGTGTCTTAGTGAAAATTTAGCATCTGAAATAACCTTACAACCTATAGTAAGATTTAATTTTGATGCTGCAATTATTTTTTCAGATATTTTAATGTTACCGTATGGTCTAAACCAGAAAGTTGAGTTTGAAAAAAATTTTGGTCCAAAGTTAGGCGATTTAAATCTAGATGACTTAAAAAATATTGATGAGGTTGATTTTTCTTTTAAGTTAAATTCTGTTTATAAGGCAATTAATATAACATCAAATAAGATTAACAGAGATGAAAAAGACCTAATAGGGTTCGTTGGTGCTCCATGGACAATCTTGGTATACATGATAAACAAAATCTCTCCTAAAAAAAAACTTAAAGTAGATTTTTTTAAAGATGAATTTTTAATTAATCGATTATTATCTATCATTGATAAATTCCTCAAAATTCATATTAAAAATCAAGTTGAAGCAGGTGCCACGATTATACAAATATTTGATAGTTGGGCTGGACTTCTTGAAAACAATATACCCGAGTATATTTACATACCAACATTAAGTCTTGTAGAATATACTAAAAGCCTTGGTGTCCCAGTTATATGTTTTCCTAGAGGCATAAAAGATTACAAGAACTTCTGTGATATTGTTAAACCAAGTGCTGTTAACATCGATTATGATATAGATCCAAAAGATATTGTAAAAAATATTGATATTCCGATTCAGGGGGGTTTAGACCCAAAAATTCTGTTACAAGATGAAGACACTTTAGAAAAAGAGACTAAAAAATATTTAAATATATTTAAAGATCATCCTTATATATTTAATTTAGGACATGGAATTCAACCTCAAACAAAAATTGAAATGGTTGAAAAATTAGTAAAAATTGTGAGATCGTTTAATTAATGGAAGACCACCCAAAAATTAATTTTGGAAAAACTGGAGTTTTATTGATTAATCTTGGAACTCCTGAATCCACAAGTTGGTTTGATATAAGAAGGTATCTTAAAGAATTTCTCTCTGATAGAAGAGTTATAGAAGTTAATCCTATATTATGGAAATTCATCCTGAATGTTTTCATTTTAACATTTAGACCCTCAAAAACTGCAAAAGCATATAAAGAAATTTGGATGGAAAAAGAAAACATGTCACCTCTAAGATACTACACAAAATTACAGGCCGAAAAAATTGACAAATTGATTAGAAGTGAAAACGTTATAATTGATTATGCAATGAGATACGGAAGCCCAAGTATAAAAAGTAAAATAAATGAACTACACAAAGCTGGTTGTGAGCATCTTTTAATTATTCCTCTGTATCCACAATATGCTGCAGCAACAACAGCTACGGTATGTGATGAAGTATATAGATCTCTTATGAATATGAGATGGCAACCAAGTTTAAAGATTGTTCCACATTATGAGTCAGAGGAACTTTATATTGATGCACTTGTCAATTCATTAAATAAAAAAATTTCTGAAATTAATTGGAAACCAGACCTTATTATCGCCTCTTACCATGGAATTCCACAAAAATATTTTGATAAGGGAGACCCCTATCATTGCTATTGTCATAAAACCACAAGGCTAATCTCAGAAAAATTCAAAGATGTTAAAATAAGAACTACTTTTCAATCAAGGTTTGGTCCTGAACAGTGGTTAAAACCATATACTGATAAAACATTAGAAGAATTGCCGAGCAATAATATAAATAATATCTTGGTAATTTGTCCTGGTTTTGCATCGGATTGTGTTGAGACTTTAGAAGAGATCGCAATTCAAGGTAAGGAGAGCTTTTTAAAATCTGGAGGAAAAAACTTTGATATGATACCGTGTTTGAATGATAACGACGATCATATTAAGCTTTTAGAATATCTTATAAATAAAAATTTATAAATTTATGAACTATTATTTGTTATTTAAGTCATTACATTTAATAGCAGTTATATCTTGGATGGCCGGATTATTATATTTGCCAAGAATTTTTGTTTACCATGTTGAAAATTACCAAAAAAAAGAAACTACACAAATCTTCGAGATTATGGAGAGAAAGCTTTATTTTTACATTATGAGACCAGCAATGATAATATCCTGGTTCTTTGGCATACTCTTAATATATCAAATAGGTTTTGACACTTTCTCACAGCTGTGGCTGCAAATAAAAATTTTTTTAGTAATAATTTTGACTGCCTATCATGAGTATTTGGGAAAATGCTTGAGTTCCCTGAAAGATGGGTCAAATACAAAATCTTCTAGATTTTTTAGAATAATTAATGAAATTCCAACTATACTGTTAATTTTAACTGTATTTATAGTAATTTTTAAACCTATCTAGTCTTGAAATTTAAGGCCTAATATATATATTCATTAAATCTAACGAATAACCCCCCAAAATTATGAACATTCAAGAACTAAAAGAAAAGAGCTCAGAGAAGTTGATCACTGAAGCTGAAAAGCTTGGTATTGAAAATGCAAGCACTCTTAGAAGACAAGAAATTTACTTTGCTATATTAAAAAAATTGGCTGAAAAAGGTGAAGAGATTACAGGCGGTGGGGTTTTGCAGCTTTTACAGGATGGTTTTGGTTTCCTCAGAGCAATGGAGTCTAATTATCTTCCAGGCGCAGATGATATATATGTAAGTCCAAGCCAAATTAGAAGGTTTGGTTTAAGAACAGGAGATACTGTTGAAGGTCCAATAAGATCTCCAAAAGAAGGTGAAAGATATTTTGCTTTACTGCAAGTTTCCAAAATTAATTTCGAAGAACCTGATAAGTTTAAACATAAAATAGCTTTTGACAATTTAACCCCACTCTATCCTAACAAGCAGTTTAGGATGGAAGTTGAAACCACAAAAATTGAAAAAAAACCTGACCTTACTCCTAGATTAATCGATCTTGTCAGTCCAATAGGAAAAGGCCAAAGGTCGTTGATTATATCACCGCCAAAAGCTGGTAAAACAATGATTTTGCAAAGTATAGCGAATTCAATAACAGCCAATCATCCAGAGTGTTATTTAATGGTTTTATTAATCGATGAAAGACCTGAAGAGGTAACAGATATGCAACGTACAGTTAAGGGAGAGGTAATTAGCTCAACATTTGATGAACCTGCTCAAAGACACGTTGCCGTCGCTGAAATGGTTATAGAAAAAGCAAAAAGATTGACCGAACATAAAAAAGATGTCGTAATTTTATTGGACTCCATAACAAGGCTCGGCCGTGCCTACAATGCTGTAGTTCCCAGCTCAGGAAAAGTTTTAACTGGAGGTGTAGATGCCAATGCACTTCAAAGGCCAAAAAGATTTTTTGGTGCCGCAAGGAATATAGAAGAAGGTGGATCACTAACAATTATTGCTACCGCATTAATTGATACAGGTAGCAGAATGGATGAAGTTATATTTGAGGAATTTAAAGGAACTGGAAATAGTGAAACAATATTAGATAGAAAAATCTCTGAGAAGAGAATATTCCCAGCAATAGATATAACAAAATCAGGAACTAGAAGAGAAGAGCTGTTGTTTGATAAAAGCGACTTGCAAAAAATGAATGTGCTGAGAAGAATAATAGCTCCAATGGGTTCAATGGATGCGATAGAATTCATAAATTCAAAATTAAAAGATACTAAAAACAACGCTGAATTTTTTAATTCTATGAATAAACCTTCTTAATTATATATATTGATTTTTGATAAATAGGTTTAAATTATCTTAAATGATAAGCAGATCTATAATTGAAGAAATAAAGTTACTCTTCACTAAAAAAGAGTATGAAGCTGCCTTAAAAGCTGCAAACGAAAAAACAAAAATAACAGAAAGACCAGCGGGCTTATCAAATTTGTTAGGGTTATGTAAAATTCTAAAAATAAATAGTGATAAAAAAGATATTTTATCTTCCATGTTAGATTTTGAAGATGCATATCTAAAAGAAAAAAAAACTATACATGGTTTGGATTCTTTATGTAATATGATTTCGATTAGCACAGCTAATGTAAATTTAATAAAAGAATTATCTAAGAATATTCTTAAAGCTCAGACATATTACAGAGAAGCAATTGAAAATTTTAATAATAATGAAAAATTATTAGTTAATGGAATAGAATTATATAAATATTTTGTTGATGTTCCAAAAATAAAAAAAAATATGGAAAAAATAGTCCATATAAATCCAAAAAATAAATCAATAATTGCAAGATATGCATTTATAAATAATTACACCTCGAACTGGAGACAAGAAAATTTTTATGAATATTCAAAAAAACTTGAAAAACATTTTGTGTTAAATAATGCAAAACATTTGTCTGAAATAAATTTCAAAAAAAATGACAAAATTAGAATAGGCTTAGTATCGAGAGACTTTAGTAGATATCACTCTGTTACTTTTTTTGTCAAAAAATTACTTAAATATTTAGATAGAAGTAAATTTGAAACTTATATCTTTTCGTTTTCTGAACAATTTGACGAGTCATCTCAAGAAATCAAAGATAGTTCAGAAAAATGGTCCAATATTTCTAATTTAAATAATCAAGAAGTTATCGAACAAATTCAGAAAGAGAGAATAGAAATATTAATAGACATAGGTGGTCTAACATCTAGCAAAAGAATCGAAATATTTAAATCTAGAGTGTCTCCTTTGCAAATAACGTGGCTTGGTTATTGTAATACTATCGGATTTAAAAATATAGATTACTTAATTGCTGATGATCATCTTATAAAAGATGAAGAAAGTTTTTACTCAGAAAAAATTATCAAATTAAACAATATATGGAATGCTCATTCAGGCTTCGATTATAAAAGAGAATTTAGTGGAACGCCCGCAAAAAAAAATAATTATATTACTTATGGTTCATTCAATAATTTTCTCAAAATTTCAGATGAAACTGCATATGCATGGTCTGAGATCCTAAAAAAAACTCAGAGTGCAAAATTAATTCTTAAATCATCAAATAATTGCTTTCCCAAAAGAATTATAGAGATCTTCAAAAAAAATAAAGTTTACGATTTAATTGAATTCTATAATAGGGCAGACTACCCTAATTTAAAGGAGCATTTAAATTTATATAAAAAAATTGATATTGCATTAGATACTTTCCCTTACAATGGAGTTACAACGTCATTTGAAGCTTTGTGGTGTGGAATACCAGTATTGACTGTTCTAGGATATAATTTCAATTCAAGATGTGGCTCAAGCATTCTTAAAAATGCCAACCTTGATCAATTAATTTTAAAAAATTCAGAAGAATATATAGAAAAAGCATTAGAACTTTCAAATAACATTAATCAACTTTCAATTTTAAGAAAAGACATATTTGATAGAATTTTAAATACACCATTGTTTGATTCAAAAAAATTTGCAAGTAATTTTGGTAGATCTCTTTTAGAAGTTTACAAAAGATAAAACTATATAATAAAACAAATTTTTATATATAAATGAACTTAAATGAATATTTATGCTTTGTCATCAGGGCCAGGAATATCTGGTTTAGCAGTTATAAGAGTATCTGGAAAAAATACTAGAGACATTATTAAAAAATTATCTCAATCAAATCTACCACATCCAAGAGTAGCCACATTAAAAAAACTTTTTAATTACGACACAAATGAATTGATAGACGAGGGTATAATATTATGGTTTCCTGCACCAAGTAGTTATACTGGTGAAGATATGGCTGAATTTCACATTCATGGAAGTAGAGCAGTAATAGACGCTATACAAGCTTCAATTTCAAAGTTTGATGATTGTAGGTTAGCAGAGCCAGGAGAATTTACAAAAATTGCATTTCAAAACGGAAAGATAGACTTAATGAAAGCCGAGGGTATATCAGATTTAATTTCATCTGAAACAGAGATTCAAAGACAGCAGGCTATAAGAGTTATGGAAGGTAAAAGTTCAAAAATATTTGAAACTCTTAGGCAAATTCTTATTAAAGTTTTATCCAAGATTGAAGCCAAAATCGACTTCCCAGATGAAGATCTACCAATTGAAATCTTAGATGGAATTAAAGCAGATACGGCTAAAGCATTGGCTGATCTAGAGAAGTTATTGGATGATCAAAGAGTTGGAGAAAGAATAAGAGAAGGATTTAAAATATCCATAATTGGACCTACAAATGTAGGCAAATCTTCTCTCCTTAATCATTTAGCAAACCGTGAAGTAGCAATTGTGTCTGAAATGGCTGGAACAACAAGAGATGTTATAGAAACACATCTTAATTTGGATGGATATCCAGTCATATTATCTGACACAGCCGGCATTAGAGATTCTAAAGATGAAATAGAAAGAAAAGGGATAAAGCTAAGTCTAAAAAATGCAAATGATGCAGATTTAAATATCATAGTCTTAGAGCCAAAAAGTGTTGATTTTCAAAGTTTTTTAAGTGCTTTGAGCCAGGATAAGAATATTATTGTAGTTAATAAATCGGAAAATATTGATGATAAACTAAATGAAGAAATTAAAAAATTAAATCCAATATCTATATCGGTTAAAGAAAATAAAAATATAGATTTACTTATTAATGAAATAAAAAAAAAATTAGAAAATAAATTTATATCATCAAACGATATTATAATCACAAGAAGCAGGCATAGAGATAATATTGAGAAATGCGTTTATCATTTAAAAACCTTTCAAGAAAAAAATTCAGAAGAGGAATTTGATAAAGCTGCAGAAGACCTAAGATTAGCAGTTAGACATCTAGGATTAATAGTTGGAAAAGTAGATGTTGAAGAAATACTCGGATCCATCTTTAACGATTTCTGTATAGGTAAATAATTATCAACTAAGAAAACCGCAGAAAGTGTAATAACTAGTATCTTGTAAAATCTAATAACGATAATAAATTAAAGTCATGAAAAATGATTTATCGTTTGATGTAGTGGTTATTGGAGGTGGGCATGCTGGTTGTGAGGCAGCAGCAGCATCTGCAAGATTGGGAGTTAACACTGCCTTATTCACACATAAATTTGAAACTATAGGGGAAATGTCCTGCAATCCTGCAATTGGTGGTCTTGGTAAAGGTCATTTGGTCAGAGAAATAGATGCATTAGACGGTGTAATGGGAGAAGTTGCGGACAAATCAGGAATACAATTTAGGCTACTAAATAGAAGTAGAGGCCCTGCAGTTAGAGGACCTAGGACACAAAGTGATCGATCATTATATAAAAAATTTATGCAAGAAAAACTTGTAAACTATTGTAATTTAAGCATTTATTCTGATCCTGTAATAAGCTTTTTATTTGAGCATAATGCCATAATTGGCTTTAAAACTCAATCTGGTAAAGAAATTAGATCATCTAAGATAATTCTAACAACTGGCACATTTTTAAATGGTCTTATACATATTGGGGAGAAAAAAACCCCAGCAGGAAGATATGATGAAAAACCATCAACAGGTTTAAGTGAGCAACTAGAAAAGTTTGATTTTAAAGTTGGTAGATTAAAAACTGGAACTCCACCAAGATTAGATGCACGTACAATTAATTTAGAAAATTTGGAAGCTCAACATGCAGACGACGATCCATATTTCTTTTCTTTCTTAACCGAAAAAAATTTGAACAAACAAATCTCTTGCAGAATGACTTATACCAATGAGGAAGTTCATAAAATCATTTCCAAAAATATTAAGCGAAGTGCTATGTACTCTGGCAGCATCCAAGGAGTAGGACCAAGATACTGCCCATCTATAGAGGATAAAATAAAAAAATTCGCTGATAAGAAGAGACATCAAATTTTTTTGGAGCCAGAAGGTTTAAATGATGATACTATATATCCAAACGGCATTTCAACCTCGTTACCATCGGAAATACAGCATGAAATATGTAGTAAAATCAACGGTTTAGAGAATGTAAAAATATTGAGGCCTGGATATGCTATTGAATACGATTATATTGACCCAAGAGAGCTATTCTTAACTTTAGAGACTAAAAAAATTAAAAATCTCTATCTTGCCGGTCAAATCAATGGAACAACCGGTTATGAAGAGGCTGCTGCTCAAGGCTTAATCGCTGGAATAAATTCTGCTCTATCTATCAAAGGCAAGGAACCTTTTATACTTGATAGGTCAGATGCATATATTGGTGTGATGATTGACGATTTGGTTACGAAAGGTGTAGCAGAACCATATAGAATGTTTACTTCAAGAGCAGAGTATAGGTTATCATTAAGGTCAGATAACGCAGATGTTAGATTAACTCAAAAAGGAATTAATTTGGGAGTGGTACTTAAAGATAGAGCTCAAATATTTAAAGAAAAGCATTTTCAATTAACAAAAATTCAGCATCAGATGTCAAAATTACAAATTACCCCATCAAAAGTTGAAAATTATGGTATTAATATTGCTAAGGACGGGGTTAGTAGAACTGCATTTCAAATATTAGGTCAAAAATTTGTTAATATGAGTAAAATAAGGGAAATTTGGCCAGAAATACCTCGTGTTTCACGTGAAATAGACGAACAATTAGAGATAAACTCTCATTATAAAGGTTATTTGAAGAAGCAAAAAGCTGATATTTTAGCTTTTAAAAGAGATGAAAATTTGATAATTCCAGATAATATTAATTATGATAGTTTCTCAGGACTATCACATGAAGTTAAGTCAAAATTTAAGAAAATAAGGCCTAAAACAATGGGTCAAGCCCTTAGGATAGACGGGATAACACCTGCGGCCGTATATATTTTATTGTCACATCTTAAAAGAAAGTCTATTAAGCATATAGCTTGATTGATTCGTATTTTTTAAAAACAGTTCCAAAATTTAATCTAAATGTTTCACGTGAAACACTCGAAAGGTTAGATGAATATTCAAAAGACATAATTTTGAAAAATAAAGAAATAAATTTAATTAGCAAAAGCACAGAAAGATCAATAAAATCAAGGCATATTGCTGACAGTATGCAAACTATTGATTTTATTGCTAAAAGTGACATAAACACGTGTACAGACTTAGGGTCGGGGGCAGGTTTACCAGGAATTGTCCTAGGTATTATTATGAGTTCCAAAAAACCTACATTTAAAGTGATTTTTTATGAAAAAAGTTATCATAAAAGTAATTTTTTAAGAGAAATGTCCAAAAAATTTAAACTGGATGCGGAAATTTATCAAAAAAATATTTTTAATGAAAAAAATTTAATTACAGACGTCATAATTTCACGTGCCTTTAAACCTTTGCCAGTAATTTTTCAAATTGCAAAAACTAATTTTAAAAATTTTAAATATATAATTTTATTTTTAGGAAAAAGTGGAAAAAAGATTTTAAAAGATGCAACGAAAAATTGGAAATTTGATTATGAAGAGAAGAAAAGTTTAACCAACGACGAGTCTATCATAGTGAAAATATCAAATCTTAAAAAATATGAATAGAAAAATTATTTCGGTCATAAACCAAAAAGGAGGAGTGGGAAAGACCACAACAATAATTAATTTGGCCGCCGGTTTGTCTCTTAAAGAAAAAAAAATTCTTGTGATTGACCTTGACCCACAAGGAAATGCCACAACAGGTCTTGGATTATCTAACTCAGGTACATCTAATAATACAATTTATAGCGTTTTAAATGGAAACAAAAAAATATCTGATGTGATACAAAAAACGGAATTTGAAAACCTAGATATTATTACTTCCAACGTAGATTTATCAGGACTTGAGGTTGAAACTGCTGGTGACAGACGAAGAGCATTTAAATTAAAAGATGAATTAGCCTCTATTTTAAATGATTCTAGAGCATCCTATCATTATATACTAATTGACTGCCCTCCTTCTCTTAGTCTTCTCACAATTATGGCATTAGTTGCCTCTGATGCTTTGGTAGTACCACTTCAAACGGAGTTTTTCGCCTTAGAGGGCCTAACTCAATTAATGAAAACTATTGAAAGGATTAAATCGAATTTAAATCCTATCCTTGAGATAAGAGGTATCCTCCTTACGATGTATGATAAGAGAAATAAGTTGTCCAGTCAGGTTGAGACGGAAGCTAGAAATTTTTTTAAAGAAAAAGTTTACAACACAGCAGTGCCGAGAAATGTAAGGTTATCAGAGGCCCCCTCTCATGGAGTTCCAGTGTTAATCTATGATAAGCTTTGTCCAGGTAGTAAAGCGTATTTTAGTTTCACTGAAGAATTTCTAGAACAAGAAAAAGAAATTGAGACAGCTGCATGATAAATCCATTTAAAAATAAAAAAGGATTAGGAAGAGGCTTATCATCCTTGATTGGAGATAGCGATGTAAAGATTACAAATAATAAAATATCGATTAGTTCTATTATTCCAAACAAATATCAACCAAGAAAAAACTTTGACAAAAACAGCTTAGAAGAACTCACAGCATCAATTCGTGAAAGAGGAATTATTCAGCCAATAATTGTAAGAGCATCAGAAGATAGCAATGACAAATATGAATTGATAGCAGGAGAAAGAAGATGGCAAGCAGCCCAAAATGCTGGTTTGAACGAAGTCCCAGTAGTAATTCTTAATGTAGACAATCTTAGGTCTCTTGAATTTGCAATTGTTGAAAATGTTCAAAGAAAAGATCTTAACCCTATAGAGGAAGCTGAGGGATATCAAAGATTAATCAATGAATTTAATTATGATCAAGACAAAGTTGCGAAATTTATTGGGAAGAGTAGAGCTCATATATCCAATTGTATTAGATTGTTAAGTCTTCCAGCTAAGGTGATTGAACACATCATCAATGACAAAATATCCCCGGGTCATGCCAAGATTTTAGTTGGCTTAGATAACTCTGTGTTATTAGCTGAGAAAATAATAAGAAAAAAATTATCAGTAAGACAAGCAGAAGCTCTTGTGAGATTGGTAAAGAGTAATAAAAGTTCAAATATATCAAAAGATACAAATTCAATAGATATTGAAAATCAAATAAGTTCTAAAATTGGAATGAGAGTATTTTTAAATAATAAAAAAAATAATACTGGCACATTAATTTTTGAGTATAAAGGTCTTGATCAACTTGATCGATTAATCAAGATAATCAAGGAAAACTATTAATAATTGCTAATTAGGTCTGATACAAGATTTATAGAAGACGTATTCCTTTTGATCAAAATTTCTAAATTAGATATTTGATAAATTTTTTCTCTAATCTCTTTTTCAGACCAATTTTTAATTTGTTGTTTTACCAAATCTTTCTCTTTCCAAAATATTAGTGGTTTATAAGATGAAACTACTTCATCAATATTATTTTTTTCTTTTTGAATATTCTTTAATTTTAAAAGCCTTTTTGACCTATTTAGCAAAGTCCTAAGTATTAAAATGCTATCATCATTTACAAAATTATTTTCATTTAGAATTTTTGAAACCTTTACCTTATTTTTTGCTAAATAATTGTCTACGAGTTCAAATATTCCATAATCTTCTGCAAGATTGGTTAAATTAAATACATCTTCCTGTGTGATTTTTTTTCTTGTTATAGATAGAGCTTCTAACTTTTGAAGTTCATTATTTAAATTACCTCTATCTCCTCGTGCTCTTTCTACAATCAAATTTATAGTTTCTTGTGAAATTTTTATATTTTTTTCTTTTATAAATTTAATTGCAAAAATATTTAGACTTTGATTGTTGTCTTCATAAAATGGTATGCATGCTAATTTTTTATCTTTTTCAAATAAAGCTCGCAGCTTTGATTTTTTATCTAAGTTTTCAGAGTTTAATACTATTTGTACATTTAATATATTTCTCTCTAAAAATTCCTCTATAAAACCAAGTATTTTGTTAGAAGATCTTGAAATAATCATCATCTTTGTCTCACCAAATAATGACCCATTTATAAAACCTTCAAGAATAGTATCTCTATTTTCTAATACTTCTGGCTCTTCATAACGTAATATTTCTCCTGAAAAACCTAATGAAATATTGGTTTTTATCACCTCTTCTTTAAAACCTTTATTAAGGCCATATAAAAGTATTGATCTAAAGTTTAAAAATTTAGCTTTGTTAACCTCAAAAGATTTAATTATCATTAATCATTAAATTTGTTGCTGAATTAATTATATCTGAAACTAAGTTTTCCACTAAATTATCTTTTAAAATTTCCTCTGACTTACTAAGCTCAAATTTATCTGATATATTATTATAACTGGATCTTTGAGTTAAACTCCTATTTACTAAAATTTTTCCATTTTCACTTAATTTATAATTTAAATTTATTACAAGCTCTAAAATACTTGGGTCTCCCTTAGAATCTTTAGATAGAATATTTTTAATTTCCTTAGAATTTAAATTCACTTTATAGATTTTTTTTGTTCCATCTAGCACTTTCAATTTGTTTTCAATCTTTGAATTTATTAGACCATTACCTGACATACTATCAATTTGAATTAAAAAATTATAATCAGACCCAGCTAAGATTGGTTTGAACCCACATCCATTTAAAAAAAATAATATGGTAAAAAGAGAGATTAATTTAAAAAATTGTTTTGTCATATTAATATATTCATCAACCTATTTTTTACATAAATAATTTTTTTTATAGTTATATCTTTTAAATATTTATCCAACAGTTTATCTTTTTTAACAAGATCAAATAATAATTCTTGTTTAAGATCTTTTTCAGCATTTATTAATGATCTTTTTTTACCATTGATTTGAATTACATAATCAATGTTGGTTTTTTCTAAATATTTTTCCTCTGTTTCTGGCCACAAATTATTTTTTTCATAATTTAATTCGCTTAAACACTCGTTTATTAGATGAGGCAAAACTGGAGAAAATATAACTAAAATCTTTTTATAACATTCACTTAGATCATTTGAATTTAAATTGTTTTCAAGATGTTTTTGAAGGAAGTTATAAGTTTCATGCATGTTTGCTATCATAACGTTATAACTAAAGTTATTAAGATTATGAGTAATTTTACCTATTAGTTGGTTAGTAAATTTTTTTAAAACTACATCTTCTTTACCATTATAGTTTTCTACAATATTATTTTTAATTTTCTGATGTAGTCCCCAAAATTTTTGCACAAACTTGTAAGAAGATAACATTCCCTGGTCTGACCATTGAACATCTTTTTCAGGAGGACTGTCTGAGAGTATAAAAAATCTTACAGCATCGGCACCATAATTATTTATTATATTTTCGGGGTCAATTACATTTTTTTTAGACTTTGACATTGACTCTGAAGGCCCCACAATTACTTTTGTTAAAGAATCAGATTTGACATAATAATGTTTTCCTCTTAGTTCTACTTCGTCAGGACTTAGCCAATTATTATTCTCATCTTTGTAAGTTTCGTGACAAACCATACCTTGAGTGAATAGACCTTCAAATGGTTCTTTAAATTTAAATTTATCATTATTGTAAGCTATAGATCTCATAAAAAATCTTGAATATAACAAGTGAAGAATGGCGTGTTCTACACCACCAATGTATTGATCTACTGGCATCCAATAATTTATCTCATCCAAATCAAAACCGTACTTATCATTTTTAGGAGAACAAAATCTTAAAAAATACCAGGATGAGTCTACAAAAGTATCTAAGGTATCAGTCTCTCTATAATATTTTTTCCCCTCAATATCTATGATCTTCCAGCTTTCATTGTTGTCTAATGGATTTCCTTTAAAATTAAGATTAATATTTGTTGGAAGTTTTACTGGCAGTTGATCTTTTGGAATTGTTTTAATTTCACCTTTTTCATTATAAGCGATAGGAATTGGACATCCCCAATATCTTTGTCTTGAAACGCCCCAATCTTTTAATCTAAAATTGATTTTTTCTGTTCCAATTTTTCTCTTTTGTAAAATTTTTATAGCTTCTATTACCGATTGGTTGGGTGCTTTGAGACCATTCAAAAATTCTGAGTTTACCATTATACCTTCCCCAGGAAATGCCTCTGTTTTTACCTCAAAATTTTCTATATCTTTTGGTCTGACAACTGTTTTTATTGTAAGATTATATTTCTTTGCAAAATCAAAATCCCTTTGATCATGACCAGGACAACCAAATACAGCACCAAATCCATAATCCATTAGCACAAAATTTGCAAAGTAAACTGGAACTCTTTCGTTTTCTTTAAATGGATTTATAGCCTTCAAACTTGTTTTAAAACCTATCTTCTCAGCCATTGCCAAAGATTCCTCTGTCGTACCTGTTTTTGAGCATTCATCTTTAAATTTTATAAACTCTGGATCGTTCTCGTAATGCTTTGATATTGGATGGTCTGGCGAAAGAGCCAAAAATGAAAAGCCAAATAAAGTATCTGGTCTCGTAGTGAAACATTTTATTTCATTAACAGGTAAATTACCTTCTATCTTAAAATTTAGCTCACAACCAAAAGATTTTCCAATCCAATTTTGTTGCATAACTTTAACTTTATTTGGCCAATTTTTTAATTCATTTAGTCCTTCTAATAAATCATCTGAAAATTTTGAAATATTAAAAAACCACTGATTAAGCTTTTTTCTTTGGACAATTGCGCCTGATCTCCAACCCCTGCCATCAATTACTTGCTCGTTTGCTAATACAGTTTCATCAACAGGATCCCAATTTACAAAATTCTCTTTTCTGTAAACTAATCCTTTTTCATAAAGCTCTAAAAAGAACATTTGTTGATGTTTATAATAGTCCTCACTACAAGTTGAAATTTCTCGATCCCAATCAATGGATAGGCCCAATTTTTTTAATTGAGATTTCATCACAGATATATTTTTCTCAGTCCATTCTTTAGGATCTAAATTATTTTGTTTTGCGGCATTTTCTGCTGGTAAACCAAATGAATCCCATCCCATCGGATGAAGTACGTTATAACCTTGAAGAGTTTTATATCTTGAAAGGACGTCCCCTATCGTATAGTTTCTAACATGACCCATGTGGATTTTACCTGATGGGTAAGGAAACATTTCAAGGCAGTAAAATTTTTTTTTACTCTTATCTAAAGTAGTTTTAAAAGTTTTATTTTTCTCCCACAAACTTTGCCACTTATCTTCTACAATCTTAAAATTATATCTATTGTTTTGTTCCACTTATGAATTTTAATCTCTAGTAGTGACTTTACCTTTATAAGGCTTAAAATTTTTAATTTTAGTCTCTTTTTCGTATACAGCCGCTTTAGTTAAGATTTTCTTTGTTAATTCTTTTTTTATATTCTCTGATTTCTCAATTATTTTGCAACTTTCAACAGAAGCACATTTTTTGTAAAATACTTTTATATCAAGCGCATTAGAGACTATCTCATTTGTAAGAAATCTTATTGATATTTTTATAGACTCTGCGGATCCTATATCGCTTGAATACCAATCTGTTATTATTATTCCACCACTATAATTCGCTGAAGCCAATGGCATAAAATCAATTGTATCAAGAGATGCCCTCCATAAACTATTTGAGCTCGCAAAATCAAAATTTCCAGAACCACCTTTTTTATCATCATCAAACAATCTAAATCCACGTCCTTCCTCGATATTTTTCTTTACTCTTGACTCTGCATCTGGGGGGAATTGTCTAGCATCTGCTCCCATTCCGCATGCATTTAGAAATGCAAATAAAGAGCATAAAATAAGAATTTTTTTGAGATTTTTGTTCATTTTTTAAATTTTATGTTTTTATTTATTATTAATCATAAATAGTCAATTTTTACTGAAAAATCCCAAAATGATGCAAAAATGCAACAGTTATAAAAATAACACATAAATCAACAAAAATTTGAGATTCAACAACTTTATACCTGATAAAAGAACACTGTTTAATATTAATATTAACAATTTAATAAAGGAGTAATTAATATGAACAATCTTAAAAAAATAGGATTGACTGCATTAGGTACTGCTCTTGTATCATCTTCAGCTGTTGCTGGGTCATTAGATGTTACTGGTACAGCTGGTATTACATATGTAGGAAATTCTGGAGCTGACAATGGTGGCTCTAAATTGACTCAAAAAACTACTATCTCTTTCACAGGTTCTGCTGAGTTAGATAACGGTTTTACAGTAAGTTACTATAATAACATGGCTGGTAGAACACAAGTTAACTACAACGCTCATTTCGATGTAGACATGGGAGATGCTGGTACACTTAGATTTGCAAGCAATGGTACTTCAGGAAATGGTGCTGTAGGTTCTTGGGATGATAAAACTCCAGCTGCCAATGAAGAGTCTTGGGATATCAAAGGTGGTGGTGGAGAAACAGGTCCAGTATCACAACAAACTGGTGACGATTCATTTATCTACACAAACAAAGCGTTGATGGATGGTGTAGAAATCAAGCTAAACTACAAGCCAAGTGAAAGTGGTGCAAATGACAGCACGACAGGTGCTGGTATTGCATTTACTGGTGTTGAAGGTTTAAACATTGGTGCTGCAATGGAAGATAACAACACTACTGCAGATGCTACTGTAGAAAACACTGTTTTCTATGCAACATATGCAATGGATGCATTCACTATTGGTTTCCAAGCAAACGAATCTGATAGTCAAACAGCTAACTCAGATACAGAGTTTGAAGCTTGGGGTGTTTCTTATGCAGTAAGCGAAGACATTTCAATTTCATACGGATCTTCAACTGTTGAATTTGAATCAGGTGCAAGTAAATCAGACCAAGAAGCAGATGCAATTGGTGTATCTTGGACAAATGGTTCAATGTCAATAACTGCTTCACGTCATTCAATTGACAACGTAGCTGGAACACCGACTGATGATAGAGACGCAACAGAAGTTAATTTAACTTTTGCATTCTAATTATTTGACATAATTAAATTAAAGGCCCCTTTTAAGGGGCCTTTTTTTTGACTAAATCTATTAAAATAGCTTATTCCAGCAAAACCAACACAATATGTTAAAGAAAGCTTTTTAATATTTTTTTTATTGATACCTCCAAGAGCAATTATACTAGTTTTAGTTAATTTTTCTAAGTTTTTAAATCTATAAAGCCCAAGGTAATTTTTATTTTTCTTAAATATTGATGAAATAAAAATTAGATTAACTTTTTGTTTTTCTTTCAATCGTATTTCTTTAATATTGTGTGCAGATCCTAAAACTATAAAATTTTTTTTTAAACTATAATTTAAATGTTTAAGGCTCTTATTAAATGAAGGAATATAAGCACCATCAAAACCAAATCTTACAGCATGCCCAAAGTTATTTGCTAAACAAATCTTTATATTTCTCTTTTTACAAAATTCTTTAATCCTCAGAAGTTCAATTATATCAAGCTTTTTTGCATAGTTTCTATAAATTATAGTTGTATTTGAGTTTAAATTTTTAAGTTCTGTAGTATTAAATCTATCTATAAAGTAGTATTTTTTAAATAATCTATGCATCAATCAATAATAAATTTAAACAACATACAACGTTTAATAAAAGCAAATCGAGAAAAAACTAACAACAAAAATAATATCAAAATTATTGCTGTTTCAAAAACATTTGAAATAAGTCATATAAACCCTTTAATCGATTACGGTCATACAGACTATGGAGAAAATAAGGTTCAAGAAGCTATTGAAAAATGGACTGATATTAAGACAAAAAATAATAAATTATCACTCCATTTAGTTGGAAAACTACAATCTAATAAGACAAAGTTAGCTTTAAAAATATTTGATTACATTCATTCTCTCGATAGTGAAAAACTTGCTAATAAAATCTCTGAGGAGCAAAAAAAAATAGAGAAAAAACCTAAATTATTTATTCAAGTAAATGTTGGTAATGAAGATCAAAAAAGTGGGATCAAGCCACACAATTTAAAGTCATTTTACAAATATTGTTTAGATAAAGATTTAAATGTAATTGGAACTATGTGCATACCGCCTATTTATAAAGATCCTGAAAAATATTTTATGAGGATGAATTATTTAAATAAAGATCTAGGCTTAAATGAACTAAGCATGGGTATGTCGTCCGATTTTATTCCTGCCATAGAAAACAACGCTACTTATATCAGAGTAGGTTCTAAAATATTTGGCGAGAGAGCAAAGAAAGTTTAAATTATGAGTAAAAATAATGATTTTAAGGAAAATTTAGATTTTGCTAACAAATTCTTCAGAAATAAAAATTTTGAAAAAGCTGAAAAATTATACAAAAAAATCCTCAAAAAATTTCCTACCAATTTTGATGCAAATTATTATTTAGCCTCAATCAAAGTTCAGAGTAATAACTTTAATGACGCTAAAGGCTATATGGAATCGGCAATTTCTATAAAACCAAATTTACCAGAATTAAATAACAATTTAGGTTTGGTATATTTAAATTTAAATGAGGTAGAGAAATCTATAAAATATTTTCAAAAAGCAATCAGTTTAAATAAAGATTACGTGATCGCCTATACTAATCTTGGTATGGCTTATGTGAGTATCAAAAAGGTTCCCGAGGCTAAAAAAAATTATCTGAAGGCTATCGAAATTGATCCAGAAAATCTTTTAGCGAATTATAATTTAGCAAACCTTCTTAAAAGATTAGGTGACCATAAAAATTCAGAAAAATTTTATAAAAAAGCCATAGAAATTAACCCAAATCATTTGCCCTCTTATAATAATATGATGGATTTATATGATAAATCAAATCAAAACGACAAACTAAGTAATTTGATTAATGGTGCTGAAATAATTTTTAAAAACGATCAAGTGATTAAATCTTTTAAAGCAAAGCTCCTTTTTAAAAATAAAAATTATAAAGAAGTAGTGAGTTTACTAGAAAAGACTGAATATTTACCAGAACAAATAATTCAAAAGCAGGCTAGTTATGAGGTTTTAGCTAAAAGTTATGACAAATTAGGAGACTACGACAACGCTTTTAAATTATTTCAAATGTTAAATAATATAATGGATCAATACAAAGATCCAACTGTTGATAAAAAAATATATTTAAATACAACAAAAGAAAGATTAGATTTTTTTAGCAATCCAAAAATATCTGATTGGCACCTACCCGAGGTAATAGATAACAAGAAAGATCCTTATTTTTTGATAGGTTTTCCAAGATCCGGAACAACTTTGTTGGATACAATTTTAAGAAGCCACCCATCTATTGAGGTTTTAGAGGAAATACCAATAATCAATAGATTTATAGATCGTCTTTATATAAATAAAAGTTTTACTTTGGAAGATTTAGAAAAAGCCGATCCTAATTTGATAAAAGAAATGAGAAGTTATTATTTTAATCAAATTGAAAGTTATAAAAAAAATAAGGATAAAAAAATCACAATAGATAAAATGCCTCTTAATATTGTACATGTGGGAGAAATTCTTAGATTTTTCCCAAACGCAAAATTCATATTAGCTTTAAGACACCCTTATGATTGTGTATTGAGCTGTTTCATGCAAAATTTTATGTTGAATCATGCTATGGCAAATTTTTTAAATTTAGATGATGCGTCAAAACTTTATGATCTTACAATGTCGCTGTGGAAAAAATATATTAAGGTTTTTAAAGTGGATTATCACATTATTAGATATGAAGATGTAATTTCAAATTTTGAAGTTACAATTAAAGCTCTTTTAAGCTTTCTGAAAGTTCAATGGTCTGATAACGTTAAAGAATTTTACAAAACCGCTGAGAAAAGAGGTATAATTAACACTCCTAGCTACAACCAGGTAAATCAACCTATATATTCAGATTCAAAGTATAGATGGAAAAATTATAAAAAAGAGTTTGTTAACTCTAAAAACTCATTAGATAAATGGGTTAAAGAATTTAATTATTAATTGAAATTATTTTAATATTTTTATTTTAGTATTTTTATTAATAAGCTTTATTAAAATTAAAAAATCTTTTTTTGAGATAGCAATACACCCTACAGTTGGTTTATAATTTTTAGTTAGATGAATAAAGATAGCACTTCCTCTGTTGGCTATAACTTTTTTGTAATTATATTTAATTGGTATGAGTAAATCGTATTTGTAATCATTTCGAAATAATTTCTCATGACCAATTTTTTTTTTAATTTTGATTAATTTATTATATTTTTTATTTTTAATATCATTACACCAACCCATGTTTTTATTAATCTTATAAGTTTTCAGATTTGTAAATGGCTTTTTAAATTTGTCAGCTCTATAATAAAGATCTCCAAGATCAAATATTCCAATTGGAGTTTTTTTATCTCCTTCAATTTTTTTTTTTGAAAAATTATTTTTACCAATGCAGCACTTAAATTGAAAATCTTTAAATAAAAGAGTATGTTTATTTTTGACAATAATTGTCATAAATACAATATACACCATGAGCAAAAAATTGATAATCTTTCAAAACAAAGAATTATTTAATATCCTTGATGAAATTAATGAAAATTTTGAATTTAAATTAGAATTTTGTGATAAAGAACAGGATCTTAAAAATTTAGATAACGAAAATTCAACAGACTATTTAGTAATCAGTAAAAAAAAAATATTAAATTTAAACAACCAGTTTATAATCGGAAAGTTTCCTTTAAATATCAAAGAATTAAATCAAATTTTGAATGTTAATTTTTTGAAATCGAAATTTACTGAACAATCTAAAATAAGTTTAGGAAATTACAATTTAGATCTTAACTCAAGAATATTAAAACAAGACTCAAAGGAACTTGAACTCACAGAAAAAGAATGTTCAATACTAGTTTTTTTGAGACAATCCAAGCATCCAGTAAAAATTAATGTACTCCAAGAAAAGGTTTGGGGATATAATTCAGAATTAGAAACTCATACAGTTGAAACACATATTTATCGCCTTAGGAAAAAAGTAAGTAATAAATTTTCTGACAATGAAATTATCATTAGCGATAAAAAAGGGTACTGTTTAAATGAAAAAAAAAAATAATTTTGCAAAAGAACTTTTTTCTAGAAAGTACAAGCCACGAATTGTTAAACCTAAAAAAGGAAAAGGTAGTTTTAAAAGAAAAAAATAATATTCATAGTCTAGCACCAATTTGTTGAATGACTTTTGATGACATTTCAGTTCCTTTTTCTAAACTATCTTTCAATGACATATTATTTACTTGACCATGCAAAAAACCTCCTGCGAAAAGATCTCCAGCACCAGTTAAGTCTACAATTTTTAAACCTTCCTTTACACCACATTCAACAACTTCATTACCGTTAATTGCTACAGCTCCCTTTTCTCCTCGAGTTACAACGATTATTTTTTCAAGAGACTTAGAAAATGTTATTACTTCATCAAAATTTTTTGCATCAATTAGTGAAGTTATTTCCTGTTCATTGGCAAATGTAATATCTAGTTTGCTCTTAACTAATTCTAAA
Source organism: uncultured Pelagibacteraceae bacterium (assembly GCA_902546765.1). Taxonomy (GTDB): domain Bacteria; phylum Pseudomonadota; class Alphaproteobacteria; order Pelagibacterales; family Pelagibacteraceae; genus Pelagibacter. The sequence goes on along the minus strand of CACCLG010000001.1, from coordinate 115,057 downwards.
AAGTGTGGTTTGTGTCTATCTACACAAAATTGATCGGATAAAGACATTGCAACCTTGTTTGCATTTTGAATAGCTTTTTCAAATGCTTTTTTTGGATCTCCTTCATCCCAAAGATAACCCTCAAGAAGAATAATTTCACTTTTTTTAATTGCCTCTAAACTTACATCATTCTCATTAACTTTTCCTGCAGTTCCTAAAAATGTGCACATTGTTCTTTCTGAGTCTGGTGTTACTAAAATTAAACAAGTTCCTGTGGGTAACTCTTCTTTTTTTTTATTATAAAAATATTCAACTTTTTCTTTTTTTAAACCTTCCTCATATTTACCACCTAATTCATCATCACTTATCTTTCCTATAAATCCCACTTGATTTCCAAGTTGGGATAAACCAACAATAGAATTTGCTACAGAACCTCCCGAGACAGTTTTTTCAATTTTAAGATTTTTTAATAAACTTTGAAATTCATTTTCCTCAAAAATTAATTTCATTGTACTTTTTGTTAAGTTATTTTTTGATATAAAATCATCATCCACTTTGCAAATAACGTCTACAATTGCGTTTCCAATTCCTAATATTTTCATTTTATGCTTTCTTTGTTTTAAGAGGTTTTTTTCTATTAGGATAACAAGTAGTGCAAATTTTACAAGAAATTCCGTAACATTCTCTTGCCTTACAATATTCACGACCATAATAAATTATTTGAAGATGTAATTTGTTCCAATATTTTTCAGGAAATAATTTTTTAAGGTCTTTTTCAGTTTGCACAACGTTTTTTCCATTAGTAAGCCCCCATCTTTGAGCTAATCTATGTATATGGGTATCTATTGGAAAAGCAGGGAAACCAAATCCTTGTGACATGACTACACTAGCAGTTTTATGTCCAACACCAGGTAACTTCTCTAAATCTTCGAAGGTTTTTGGAACTTTTCCATTATAATTTTTTACTAATATTTTTGACAAAATATAAATACTTTTTGCTTTAATTCTAAAAATTCCAATTTTTTGTATAAGTTTTTCAATTTTTTTTCTTCCAAGTTTAACAAAATGTTCTGGTCTATAATACTTTGGATAAATATCTTTAGTCACATTATTTACATTTTTGTCAGTACACTGAGCAGATAAAAGAACGGATATAAGAAGAGTAAAAATATTTTTGTGTTTTAATGGAATTGGTGTTTTAGGATAAATTTTATTAAGTTCTTTTAAAACTATTTTAGCCCTTTGGACTTCATTCATTATTCAAAATTTAATACATCTCTCATTGAATAAAGACCAGGATTTTTTGATTTTAGCCACTTTGCAGCTGTAATTGCTCCTTCTGAATAAAGAGCTCTATCAAAAGCTTCATGGTTTAGGGTGATTATCTCTTTACCACTAGAAAATTTAACCTCGTGCTCTCCGATAATTTCACCTTTCCTCATCGAATTAAAATTTATCTTTTTGCTATATGGAAATATTTTCTTATTTAGAAATTTTTTTCCAAGTAATTTATAAAAATCTTTATTTTTACCAACAGCTATACCTTTACCAAGCATTAAAGCAGTTCCTGATGGAAAATCTTTTTTATGTTTATGATGAACTTCAAAAACCTTACTTAAATACTTTTCCCCGAGTGCTCTTGATGTTATTTCAGTTAAATACATCAAAAGATTTATTCCAAGACTCATATTACCTGCCTTTAAAATGGGAATTTTTTTTGAAATTTTTTTAATCTTATCTTCTTCAGTCTTAGTAAAACCAGTGGTTCCAATAACAACTCTTTTTTTTAATTTTGAAGCAATTTTCAAAACTTCAAAGGTACATTTAGGCACTGTAAAATCTATTATTACGTCTGTTTTTTTAAACACATTGTCGTTGTTTAATTGTGGTTTAATACCACCTATCTTTTTTTTTATTAATATATTTTCAGTTAAACCAACAAGTTTTATAGCTCTGTCAGATTTTATAGATTTTATTAGTTGCTGGCCCATTCTCCCCATGCACCCAGTTATTACTAAATTTATTTTTTTCATTTAAAAATTTAAAGATAACTTAGATTAGCATTAACCTTTAGTTTTGCCAGAAACTTTTGGCCTTTTGAAAGAATTTTTTAATACTTGGGTTTGATTTCTCGTTTTCAATTTCTCTAAATTTTTCTAGTAGTTCTTTTTGCTCTTTATTTAACGAAACAGGCACTTCAGTATTTACTTGTACATAAAGATCACCATAATCCCCACCTCTCATGTAAGGCATCCCTTTTGATCTTAATCTCAATTGTTTACCACTTTGTGTTCCTGCTGGAATTTTAATTTTAGCTTTTCCTCCATCAATAGTTGGTATTTCAATAGAGGTGCCTAAAGCTGCATCCGCAATAGAAATTGGACACTCAAAAAATAAGTTTTCATCTGAGCGTTTAAATAATTCATGAGAGTGAACATTAATAAATAAATATAAGTCTCCATTACTTCCCCCTCTAGATCCTGCTTCTCCTTTACCAGATAATCTAATTCTTGTTCCATCATCAACACCCTTTGGAATTGTAACTGATAGTCTTTTTGATGCTTGTTTTTTTCCTTGTCCACCACAACTTCCACATGGATGAGTTATCATCTCACCAGAACCAGAGCACTGTGGACAGGTTTGTTGTACAGTAAAAAATCCCTGACTAGATCTTACTTGTCCATGACCACCGCACATATTACACGCACCAGCGTTATGACCTGGTTTAGAGCCTGAGCCACTACAAGTGTCACATTTTTCTGTTGTTGAAAACTTAATGTCTTGTTTTTTTCCAGAAAAAGCCTCTTCCAAAGTTATGGATAAATCATATCTTAAGTCCGAACCTCTGTTATTTGATCTTCTTGATCTTCTTCCACCTCCTCCAAAACCTTCACCAAAAAAGTCCTCAAAGATGTCTGAAAAAGACCCAGAAAAGTCAAAGTTTCCAAAACCACCTCTTCCTCCACCGCCATTTTCAAAAGCTGCGTGTCCAAAATTATCATAATTCTGCTTTCTCTCAGAATTCGATAAAACGTGGTAAGCCTCTGATGCTTCTTTAAACTTTTCCTCAGCTGCTTTATCGCCTTTATTTTTGTCTGGATGAAATTTGACTGCTAATTTTCTATAAGCTGATTTAATTTGATCGGCTGAGGCACCTTTATTAACTCCTAAGACGTCATAATAATCTCTCTTTGCCATAACAGGTTATAGACAAATAGTTGTTAGTCTAGGCGCTTTTCTCTTTATTCTCGTCTTTTACTTCTTCGAAGTCAGCATCAACAACATTGTCGTCTTTTTTATTTTCTCCTTTAGAATCATCTTTTGGAGCATCATCTGGTTTAGCACCTTGTTGTGATTTATAAATTGCTTCACCAAGTTTCATGGATGCTTGAACTAGGTCTTGAGTTTTCTTTTTTATTTCTTCTAAATCAGTTCCTTTAAGAGCATTTCTCAAATTTGCAGATGCATCTTCTATGGCCTTTTTGTCAGCATCAGAAACTTTACTTCCATGTTCTTTTAAATTTTTTTCAGTTGAATGTAATAAAGTATCAGCTTGGTTTCTTGCATCAACAGCCTCTCTTTTTTTCTTGTCTGCCTCCTTATTGCTCTCTGCGTCTTTTACCATTTGATTGATTTCTTCATCACTTAAACCACCAGATGCTTGAATTTGAATTTTTTGCTCTTTACCAGTTCCTTTGTCTTTAGCTGAAACGTTAACAATACCATTTGCATCAATATCGAATGTTACTTCAATTTGAGGAACTCCTCTAGGCGCTGGCGCAATACCAACTAGTTCAAAATTTCCAAGAACTTTGTTGTCTGTTGCCATCTCCCTTTCACCTTGCAAAACTCTTATTGATACAGCCGGCTGATTATCCTCTGCAGTCGAGAAAACTTGGCTTTTCTTTGTGGGAATAGTTGTGTTCTTCTCAATTAATTTTGTTGATACACCACCTAATGTTTCAATTCCTAGTGATAACGGAGTTACATCTAACAATAATACGTCTTTAACATCCCCCTGTAGTACACCTGCTTGTATAGCAGCACCCATAGCAACAACTTCGTCTGGGTTAACAGATTTATTTGGATCTTTGCCGAAAAAGTTTTTAACTTCTTCAACTACTTTAGGCATTCTTGTCATACCACCAACTAAAACAATCTCATCTATTTCACTTGCTGAAAGACCAGCGTCTTTTAAAGCAGTTTGACAAGGTGGTATTGTTCTAGAAATTAAATTTTCAACAAGAGCCTCTAATTTTGCCCTAGTCATTTTTAAATTTATATGTTTTGGACCTGTTTTGTCAGCTGTTATAAAAGGTAAATTTATTTCTGTTTGCGCAGCAGATGATAATTCAATTTTTGCTTTTTCTGCAGCTTCCTTGAGTCTTTGTAGTGCTAGCTTATCTGATTTTAAATCAATACCATTTTCTTTTTTAAATTCTGAAAGAAGATACTCAACAATCGTATTATCAAAATCCTCGCCACCTAAAAATGTATCTCCATTGGTAGATTTTACTTCAAAAACACCGTCACCTAATTCAAGAATTGAGACGTCAAATGTTCCACCACCTAAATCATAAACTGCAATTTTTTTATTTGTTTTTTTATCTAATCCATATGCAAGCGATGCTGCAGTGGGTTCATTAATAATTCTCAAGACTTCAAGACCAGCTATTTTTCCTGCATCCTTTGTGGCTTGTCTTTGTGCATCGTTAAAATAAGCTGGAACAGTTATAACTGCTTGTTTTACTTCTTGGCCTAAATATTTTTCTGCTGTCTCCTTCATTTTTTGAAGTGTAAATGCTGATATTTGAGACGGTGAATACTTTGTGCCTTTTGCTTCTATCCAAGCATCACCTTTGTCTGAATTAATTATTTTAAATGGAGCCGTCTCAACATCTTTTTTAACAGTTGGATCCTCAAAATTTCTACCAATTAATCTTTTAACAGCAAATATTGTATTTTCTGGATTTGTTACCGCCTGTCTTTTTGCTGGCTGTCCAACTAATTTTTCGTCTCCGTCAGTAAACGCAACAACAGATGGTGTAGTTCTCGCACCTTCTGCATTTTCTAAAACTTTTGCTTGTGTACCTTCCATTACGGCGACACAAGAATTAGTTGTTCCTAAATCAATTCCAATTACTTTACTCATATTAAATACCTTTGCTTCATATAAGTGTTAATTTTACAACTACAAGCATCCATTTAGATTAATTTTTATCCTTTTCTTCTTGATTTTCTTGAGTTTTTTGTTCATCATTTGATTGCTCTTCTGACTTTCTTTTTGCTACCCCTACTAACGCTGGTCTTAATAATCTATCTTTCATCATAAATCCTTTTTGGATTTCCTGAACTATTGTTCCTGGTTCTTTGGTATCATCTTTTATTTCCATCATTGCTTGATGAAGATTTGGGTCTAGCTTTTCATTTATAGACTTAATTGGCTCTATATTATTTTTTTTAAATATTGATAGCAAATCTTTATTAATAATTTCAAAATGTTCTTGAACTTTTTTTAAAGTGTCAGTATTTTTAATAGTCTCATCATTTTCTAATGAAATCTTTGATCTTTCAAGATTATCTAAAAGATTTAATGCTTCTCTTGCAAAAGAAAAACCACCGTATTCAAAAGCATCTTCTTTTTCTTTTTCATACCTTCTTCTTTGGTTTTCCATCTCAGCAAAAGTTCTTGCAAGTTTATCTTTAATGTTAAGCAATTCTTCTTCAGGTGTTAATTTTTCCTCAGTTTTTTCCTCCACATCTTTAATATCCTCAGTCTTTTCTGATTTTGATTCTTCAATTTCTGTTTGATCTTCTTTAGTATTTTTTTCTATTAATTCTTCTTTTTCCATTAAGACGTATATGGTAAGTAAAACTAGTTTTTCTAGATGCCTAAAAAAAAAATCGAAAAAATTGTTATAGGTTCTAATAATAAGGGTAAAATCAAAGAAATAAGAGATTTGATCCCAAAAAAGTATAGAATTTTCACCCCTAGTAAATTTAAATTAAAGAGCCCCGTCGAAAATGGAATGTCATTTAAAGAAAATTCTCTAATTAAAGCAAAAAATTTTTCACTAAAAACTAATATGGTTTGCATAGCTGATGACTCTGGTCTTGAAATTGACTTATTAAACAAAAAACCAGGGATTTATTCAGCAAGATGGGGAGGTCCAAAAGGAGACTTTAATTTAGCAATTAAAAAAGTTTTTAAAGCTTTAGATAAAAAGAAAAAAAATTGGAGAGAAGAAAAAATCTCAGCAAGGTTTATTTGTGCATTAACAATTTTTGGTCTTAAAAAGAAACCTATTTTTTCAGTTGGCAAAATCGAAGGATATATATCTAATGAGCAGAGGGGTTTAAAAGGCTTTGGATATGATCCTATATTTATACCTAAAGGAAAAAAAAAAACTTTTGGTGAGATGGATCCTAAAAAAAAATATAAAATTGACCACAGATACAAAGCTTTTAAAAAAATTAGAAAATTTTTATAAATTTTTCATTATTGATACTGTAAAAATTTAATTGATGTGTAATTGTATTCTTATCAATCTCAAAAATACCTATTTTTCCTTTAAATTTATTTTTTTCATAAAATATTTTTTTATCTTGATCAAAATTGTTACTATAAATTAAGAAGTAAACTAAACCGACAAGGTCATAACTTAGAAAGGAAAGTTGATTAGCTTTTTTTTTGTATGCATTATTATATTCAACCTTAAATAATTCAAAATTTTCTTTATTAACCGATGGAAAATATATTGGTTGAAGTGAATTTTCTTTTAAAAGTGAATTATCAAACCACTGATTTAAAGTAATGTAAGAAATTCTTTTTGAAGAAACATCTGTATATAAAAGAGAGGTAGCTACACTCTTCAAACTTTCACCAAAATCAGCAATAATAACAGAGTCAAAGTTTATCCCACCTAGAGTATCCTTTTTATTAAGTTCCTCTAATTTTTTTTCTTTATTTATTAATGAAGAGTTTTCTATCCTTTCAATTTCATTAAGTAAATTTTGTTTTCTTTCAGGGTATCTTGTAACTTTTTCGATTTGTGAAGTAAGCAATGTTGGGTCCGTATCATAAAAATATTTATCTTTTAATCTTAATTTTGTTTTTTTGATAGCCTGTTCAACTTCTTTTTGGTAGTCACTCTTAGGGATTAAAATAATTGTCCTTTCGATCTCGTTTAAGTTCCTAAATTTATCAATTGTTTGAAACTGGGAAATTGCGTTAACACCCGCACTTATTATGTTTGGAGGATTTCCATAAATTTTATTTGTAAATGATATAAAGGTTACATCATCTAATTCATCAAGATACTTTGTACTCTCATTAAAAACTGGGCCTATAATAATTTTAATACCTTGATCATAAAGAGCTTTTGAGGCTTTTAATGCATCAATTGGATTAGCTTTTGTATCTCCTGGCACAATTTCAAATTTTTCATCATTAATTTTATTAAGTGCAAGTCTTGTTGATTTAATAATGGAGTCTCCAATAGTAGAATATTCACCACTTAATGGTACAACAAGACCAATTCTAATTTTGTCTTCTGCTAATATTTTGCTTGCAGGCAATAAGCATATGAAGATTAATATTAATATTTTTTTAAATAAAGATTTCATTTAATTATTAATAATATAATTTTAAATTATGCATCATGATAAAATCTTAAATAATCTTAAACCTGGGCTATATTGTGTTGCAACACCTATTGGAAATCTAGGGGATATAACTTTAAGAGCTTTAGAAGCACTAAAAAAATGTGATGTAATTTTGTGCGAAGACACCCGGGTATCAAAAAAATTGTTAAATCATTTTAATATAAAAAAACATCTTATTTCTTATCATAAATTCAATGAGAGAGAAAAAATTAAAAAGATAATAGAAAAGCTTAAACAAAACAAGATTATCTGTTTGATATCTGATGCAGGAACTCCTGCAATATCAGATCCAGGACGATTACTTATTAAAGAATGTATAGAGCATTCAATCGATATCTTTCCCGTACCCGGTGCATCGTCAGTTAGTGCAGGTATTTCAATAAGTGGTTTTTCAGATAGATACTTATTTCTTGGTTTTTTGCCTGATAGAAAAAATGTCCTTAATTCAAATCTTGAAAAAGCAGCAAGTTTTGGATGTACAATTGTTTTTTTTATATCACCAAACAAACTTTACAAAATTATTAACGATATAAAACTTCATTTTCCAGAAAGAGATTTATTAATTTGTAGAGAAATTACCAAGTTTCATGAGCAGTATATAAGAATATCATCAAATAAATTGGAAAAATTGAACATATCAAAAAAAGGAGAAGTAACAGTAATAATTTCTGAGAATAAAAATATTAAAAAAAAGTTAATTGAATTAGAGGAATCAGATAAAAAAGAGATTAAAAAATTGTTAAAAACCAAAACAATAAAAAATGTTGTGAAATTAATTTGTAGTAAAAAAAACTTTCAAAAAAAAGTAATATATAATTACTGTTTAGAAATTAAGAATGATAAAAAATAAACTTTACCTTTTAATATTATTAATAATTTTAAATGGATGTGTGGGTGCTTCATCAACAGGAATTCTTGGTACTGGAGTATCGATTGCAACAGATCCAAGAACCATAGGAACCCAGATAGATGACAATATAATGCAAAAAAATTTGAGTGCTAAAATGATAAATATGAATGGAAAGTATTTTTTATCTGTTAAGTCAAAAGTTATAGATGGAAGAATATTCATAACTGGCAAAGTTGAAACAATTGAGGAAAAATTAAAAATAACAAAATTAGCTTGGGAAATAAAAGGTGCAAGATCGGTCAAAAATGATCTTAAGATAAAAGAGAAGTTTAATTTTCAACAATCTGCAAAAGATCTTTTGATTACCTCACAATTACGCACAGCAATGATCGCTAGTAAAAAAATAAAATCTTCTAATTACAATATAGATACTCATAAAAAAAAAATTTATATTTATGGTATTGCTGAAAGCAAAGAAGAGAGAGCAGAAGTTATTAACGAAGCGAAACAAATTCTTGATGTAGAAGATGTAATTTCAAGTATATTACTTGTGGAAGATCTTAGAATAGTAAAAAATTAATTTGGTTTTTTATAATTAATTACCCCTGCGGAATACGCCGCAACAGAAGCTAAATTTAATATATCCGAAGTAGATGATCTTAATGGAGCAATTTCAATTGGTTGCCCCAAACCAATTAACAAAGGACCAATTACCTTAGCGCCACTCAAAGACTTCATCATTTTATGAGAAATAGTTGCACTATGTTGTCCTGGCATAATTAATATATTCGCTTTACCGACAATTTCTGAAAAAGGATAAAGATCTGCATATTCATTATTTAAAGCTACATCTGGCTGCATATCTCCATCAAATTTAAAATCAACTTTTTTATTTTTCAAAATTTCAACTGCATCTCTAATGTGTTTTGTTCTACTAGTTAATGGTTGGCCAAAAGTTGAATGAGAAAGGAAGGCAACTTTAGGATCGAAACCAAAAAGTCTTACTACCCTTGCAGCTGAAATCGCTATTTCAGCCAATTGTTCTGATGTCGGATATTCATGTACGCTAGTATCTCCAATAAATACAGTTTTCCCTTTATTTACAACCATATTTAATCCAAACATTATTTCACCAGGCCTTGGTTCAACAACTTTTTTAATCTTTTGAAGAGACTGGGCATATCTTCTTGTATTTCCAGTTACCATTGCATCAGCATCTCCACATGCCACCATACAAGAACCCCATATTACTCTATCATTTCTTACCAATCGATCACAATCTCTCTCTAATAAACCTTCTTCTCTTTGCAATTTTTTAAACAAAAAGTTTACATATTTTTCTCTTTTGTCTTTTTTAGTTGAATTGACAATTTCAATATCAAAATTTTCTCCATATCCAATTTCTTTTAACCTCTCTTTGACAACTTTTTCTTTCGCAACGATGATTGGTGTTCCTAGATTACTATTTTTAAAAGCTATTGCAGCTTTAAGTGTATTTTCATCCTCCCCATCTGCAAATACAACTCTTTTTTTATTTTTTTTAATTTTTGAGTTAATTCCTTGCATAATAGTTACAGATGGATCCAATCTTTGTTTAAGTTGTTCTGAATATATATCAAAATTTTCAATATTCTTTCTCGCAACTCCACTTGACATTGCGGCTCTTGCTACTGCAACTGGAATAACACTAATTAAACGTGGATCAAATGTAGAAGGAATAATGTATTCTTTTCCATAAGAAGGTGTTTCTCCTCCCATAGCTGCAGCCACTTCCTCAGGCACAATTTCTCTTGCAAGTTTTGCAATTGCGTCTGCTGCAGCAGTTTTCATTTCCTCATTAATTGTCTTCGCTCTAACATCTAATGCCCCCCTAAATATATATGGAAAACCGATTAAGTTATTTACTTGGTTGGGATAATCTGATCTACCTGTAGCAATTATTGCATCATTTCTAACTTCTTCCACTTGTTCTGGGGTAATTTCTGGATCTGGGTTAGCGCATGCAAAAATTATAGGGTTTTTTGCCATTTTCTTAACCATCTCCTTTTTAAGAGCGCCTGCAGCAGATAATCCTAAAAAAACATCTGCACTATCAATTGCGTCAGACAATGTTCTATTTTTTGTTTCAACTGCATGAACTGATTTCCATTGATTTAGATTATCTCTTCCCCTGTAAATCACTCCTTTTCTGTCTAACATAGTAATATTTTTTTGAGGAACACCTGAGCTTTTAAATAAATTAGCACAAGCCATAGCTGCAGCACCTGCTCCATTGATTACAATTTTAATTTTTTTTAAATCCTTTTTTGCAATGTCTACTGCATTTATTAATGCTGCAGTTGTAATAATTGCAGTGCCATGTTGATCATCATGAAAAACAGGAATATCTAAAATTTCTTTTAGTTTTTCTTCTATGACGAAACAGTCTGGGGCAGCGATATCTTCTAAGTTAATACCTCCAAAACTTTTTGAAAAATTCTTAATTGAATTTATTATTTCATTAGTATCGTTTGAGTCTATTTCTAAATCTATAGAATCAATATCTGCAAATCTTTTAAATAAAACTGCTTTTCCCTCCATAACCGGTTTAGAAGCAACAGCTCCTAAATTACCAAGACCAAGAATTGCAGATCCATTGCTAATTACAGCAACCAAATTACCTTTAGTAGTATATTCATAAGCAAGTTCAGGATTTTCTGCGATAGCTTTAACTGGAGCAGCAACACCTGGAGAATAAGCAAGAGCCAAGTCTCTTTTAGTAGTCATCGGTTTCGATGAATTTATTTCAATTTTTCCCGATTTTTCATTGGTATGAAAATCAAGAGCCTCTTTATCAGAATAATGTTCTATTTTAACTTTTTTCATTTTGGATATTTAAATATACAATTAGATCTAAATTATGACTAATATGATTTATGAACATAATTAAGTCAACTGGCACATTTAGTTTTTTTGTTTTGATAAGTAGAGTGCTTGGTTATGTCAGAGATTTTTTTATCGCTCTTTATTTAGGTTCTGGGCCATTAGCTGATGCTTTTTTTGTAGCATTTAGGATTCCAAACACTTTTAGAAGGTTATTTTCTGAAGGAACATTTAATGCAGCTTTTGTTCCATCTTATTCTAGCGAACTTATCAAAGGAAAAGATAACGCCAAAGAGTTTGCTAATTCAGTTTTTAATTTATTAGTTTTCTTTCTTTTAGTTACTACCATTTTAATTGAAATTTTCATGCCAGGATTTGTAAAAATTATAGCTCCTGGATTCAGTGATGATAAAGAAAAAATGCAATTAGCTATAAATTTAACAAGACTTACTTTTCCTTTTTTACTTTTTATTTGCCTTGCTTCTTTTTTATCAGCGATCTTAAACTCACATAACAAATTTGCAGCAGCAGCAGCCGCGCCAATAATTTTAAATATTTTATTAATTCTGTGTTTAATCTTCGCTAATAAGTTTGGAGACACATTAGTTTATTATTTATCATACACAGTATCTGTTGCAGGATTAGTACAGTTTATATTTCTTATTTTTTTTGTAAGAAAATTTTATTTACCTAACTTTTATTTAAAAATTAAAATGAATGATAATATAAAAATATTCTTTAAAAAGTTTCTACCAAGTATTTTTGCTTCAGGTGTAACCCAAATAAATATCTTAGTTGGTACTATTATTGCTTCATTTCAAGCAAGTGCAGTGTCTTATTTATATTACGCAGATAGAATTTATCAGATAAATCTTGCAATAGCAGGTATAGCAATAGGTACTGTTATACTTCCAAATTTAAGCAAATATGTTCAAACAGAAGATAAATTAAAAATTTCAGAAATACAAAATAAAGCTTTAGAATTAAGTTTATTTCTCAGTTTACCAGCATCATTTGCTTTGATTGTCGCGTCAGAGGAAATAACTTCCTCATTATTTGGATACGGATCATTTGATATTGAAAGTGTAAAAAATTCAGCTATAGCGTTATTCTATTTTTCCCTTGGATTACCTGCATTTTCATTAATAAAGATATTCTCCAGTTTTTTGTTTGCTAGAAATGACACCATTACACCATTTAAAATTTCTGTTTTATCAGTAGTAATTAATATTTTTATTAGTGTTATTTTCTTTAACAAAATTGGGTTTATAATTATTCCAATTGCAACAACAATATCTTCTTGGTTAAATGGTATAATTTTGATGATTATAGTCATCAAAAAAAGTTATTTTAAATTTTCAAGTAATTTCCATTTTTCAATGTTGAAAATACTTTTTTCTAATTTTATTACTTTGGGTATATTTATATATTTGATTAAGTTCTTTTCCGAATATTTGACGTACGATAATAATTATAAATTTTTATGCATTATTATTTTAGTAATTATAACGTTTGTATTATATATTTTAATATCTATCGTTACTAAAGCTTTTAAATTATCAGATATTAAAATAAAATATTAACTTAATGGCTAAAAAAATTTTTTCAGGAGTCCAACCAACAGGAAATCTACATTTAGGAAATTATTTAGGTGCAATAAAAAATTTTGTAGAACTGCAGAAGGAAGAGGACAATAATTGCATATATTGTGTTGTTGACTTGCATGCAATTACTTTGAAACAGGATCCAAAAGAACTAAAAAATAATATTAGAGAAACTGCTGCAACATTCATTGCAAGTGGACTTAATCCAAACAAAAGCATTTTGTTCAATCAATCTTTAGTTCCCGCACACTCAGAGGGTTCTTGGATATTGAGTTGTATTGGTAGAATGGGTTGGCTTAACAGGATGACACAGTTTAAGGAAAAAGCAGGAAAAGACAAGGAGAAAGCAAGCGTAGGCCTTTACATTTATCCTATTCTTATGGCTGCAGATATTATGTTGTATGATGCAACACATGTACCAGTTGGTGATGATCAGAAGCAACATTTAGAACTTTGTCGCGATATTGCTCAAAAATTCAATAACGATTATAATGTTGAGGATTTTCTAGTTCCTCCTGAACCACTAATACAAAAACAATTTTCCAGAATTATGAGCTTAAAAGATGGTTCAAAAAAAATGAGTAAATCAGACGTGTCAGATTTAAGTAGAATAAACTTAAAAGACAGTAAAGATTTAATAATTAATAAAATTAAAAAAGCAAAAACAGATCCACATCCTATACCTAATATTATTGAAGAATTAGAAAACAGACCTGAGGCAGAAAATTTGCTTGGAATATATTCAAGTTTAAAAAATCAAAATATTAACACCACTTTGAAGCAGTTTGGTGGTAAAAATTTCTCTGAGTTTAAAACAAGTCTTTCTGAACAATTAATTGATAAAATTTCTCCAATGGCAAAAGAAATAAATAAATTATTACATGATCCTGGTTATTTGGACAAAATTTTATTAGCTGGAGCAGAAAAAGCAAATGACATAGCTGAAAATAAAGTTAGAGAAATGAAGAAAATAATCGGTTTTTAACTATTTAAAATGTTTTTTTAATTATTATATTAGAGAAATGTTTGTACAAACTCAAAAAACACCCAACCCCAACTCATTAAAGTTCGTACCAGGACGTCCAGTTTCAAATAATGGATCTTTCGAGATCGTTAATAAAGAAGATACAAAAAATACTTTGCTCAGAAATATTCTATCAATAAATGGTGTAACCAGCATTTTTTTAGGAGAAGATTTTTTATCAGTTAACAAGATAGATGAAAATAATTGGGATGATATGCAGCATATAATTATATCTTATATAAATGAGTATTATGCAGAAGGAAATAAGTGTATTATTGATAAATTAGGTCAAAATGAGTCTGATGAAAATTTAAATGAAATTGAAAAAAAAATAATCCATATTTTAGAAACTAAAGTTAGACCTGCAGTTGCAAAAGATGGTGGAGATATAAAATTTAAAGAATTTATAGATGGTAAAGTCAAAGTGGAATTACGGGGAAGTTGTTCAGGTTGTCCGTCTTCAACTATGACGCTAAAACAAGGAGTTCAAAATTTACTTACACATTATATTCCTGAGGTTAAAGAAGTTTTAGCAGTTTAAAATAATAATTTATTTTTATATAACCAAAATACTTATTTTATGCCCAAGAAAAATAGAAATGAATCAATTTTCATAAAACCAAACTCAATTAAATTAAAAAGTCTTAAAAAGAAAAACAAAAAAACTTTGTTTAAAAAAGATTACAAGAGTTTATCTAAGTTTTCTTTAGCAAGTGGTATTGTTATTTTGATTTTTTTTGGTCTACCTGTGATTACCAATTTTATGAGTGAAAACTTCAAAACTAATATCGAAGTGTCTAATATATCAAAAAAAAATTTTGATTTAACACTTAATAATAAAGAAATATTTAAAAAAGAAAACGTTGATGCAGAAACAAATTTGGAAAACGTATTTGACGACATAGATGTATTTAATTCTGATGAAAATAATTTAAATACTTCTAGATTAAGCGCATCTACTATCGAGCAATTGTTTGAGGACACAAAGTACAATCTTCAAAAAGTTAAAGAAACAAAGCTAGTAAACATTGGTAATTCTATTGACCATTTACCCAAAGAAATGAAAAAAATAGAAAACACAAAAAAAAGAAAGAATTTATTCATACAAATTGTACTTCCTTTGATAATTGAGGAGAACACAAAAATTCGTTTAGATAGGAAAAAGCTTTTCGCTATCTTAAATAAAAATAATAATTCGAAAACAGAAAAAGAGTGGTTATCTAAAAAATTTAAGCAATATGGTGTCAAAAGTAACGATTTTTCAACGTTAAAAATAAGAATGGATGAAATACCAGTTTCATTAGCAATTGCTCAAGCAGCTAAAGAGACTGGATGGGGTACATCAAGATTTGCACAAGAAGGAAATGCGCTTTTTGGACAATGGACTTGGTCTGGTGAAGGAATTAAACCGGCTGGAGCAGATGGAGATTCAAAACATAAGGTTGCAAAGTTTAAAGTCTTAAAGGCGTCTGTGAAGGCGTATCAAAGAAATTTAAATACACATTCGGGTTATAAAGAATTCAGACGTGAAAGAGCAATTCAAAGAGATAATGAAGGAAAACTAAACAGTCTTTTGCTTGTAAATTATTTGGATAAATATGCTGAAACTGGCGTTGAATATACAAAAATATTAAAAAAAATTATTGAGCAAAATTCTCTCACAGAATTTGATGATGTTAAAATTCTACCAACAACAAAAAAATTGAAAAACTTAATTTAAATCTACTGAAAATTGGCTACCTAACCACCTCCAGCCATCTATGTCGTTTAAGGAACAGTTAACTCTTCCTCTTCTAAAATTAAACTTTTCTCTAAAGGAAATTGTAAGTTTGTTTTCTTCTAAATTTATGTTTGAATTATCCCAAGAACCTCCTTCATCAGAAAAACAATTTATTTGTTCTAAATTTTTTTGCTCCTTAAAAAATTCTACAGTCATCTTTGGAGGGTTATTGTTGGTAATTAGTTTATCTTCTGGAGAGAGTTTATCGTACTGAAGTGGAAGTAAATTTATTAAAAACTGAAATCTTTTAATATCACCGTACTTTTCATTTATTGGGAATCTTGGTAATTCATATGGATCTTTATTAAGATCAATGACACCCGAGTGCTGACCAAATGCAAATTTAAATTTTGAAGAAATAAATTTTTTTTGTTCTAAACTATATTCACCAAAAGGATATGAAAAAAAAATTGGATTATAATTAAATTTAGCATTAAATATTTCAATAGATTTATTTATATCTTTTGTGTACTTCTCAAAATCAAATTCTACCATGTATTCATGAGAGTGAGAGTGATTCCCTAAATATGCAAAGCTATACGACTCAACTTCCTTTAATTGATCCATGGTCATGTAACCTTTATTTTCTATAGTTTCAGTGGATGTAAACAAAATAAAAGGAATTTGATTTTCCTTCAGATAAGGCCAAGCATTGTTATAGAAAGATAAAAAGGCATCATCTATAGTAACAAGAATTTTTTTATTAATTTTCACATTATAAAATTCTTTCTCTAGATCTTTTGGATCAAAAAACTCAAAATTATTTTTTATTATTTCCATATGTTTTTTGAATACAGCCATTTTAATATTAGTTGATGGATACTTATTTTCTTCAAACCTATGGTACATAAGTGATAAAATTCCTTTTTCATCTTTCTCATATTTTTTTTCGGTTGCATATAGGTTTGTTTGCAATAGAAATAAATTGATTATGACTAATTTAGTAATTAATGCTGCAAGTGATAAAATTTTTTTTTCAATCATCAAAGATAGTAAATCTTATACCACTGAGCATTCAAACAGTAGAGAAAATTTTGATAAAATAGTGACTCTATTAAATAAATTTTTGAATGAAAAAGATATAAATATAAATCAAATTAAAAAAATATATGTTAATAAAGGGCCAGGAAAATTTTCAAGTTTAAGAACTTCAATTTCAATTGCTAAAGCCTTATCTCTAGCTAATAAAATTGAATTAGTAGGATTTACTTCAATGGATATAAAAAACATAAATGACTATAAAAATTTAATAGAATTAGATAAAGAAGATAAGCTAACAAAAGATTTGATAAATCCAATTTATTCGAGTTAAATAAGGTATGTCTGAAACAATAGAACAAAAATGTATTTCAAAAGGAGTAAAATTAACAGATCAAAGACGCATAATTGCAAAAGTTATGAGTGAATCTCAAGATCATCCAGATGTTGACGAGCTTTATAACAGGGTATCAGAAATTGATTCAAAAATAAGTATAGCTACAGTCTACAGAACTGTTAAATTATTTGAAGAGGCAGGAATAGTTGCTAAGCATGATTTCAAAGGCGGAAAAGCAAGATACGAGGAACTTAGTGAAAGTCACCATGATCATTTAATTGATATCAAAACAGGTGAAATAATTGAATTTGTTGATGATGAGATTGAGAAATTGCAAAAAAAAGTAGCTGAAAAATACGGTTATGAATTAGTTGATCACAAACTAGAACTTTACGGTATCAAGAAAAATAAGTAATGCAAAAAAAAGTTTTTATCAAAACTTTTGGTTGTCAGATGAATGAATATGACTCCAATCGAATCTATGATACTGTTAAAAATATTGGATACATTAGAAATGAAGATCAAAACGATGTTGACTGTTATATATTAAACACTTGCCATATTCGAGATAAAGCAAAAGAGAAGGTCTACCATGAGATAGGTAGAGTTAAAAAAAGTTTTAAAGGAAAAAAAAAACCAATTGTAGTAGTTGCTGGGTGCGTTGCTCAAGCTGAGAATGAGGAAATGCTAAAACGAGAACCTTATATAGATATAGTTATTGGCCCTCAGGCTTATCATAAAATTAATGATTTAATTTTAGATCAGTCCAAAAACAAAAAAATAGATGAAACAGAATTCGATACCGTAACAAAGTTTAATTATTTCGATGATATTAAAAACGAGAATAGTAAAATTTCAGCTTTCTTAACAATCCAAGAGGGATGTGATAAGTTTTGCCATTTTTGTGTAGTTCCTTACACTAGAGGTCCTGAGTATTCTAGGCCTTTTGAACAAATAATTAAGGAAGCTGAGGAATTAATTAAAAATGGTGTTAGAGAAATCACTCTATTAGGTCAGAATGTAAATGCATACTCTTATTCTGAAAATGGCAGAGAGTACAGAATTTCTGACTTGATAAAAAAATTAGATCAGTATTCTGAATTAATAAGAGTAAGATATACAACATCCCATCCAAGAGACATGACCGATGACCTAATTGATTGTTATTCATTAAGTAAAAAGTTAATGCCATTTGTGCATTTACCAATTCAAAGTGGTTCAGATAAAATATTACATTTGATGAATAGAAAGCACAAAGTTGAAGACTATTTAAAAGTTTATGAAAAATTAATAAATATTAATAATGACATTAAATTCTCGAGTGACTTTATAATTGGCTATCCTGGTGAAACTGAAAATGATTTCAATGATACTCTTAAATTGCTAGATAAAGTAAATTTTATAAATTCTTTCTCTTTTATTTTTAGCCCAAGACCAGGCACAACAGCCTCAAATTATGAGTTAATTGACAATGATATTTGTAAAGAAAGACTAATTACTATTCAAAAAAAATTATTCAATACTCAAATACAAATTAATAAATCTATGGAAAAACAATCTATTGAAGTTTTAGTTGAAAATAAGTTAGAAAATCAAAAAAAATATTTTGGAAGAAATAAATATTTATCCTCAGTTATTTTTGATGGACCAGAAGATATTATAGGAAAGTTGGTAAAAGTTAAAATAGAAAACTCTAATCAGAACAGTTTATTTGGAAAATTAGATAAAAAAATGGTAGCAGCTTAATTTGAAAAATCTTAAACAAAATAATTTTAAAACAGAGCTGAAATTTGTTTATTCAGATAATAATTCGCTGAGTATAGTTTTCCAAGATAATGATCTGCTGTTAGGTGTTGTTGGAGAATTTAATAACAACTTAAAAGAGTTAGAAAAGTTAACAAATACCAGCATTTATTCAAGAGGAAACTCAATTCTTATAAAAAGCGATCCAAAAAAAAATAATTTAGTAAAAAATGCTATTCAGTTTTTAACTAATCAATTTATTACAAATGGAAATATTGAAAAAAAAGATATAATTTCATCGGTTAATAAATTTATGATTGAGGAAAATAATAATAACAATACGAATAAAAATATTGAATATATTATTAAGACACCAAAAAAATCTGTAATTCCTAGATCAGAAAAACAAAAAAACTATGTTAGAGCATTAAGGGAATGCGATATAGTTATTTCAGCAGGACCTGCGGGCACAGGTAAAACCTTTTTAGCTGTTGCAGTTGGCCTTACTATGCTCTTGGAAAAGAAAATTGAGAGAATAATTTTATCAAGACCTGCGGTGGAAGCAGGTGAAAGACTAGGTTTTTTGCCTGGTGACATGAGAGAAAAAGTAGATCCGTACCTAAGGCCATTGTATGACTCTCTTTATGATCTTTTAGATTTTGAAAAAATACAAAAAAAAATAGAAATTGGAGATATAGAGATTGCACCTTTAGCCTTTATGAGAGGTAGAACTCTAAAAAATTCATTTGCAATTTTGGATGAAGCTCAAAATGCAACTGATACTCAAATAAAAATGTTTTTAACTAGAATTGGAGAAAATTCAAAGATTGTAATAAATGGAGATCCATCTCAAATAGATCTTCCAAATAAAAATTTATCAGGTTTGAATAGATCAAAAAAAATATTAGGTAATTTAAGTGAAATATCAATTATAGATTTTGATCATTCGGATGTTGTCAGACACCCTTTAGTATCAAAAATAGTTAAGGCTTATTCTGATATAAATAATGATTAGTGTAAATGTACTCGTTGATCATAAGAAATGGAAAAAGAGTTTAAATAAACCACAATTATTTTTTGACAAAATCTTAAGTCGATTTCCAAAAAAATATTTTTACTTTAATAAAAAAGTAAATTTTACTTTATTACTCTCAAATAATACAAATATTAAAAAACTAAATTATAAATTTAGAAAAAAAAATAATCATACAGATATATTGTCATTTCCTTCGTTTACAAAAACAGATTTAAAAAAAGAATTAAAAAAAAAAGAAATTTATCTTGGAGATATAATTATCAGTTATCAATATATTTTTCCAAATAAAAAAAATTTTATTCTAGAAATAACTTTTATCCATGGATTTTTGCATCTTCTAGGTTTTGATCATAAAAAAATAAAAGATTTCAAAATAATGAATAAAGAAGAAAATAAAATATTAAACTCAATAAGTTAAACTTTTGACAAAATCTGAAAAACTAAATTTTTTAATTTTATTTTTACTTGGTAGCGCTTCAACATTTAGTTTACCTCCATATAACTTTTTTTTCATAAATTTTATATCTTTTACATTTTTATTTTTATTTTTAGTTGAAGCTAAAAATTCAAATAAATCCAAATTAATTTTTTTTCTTTACGGATGGTTTTTTGGGATTGGATATTTTATTTGCAGTTTATATTGGATCTCAATTTCTCTTACATTTGATAATAATTTTAAATTTTTAATACCAATATCAATTATTTGTATTCCAGCATTCATCTCAATCTTTTTTGGTATTGCAACCCTGATAACAAAATTTTTTCTAAGTCAAAAAAAAATTATTTCTTCAGTTCTTATATTTTCACTTGTTTTAAGTATTATTGAATATATTCGTGGAATTGTACTTTCTGGTTTCCCATGGAACTTAATAGCTTATAGTTTTTCTGATCAAATAGAGTTTATTCAAATCAACTCTTTAGCGGGAATTTATGGATTTAATCTGCTATGTATCACTTTGTTTACAATACCATCTATATGGTTCATCAAAAAGTCAAAAAAAAATATTTATTGTATTTTTATTGTTGGAATTTTAGTCATATCTAATTTTATTTATGGATATGTCAGCTTAAATAATCTGAGTATAAAAAGTGATAAAAATAATATAAATATTGTTACTATTTCTACCAAAGTATCTTTAGAAAGATTTTATTCATCGAATGTTGATGAATATTCAATAATTAAAAATTTAGTCAATCTGAGTGATCCACAAAGATATTTTGGAGAGAAAACAATTTTTATCTGGCCAGAAGGTGTTTTACCTTTAACCAACATGAATAATATTAATTCATACAAAGAAATTTTTAGTAAAAATTTTGATAAGGATCATTTTATTTTGCTAGGTTTAAATAGGAAGGTGAATTTAAACGGTAAAACTGATTATTTTAACTCCATTGCAGTTATTGATAATCAATCGAATGTAATCGATTATTACGATAAGAGGAAATTAGTTCCATTTGGTGAGTTTTTGCCTCTAGAGAATGTTCTGTCTTTGATAGGGCTTAAAAGTTTAACCAATAATTATCAATCTTACACTAAAGGAAAAGATAAAAAAGCAATTTTAAATATTGAAGATATTAATTTAAAACTATTAGCTACAATTTGTTATGAAATAATTTATGCAGGGACACTAAATAATAATTTAGATTATGATTTAATAATTAATATTTCCGAGGATGGTTGGTTTGGAAATTCAATAGGCCCATACCAACACTATGCTCACTCTAGGTTTAGATCTATTGAGCAAGGTAAAGCTCTAATCAGATCAGCAAACAACGGTATTTCCGCAATTATCAATCCAACCGGTAAAATTAAATCATTAATTGATTTAGAGGAAACTGGTTCGATTCATACTAACAAAATTAAGCATAAAGTTACACTTTTTTCTAAATATGGAAATAAAATGTATTTTGTAGTAATTTTTGTCTATATTTTTTTAATATTATCTATTAGAAGATTGGATCATGAATAATCTTAAAAATTTCCTTTTTACTAGCGAGTCTGTATCAGAAGGTCATCCAGATAAAGTATCAGATAGAATTTCAGATATGGTAGTAGATAATTATTTAGCTAACGAACCCCAATCTAGAGTAGCGTGTGAAACACTAACGACAACTAATAAAGTTGTTTTGGCAGGTGAGGTTAGAGGTCCAGAAATCAAAAAAGATGAATTGATTTCAAAAGTCAGAGATTGCATTAAAGATATTGGATATGATCAAGATGGTTTCTCTTACAAAGAAGCTACAAAAATTGAGAGTCATTTACATTCGCAATCTGCAGATATTGCAATGGGTGTTGATGCATCTGGGAATAAGGACGAAGGTGCCGGAGATCAAGGTATCATGTTCGGCTATGCATGTAATGAAACAGACGTTTTAATGCCAGCTCCTATTCACTATTCACATAAAATATTAAGACTAATGGCTGAAGATAGAAAATCAGGGAAATTAAAAAACATAGAACCAGATTCAAAAAGTCAAATAACAATAGAGTATAAAGAAGGAAAACCCGCAGCTGTTAAATCAGTAGTAATATCAACACAACATTCTGCAGATGTAAACCAAGCAGATGTTAGAGAATTAGTCAAACCTTATATAGAAAAATCTATACCTAAAAGCTTATTATCAGATCTTAGCGAAGATGAAATTTATGTAAATCCAACAGGAAATTTTGTTATTGGCGGACCAGATGGAGATGCTGGATTGACTGGAAGAAAAATTATAGTTGATACTTATGGTGGTGCTGCTCCTCATGGCGGTGGAGCATTTTCAGGAAAAGATCCTACAAAAGTTGATAGATCAGCAGCTTATGCTTCTAGATATTTAGCAAAAAATATAGTTGCATCAAAAATTTCCGATAGATGTTTAATACAGCTTGCGTATGCTATCGGTGTCTCCAAACCACTTTCTATTTATGTTAATCTTTTCACTAATGATGAAGAACAAAACAGACATGTTGAAAAATTAATAAGAGAAAACTTTGATTTAAGTCCTAGAGGAATTAGAGAAATGTTGAGTTTAAATAAACCTATTTATCAAAAAACTGCAGCATATGGTCATTTTGGGAGAGAGCCAGAATCAGATGGATCATTTTCATGGGAAAAAACTGATAAATCAAACATATTTAATAGTTAAATAAAGTTGAATATTTAAAAAAAGCAAATATATTCCGTATACATTATTGAAATTTCAAAATGGGCCTCGGCCCATTTTTTTTTGGAGAAAACTTAAATGTTAAACAGAAGAGCAGATAAACTTGAATTATTACGAATTGCAGAAGCAGTAGCTTTAGAAAAATCAATTGATAAAGAGTTGATAATTGATTCAATGGAAAATGGTATTGCTAAGGCTGCAAAATCAAAGTTTGGATCTGAAAATGAGATAAAGGTAGAGATAAATCGTGACAACGGTGACATAGGAATTTTTAGAAAACTACAAATTGTTGACAGCCCAGAAAATTCAAATTTAGAAATTAGTTTAGATGATGCAATCAAACTTAATGAAAACAATAAAGACAAAAAAGTTGGAGATGAAGTTTTACAACCTTTGCCATCATTTGATTTTGGAAGAATTGCTGCTCAAACTGCAAAACAAGTAATAAGCTTTAATGTGAGAGAGGCAGAAAGAGAAAGACAATTTAATGATTTTATAGACAAAAAGGATACAATATTAAGTGGAATTGTTAAAAGATTAGAATTTGGAAACATAATAGTAGATCTTGGCAGAACAGAAGCAATTATTCAAAAAAATGAATTAATACCTAGAGAAAATATTAAGGCAGGAGATAGAATTAAAGCTTACTGCTTAGATGTAAGAAGAGAGCCAAGAGGACAACAAATATTTTTATCTAGAGCACATCCTAAATTTATGGAAAAATTATTTATCCAAGAAGTTCCAGAGATTTATGATGGACTAATTGAGATAAAATCCTCCTCTAGAGATCCTGGAAGCAGAGCAAAAATTTGTGTTAAAGCAATTGATACTTCATTAGATCCAGTTGGTGCTTGCGTTGGAATGAGAGGCAGTAGAGTTCAAGCAGTTGTTAACGAACTTCAAGGTGAGAAAATTGATATTGTAAATTGGTCAGAGGATCCAGCAGTAGTAGTTGCAAATGCGCTATCACCAGCAGAAGTACAAAGAGTCAATGTTGATAATGATGCTAAGAAATTGGACGTGATCCTTACTGAAGAGAATTTAAGTAAAGCTATAGGTAGAAGAGGTCAAAATGTTCGATTGGCTACTAAACTTTTGAACTACGAGATTAACATAATGACTGATCAAGAGGACTCTGAGAGAAGGCAAATAGAATTTAAAGAAAAAACTGATAATTTCGTAAAAAATTTAGAATTAGATGAAACTTTAGGTCAATTACTTGTAGCTGAAGGTTTTTCAACAATTGATGATATTAAGGATAGTGAACCTGAGGCCTTAACAAAAATTGAGGGTATAGAAGAAGATACAGCAAAAGAACTTATTGAAAGAGCAAAAGAGTTTTATCAAAAAGACCAAGAAGAAATTGCAAAAAGAGTAAAAGATTTGGGTCTAGAAAATGAACTTATTAATCACGAAGGTTTAACACCAGGTATGCTGGTTACATTGGGAGAACAAAATATTTTAACGTTAACTGACTTTGCAGATTTAGCATCTGACGAACTGACAGGTAATTATGATGTTGTTAAAGGCGAGAGAGTGAAAATCAAAGGGTATTTAGAAGATTTTGCGTTGTCAAAACAAGAGGCAGATAGTTTAATTATGTCTGCTCGTGAAAAAATTTATAAAGATTGAGAGATGAAATATGGAAAAGAAAAAATTAAAGTTATCAATTTCTGGAAGTTCCAAAAAAACTATAAACAGCATAGAGCAAGCTAAATCAAAGTCAAAAAATACTGTTGTAATTGAAAAAAAACCTAGATTTGGAACTAAACCAAATTACTCAAAACCAAATACGACAAATGAAAGACCTAAAGGGAGCACACCTTTTTTGCCTAGAAGTAACACATTTACTAAACCAAATACTTCCCCTAGTTCAGATTTTGAGAGAAGAAAGCTTGCAGAGCAAAGAGCAACTAGAAGATTAAAAGGAGAATCAATTCCAAGTAAAGATACAAAAAATGGAAAAGTAACATCAAAAAGAAGAGAATTAAAATTAACAGTGTCTAGAGCACTAAGCGATGAGGACTTTACAGGTAAAGGGAGAAGTTTAGCATCATTAAAAAGAGCTAAACTGAAAGAGAATAGACTTTTAAATCAAGAAGACAATAAAGACAGTCTAAAACCAATCAAAAGAGACGTTAAAATACCTGAAGTGGTTACAATTCGAGAGCTTGCAAATAGAATGGCTGAACAGTCAAGCAATATTATAAAACATTTATTAGGTATGGGAGTTACAGTAACGATAAACCATACAATCGACTCGGATACTGCTGAATATTTAGTAAAAGAATTTGGACATAATCCAATTAGAGAAGAAAAAGCAGAGGAAATAATTGAAAAAATAAAAGAAGTTAAAGCTGAGAATTTAAAAAGCAGAGCTCCGATCGTCACTGTAATGGGGCATGTGGATCATGGTAAAACGTCAGTTCTTGATGTTTTAAGAAAAGCAAATGTGGTATCAGGAGAGTTTGGTGGAATTACTCAACATATTGGTGCCTACCAAATTATACATCAGTCCAATAAAATTACTTTTATAGACACACCTGGCCATGCAGCTTTTACAGAAATGAGGGCGAGAGGATCAAAGCTTACTGATCTAGTCATTCTTGTTGTAGCAGCAGACGATGGAGTGAAACCTCAAACAATAGAATCTATAAAGCATGCTAAGGCAGCAAAAGTCCCGATTGTTGTCGCAATAAACAAATGTGACTTGCCGGAAGCTGATCCACAAAAAATTAAGAATCAATTATTAGAATATGAATTAATTGCTGAAGACTTATCTGGAGATACCTTGATGGTTGAGATTTCAACCAAGACAAAGCAGAATTTAGATAAATTAGTTGAGAGTGTTATCTTACAAGCTGAGCTTCTAGATTTAAAAACTGATTTTGAGACAGAGGCTAAAGGAATTGTTTTAGAATCTAAAATTGATATTGGAAGAGGACCTATTGCAAATGTTATTGTTACTGCCGGGACTTTAAAAAAAGGTGATTTTTTTGTAAGTGGTTTAAAATGGGGAAAAGTTAGAGCAATAATTAATGACCAGGGAAAAAATATAGATCAAGCAGAACCAGCTACACCAGTTGAAATTTTAGGTATAAATGGTGCAGCAAAGGCTGGAGATGATTTTATAGTCCTTGATAGTGAAAAAGAGGCAAAATCCCTGTGTGATGCTAGAATTCAAGAATCTAAGGATGGCAAAAATTCATTAACATTTGTAACACAAGACTCTGCATTTAAAGATGCTGCATCAGAGGAATTAAACATCATTGTGAAATCCGACGTTCATGGATCCTCAGAGGCGATCAAAAATGCAATTAATCTAATAAAGCACGATGAAGTTAAACCTAAGATTTTGCTTTCAGATATTGGAATGGTAACTGAAACAGATGTAACTTTAGCAAAAGCTTCAAATGCAGTTTTGATAGCATTTAATGTTAAACCAAGCAAAGAGGCAAAGAAAAGAGCTGAGCAAGAAAGAATTATCATCTCATCTTACAACATCATTTATGAGGTATTAGATTTTATAAAGAGTAAGATGTCAGGTTTATTAACTCCTGAAGTTGATGAACAAATAATAGGGACTGCAGAAATATTGGAAATATTTAAAGTATCAAAGGTAGGAAAAGTTGCTGGTTCTAAAGTTACAGATGGTGAAATTACACAAGACTCGAATGCAAGAGTAATCAGAGATGGAGCTATTATATTTAATGGTAAAATTGGCTCAATATTTAGAGAAAAAAATCAAACTAAACAGGTTTCTGCAGGTTTAGAGTGTGGAATAACCTTGAAAGATTTTGGAGACTTTCAAAAAAAAGATATCATTGAAGTTTATAATTCAACAATAACAGAGAGAACAATTTGATGACAAGTTTAGGTAAACCAGTAACACAAAGACAATTAAGAGTGGGTGAAATGATAAAGCAAGCTTTGGGCATGTTATTTATAAGAGATGAAGCGAAACTGCCTTTATCAACAAAAGAAATCACAGTTACTGAAGTTAGAATGTCTCCAGATTTAAAAACTGCAAAAATATTTGTTATGCCTTTAGGTGGTAGAGAGGCCGATGATATTGTTGCAAAATTAAAAGAATTTTCATTTGTAATTAGAAAAGTACTTTCAAAGAAAATAGTTATGAAGTTTTTACCAAAACTATATTTCGTAAAAGATGACTCATTTGATTATGCTGAAAAAATTGAAAACTTAATAAAACAAACAAATAAATAAGGATAATATGATGGCAAAAAAAGCAAAAGAACTTGCGATCCATGACAAAGATACAGGGTCGTCTGAAGTTCAGGTTGCTCAATTGACAGATAAAATTGAGAACCTATCAAAACATATTAAACAGTTTAAGAAAGATAAACACTCATCAGTAGGTTTATTGAGAGCTGTTAATAGAAGGAAGAAACTATTGGACTATTTAAAGAAAAATAAAATCGAGTCTTATAAAGAAGTAATATCAAAACTAAATCTAAGGAAGTAAGTAGGAAATAAATGTTTAAGGTAGTAAAGAAGGAAATAGAAGTAGCAGGGAAAAAGATAAGTTTAGAAACAGGAAAAATTGCAAGACAAGCAGATGGTGCAATTATTGCGCAATGTGGTGAAACAGTTGTATTAGCGACAGCTGTTGGAGCAAAAAAAGTAAATCCAGATGTAGATTACTTTCCTTTATCAGTAAATTATCAAGAAAAATATTATGCAGCAGGAAAAATTCCTGGTGGATATTTTAAAAGAGAAGCAAGGCCAACAGAGAGTGAAACATTAATCTCAAGATTAATTGACAGACCGATCAGACCTTTGTTTCCAGATGAATTCAAAAATGAAGTACAAGTGCTTCCAACTGTAATTTCTTATGACAAAGAAAATGAAGCAGATATTTTATCAATTATTGCTTCATCAACAGCTCTAGCAATCTCAGGTATGCCATTTTTAGGACCTGTTGGGGCATCTAGAGTTGGTTTTATAGATGGAAAATATGTTTTAAATCCATCTAAAGTTGAACTCAAAAATTCAAAATTAGATCTAGTTGTAGCAGGAACTAAAGATGCGGTTTTAATGGTAGAGTCAGAGGCAAATGGTTTAACAGAGGAAGAAATGTTAAATGCTGTAAAATTTGGTCACGAAGGCTTTGTGCCAGTTATTCAAATGATAGAGGATTTAGCCAAAGAATGTAGAAAAGATGAATGGGTTGTTGAGAAGAAAGATCTTTCTGAAGTTAAGAAAAAATTAGAAGATGAATTTACTGCAGATCTTACGAAGGCATTTTCAATTAGAGATAAGCAGGAAAGATCAAATATGATTTCAGAAATAACTGATAAAGCTAAAAAACTGTATGAAGAAAATGAAAATTATACAGACTTAGATGTAAACTCACAGCTTAAAAATCTTGAAAAAACAATCGTTAGAACTGACATATTAAAAAATAAAAATCGTATTGATGGAAGAGGTTTAGCAGATGTTAGACCAATAATGTGTGAAGTAGGAATTCTTCCAAGAGTTCATGGATCTGCATTATTTACAAGAGGAGAAACACAAGCAATTGTTACTACTACCCTTGGTACATCTGATGATGAACAAAAAATTGAAAGTTTAGATGGATTGCAAAAAGAAAGATTTATGCTTCACTACAACTTTCCACCTTTTTCAGTTGGAGAAACTGGAAGAATTGGAACAGGCAGAAGGGAAATTGGACATGGAAAACTTGCTTGGAGAGCAATAAATTCATCGTTACCATCAAAGGAAAGCTTCCCATATACTTTTAGAATAGTTTCTGAGATTACAGAGTCTAATGGTTCTTCTTCAATGGCAACTGTTTGTGGAACATCATTAGCATTAATGGATGCTGGTGTTCCTATAAAAGAACCTGTTGCAGGGATCGCAATGGGATTAATCAAAGAAGGTGATGATTTTAGTGTTTTATCTGACATTCTAGGAGATGAAGATCATCTGGGAGATATGGACTTTAAAGTTGCTGGAACAAAAGATGGAATTACTTCTCTTCAAATGGATATAAAAATTACTGGTATCACTTTTGAAATAATGGAGCAGGCTTTAAATCAAGCAAAAGAAGGAAGAATTCACATCTTAGGGGAGATGAACAAAGCACTTTCTAAATCTAGAGATAATGTAGGAAAACACACACCAAAAATGGAAAAAATATCTGTAGATAAAAAAGATATTGCAACTGTCATTGGAAAAGGTGGAGCAACAATAAGAGAAATCGTTGAAGTATCAGGTGCTAAAGTTGATATTAATGACGAAGGTGAAGTAACTGTAGCAGCACCGGATGAAGAGTCTAGAAACAAAGCAATGCAGATGATTAAAGATCTGACTGCAAAAGCTGAATTAAATAAAATTTATAATGGGAAAGTTATGAAAATTATGGAGTTTGGTGCATTTGTTAATTTCTTAGGTAAACAAGATGGACTTGTTCATATCTCAGAACTTGCTGACAAAAGAGTGGCTAAAGTAACTGATGTTGTTAAAGAAGGTGATCAGGTTAAAGTTAAAGTCATTGGATTTGATAGAGGAAAAGTTAAACTTTCAATTAAACAGGCAATAATTTAATTAAAATTTGAGGTCTGGGGCACCTGGCAACAGAACGCCCCTTTCCAAAGGTTTCCTATGTCTCCAGTCTATTTCCAAAAGGAATTTACATTGAAGAATACATTGAAGTGTTTCAAAAAGTCTTTATTTTCTGTTAGTATTTAAATTATAGGGGGAAACAGAACGCCCCTAAAAAGTTTAACTAAATTTAACTAAATTTAACTAAATTTTAAGAAATATTTTTGGGATCTGGCATACCTAATTTGTTGTACCCAGCATCTACATAGTGAATTTCACCAGTAACACCACCTGCTAGATCACTTAGTAAGTATAATGCAGAATTTCCTACATCATGAATATCAACGTTTCTTTTAAGAAATGAATGGTCTTCATTCCATTTATATAAGAATTTTGCATCACCAATTGCTGATGCAGCTAATGTTTTAATAGGTCCTGCGCTAATTGCATTTACTCTTATTTGTTTAGCACCCAAATCTCTTGCTAAGTATTTTACACTAGATTCTAGTGCTGCTTTACAAACTCCCATAACATTATAATTAGGAATTGCTTTATTTGCTTCGTAACTTAAGGTGATCATGCTTCCATTGGGTTTCATTATCTTTGATGCTTCTCTAGCTACCTCAGTAAAAGAGAAGCATGAAATAAGCATGCTTCTTTGAAAGTTTTCTCTTGTTGTATTCAAATATTCACCGGAAAGCTCTGATTTATCTGAAAACGCTATTGCATGAACAACAAAATCAATCTCACCCCAGCTGGATTTTACATCTTCAAATAATTTAACTACATCGTCTTTTTTCTCTACATCACAACTAAAAGTCACATTTGAATTTAGCTTTTCTGCTAAAGGTATTACCCTTTTTTTCAAAGCATCGCCTAGATAAGTAAATGCAAGCTCGGCTCCCGCTTCAGATAATTTTTGTGAAATACCCCATGCAATGGATCTTTCATTTGCAACTCCCATGATCAATCCTTTTTTGCCTTTCATTAAACTCATGGATTACACTTTCTCAAATATTAAAGTAGCATTTGTTCCACCAAATCCAAAACTGTTTGACATTACTGAGTTAAGCGACACATTTTTTTCTGTTTGAGTTACAATTGGATATTTTTTTGCATCCTCATCCATATCATTAATATTTGCAGATGCTGTAATAAAACTATTTTTCATCATAATTAAACTATAAATTGCTTCATGAACTGAAGCAGCACCTAATGGATGACCAGATAAAGATTTTGTAGAACTTATTTTTGGAATATCTTCACCAAATGCATCGCCTACTGCATTTAATTCAGTAATATCTCCAACAGGAGTTGAGGTTCCGTGTGTATTGATATAATCAATTTTGTTTTTCGATGTTGATAGAGCCATTTTCATACATCTAACAGCACCTTCTCCAGATGGTGCTACCATATCATATCCATCTGAGCTTGCTCCATATCCTGTTAGTTCAGCATATATTTTAGCTCCTCTTGCTTTTGCGTGTTCGTATTCTTCCATTACCAAAACACCTGCTCCTCCAGCAATTACAAAACCATCTCTAGTTTTGTCATATGCTCTAGATGCTTTTTCTGGAGTATCATTATATTTTGAGGATAGAGCAGTCATGGCATCAAACATTGCTGTCATAGCCCAATGTAATTCCTCACTACCTCCGGCAAAAACAATATCTTGTTTACCCATTTGAATTAATTCACTTGCATGACCAATACAATGTCCACTTGTTGCACAAGCTGAACTCATTGTGTAATTCATGCCTTTAATTTTAAATGGCACAGCAAGAGTTGCAGATGCGGTACTTGCCATTGTTCTTGGAACAATAAATGGACCCATTAATTTTGGAGTTTTTGCTCGTGTTTTATCAACTGACAAAACAACGTTCTCGATTGATGGACCTCCTGATCCCATAACAATTCCTGTCTTGAAGTTACTTACATCCATTTCTTCAAGACCAGAATCTGTAATTGCTTCTTTCATTGCTATATAATTATATGCAGAACCAGATCCCATGAAACGGATCGTTTTTCTATCTACATGATCTTGAAGTTTAATATTTGGTTTACCATGAACGTGACTTCTAAGGTTATGCTCTTTATATTCTTCTGAAAATGAAATTCCTGATTTTGAATTTAATAACGATTGATGAACTTCATCTTGATTGTTTCCTAAACAAGAGACAATACCAATTCCTGTAATAACTACTCTTCTCATTATTTGAATAATCCTACTTTTAAGTTTTCTGCTGAATATATTTTTTTACCGTCCGCACATAAAATACCATTTGCTAGTCCAACAGTTGTTTCTCCTTTAATTAAAATTCTTTTCATGTCTATTTCGTATGTTGCCATTTTGACATTTTTTAGAACTTCACCAGTAAATTTTACGGTGCTTACGCCTAATGCTCTTCCTCTACCAGGGTTTCCAAGCCATCCTAAATAAAAACCTACTAACTGCCACATAGCGTCAAGACCTAAACAACCAGGCATCACTGGATCTTCTCTAAAGTGGCAGTCAAAAAACCACAAATCCTCTTTAATATCAAGCTCTGCTTTAATAACTCCTTTATTAAAAAAGCCTTTATTTTCATCAATTTCCGATATCCTATCAAACATAAGCATTGGAGGAGATGGTAATTTCGCATTACCAGGTCCAAATAGCTCGCCATTTGCGCAGCTAATTAACTCATCGTAACTAAACGAGTTTTTTTTCATATTTGTAATCTTCATACTTGATTTAACTTAATTATAATATACAAATAGTTTAGAATTATTATAAATTACAAATGACTACTACAGTTGAATTTATCAACAAATTAAGAAACTCTGGTTTGAGACCAACGAAGCAAAGAATAAAGATTTGTGAAGTTTTATTTAATAAAGAGGTAACATTTCATTTTACAATAAATGACCTTGTTAAAATAATTGAAACCGAGGCAAATGAAAAAATATCTTTAGCTACTGTTTATAATACTATTCACGCATTCGAAAAAAAAGGATACCTAAAAGAAATTCCAATAGACTCAAATCAAAGTTATTTTGATACAAATGTTACAGACCATCATCATTTTTATGATATATCAGAAAAAAAATTGATTGATTTAGATGAAGTTGACGTGGGTCCAATTAATATTAAAAAATCAATTCCTGGAAAAAAAGTTAAATCTGTAGAAGTTTTAGTAAAACTTGATACTGATAATCAGTAGCAAAAAAAAATCAATAATAACAATACTATATAAATTATATTAAAACCATTCTAAACTGTTGACATGTAGTTTAGAATGATTATATGTTTTCTCAAAGGAGATTAATTATGTCATTAAAAGGAAGTAAAACAGAGGAAAACTTGAAAGCTGCTTTCGCAGGAGAAAGCCAAGCTAATAGAAGATATTTATATTTCGCTCAAAAAGCAGACGTAGAAGGTTTTAACGATGTAGCTGCAGTTTTTAGATCAACTGCAGAGGGTGAAACTGGTCACGCACACGGGCATCTTGAGTATCTAGAAGAAGTCGGAGATCCAGCAACTGGTAAACCAATTGGTGAAACTAAGGCAAATTTAGAGTCTGCTATTGAAGGTGAAACACACGAGTATACAGATATGTATCCTGGTATGGCAAAAACAGCTAGAGAAGAAGGTTTTGATGAAATAGCTGATTGGTTTGAGACATTAGCAAAAGCTGAAAAATCTCACGCAGGTAAGTTTCAAAAAACTTTAGAAAGTATCGCTTAAATTTAATTTAGTGGACATTAAGATGTCCACTAAAACAAATCAATAAATTTAATAAATAATAATTTTATTATTCATATTTATTTGAATTCTTTATACTAAATCAAATGAGCAAAGAAGGTAGTACACAAGCACCAATAAGACATCCAATAAATTTTAAAGATCCAGATTTTCTAGAACCACAAAAGTTGGATCAAGAAATGAGAAGAGTTTTTGATATTTGTCATGGTTGCAGAAGATGTTTTAACTTATGTGATAGTTTTCCAAAACTATTTGATTATATTGATGAGTCCGAGGATGGTGAAGTATCATCTTTATCAAGTGATAAATTCAAACCAGTCGTCGATGCTTGTACTTTATGTGATATGTGTTTTATGACTAAGTGCCCCTACGTTCCTCCTCATGAATTTGATTTAGATTTTCCACATTTAATGCTTCGATACCGGATGCTTCAAAGAAAAAATGGTGAGATCTCTAATATTACAAAGCAGTTGGCCAACATAGACCGTAACGGAAATATTGGAGTTATGTTTAGTGGCATAATTAATTGGTTTTCAAACATAAAAAATACTTTTTTCCGTAAAGTCTTAGAATTTTTAACAGGCATTGATAAGAGAGCAATATTACCAAAGTATAATAGTGAAACATTTTCAAATTATTTTAAAAAGTTTAAGAAAAAGAAATTAGCTGAGGAAACAAATAGAAAAGTTGTGATTTATTCTACTTGTTTTGTAAATTTTAATAAAAAAACTACAGGAGAAGCTGCACTAAAAGTTTTAAATCATAATAATGTTGAAGTTGAACATTCTTACGCTGGTTGTTGTGGAATGCCCTATCTTGAACAAGCTGATCCAGATAAGGTAATTAAACAAGCTAAATTAGTGTCAAAAGAACTAATCCGTTTTATAGACAAAGGCTATAAAGTTATAACTTTGACTGCTAGCTGTGGTTTGATGTTTAAATTTGAATGGCCACTTCTCCTACCAAATGACGAAGATATAAAAAAATTATCAAAAAATACTTTTGATATTGATGAATATATTGTTGATATAGCAAACAAAGAGGGATTAGTAAAAGGAATGCAGGAAATAGACGGCGGAGTGACCGTACATCACGCATGCCATGCCAGAGCTCAGAATATGGGTAATAAAGCAAGAGATATGCTTAAATTAATTCCAAATATAAAAATTGATTTAATTGAAAAATGTGCCGGTCACGGTGGGACTTTTGGAGTGATGAAACAAACACACGACACTGCAGTTAAAGTCGCGAAAAATACGGTCAGCGCAGTTAAAAGAAAAAACAATAAATATATGGCATCAGATTGTCCATTGGCAGGAAAACATATCAAACAGCTTGCCGAGGATACAAACATTAATAATGATGAGGCTTTACATCCCATAGAACTAGTAGCAAAAAGTTATAGATTATAGAAATGCCAAAAAACCAAAAAATTATTCAAAAAACAGATTTACTAGCCCCAGATGTATATGAAAAAAATAGACGTCAAATGAGAAAAGAGTTAGTTGAATTCAAAAAAGACAGAAGGGTACCACTTGGCCCATACGCAACCTTTTATTTTGAGTGTTATGAAACAATGTTGGCCCAAGTTCAGGAAATGTTGCATATAGAAAAAGGTGGAGATGAGCAACTCAATGACGAGTTAACAGCTTACAATCCTTTAATTCCAAATGGAAAAGAATTGGTTTCAACACTAATGTTTGAAATTGATAACCCAGTCATTAGATCTACGTTTCTGGGAAAATTAGGTGGTGTTGAAGAAAATGTATTTATTAAGATTGATAATGAAGTAATTTATGGGAAGCCCGAAATAGATGTAGATAGAACTTCTGCAGAGGGAAAAGCATCATCAGTGCAATTTATACATTTCGAATTTGATCAAAACCAAATTTCAAAATTTAAAGGTAATAATGTGAGCATTGAATTAGGAATAGATCATAAAGAGTATTCACACTCAACAAAGCTTTCAGAAAGCACTATAAAAGCTCTGTCCAGTGATTTTAATTAGTTGATCCCCAAACATTTTCAACATTGACCCAACCAATAAATCCACCGGTTTGAATTTTACACCACTGAGTTTCACATTTTTTTATTAAAAGTAATCTACCTTTTTTTATTTGGGCTAGAGGTTTAGAAAATTTAGACGGTTTTTTGAAAATTATTTTATCTTCAAGTGGTATAAATGACTTAGCTTTCCTTAGTTGAGAAACATGTATCCAACCATTATTATTTTTATGATCTATAATTCGTCTAAAATTCTCTTTTTTATCAATAACTTTTAAAGGAAGTTGAATTTTTTTATAAATATATTTGACTTGATAATCAAATCCTGGCCCATATCTCACATTCACTTTTTTATTCTTAAGCATAAGAAAAAATTCATCTTTTGCATTAACTGGTTGAGTTATTAATATCAAAGAAGTTAAAACAAAAATTATAATTTTTTGCACAGACAATTCTTTCTCTTCTTAAAATAAACTTTTCTGGATGTAAGATTTAATAAATCAACTATTAAAATATTATTTTTAATAATTCCATTCAGTCCTAAGATTAATTTTAAAACTTCGTTTGCTTGTAATGCTCCTATTACATTTGCAGTAGGTCCTAAAATACCTTCAGCCTCGCAATTTAATATTTCATCAGAAGGCATTCCTTGATAAAAACAGTTAAGACAAGGAATTTTTTTTCGTGAAAAATCAAAACTAAAGATATGTCCATCAAATTTACTTATTGCTCCGATAACTAATTTCTTTTTATGTTTTAATGAATACTTATTTAGTAAAAATTTAGTTGGAAAGTTGTCTGTTCCATCAACAATTATATCGAATTTTGGTAGAATTTTACCTAAATTTTTATCACTAGCCCTTTCTTTAAAAGTTTTTAATTTTATTTTGTCGTTAATTAATTTAATTTTTTTTTTTATTACATCTGATTTGTACTTACCCACATCATTATAATCATAGAGAGTTTGTCTATGTAAATTGCTATAATCAACTTTGTCATCTTCAATGACACCTAAAAAACCGACACCTGCTCTAACTAATAAATCAATTACTGGACTACCCAATCCACCTGCGCCAACCACTAATATTTTTGAATTAAAAATTTTTTTTTGTCCAATAATCCCAACATCTTTTAGAATTATTTGCCTTGAATATTTGTTTAGAGTTCTTTTGCTTAATAAGTTCTTCATTTACCTGTTGATCCAAAGCCACCAGACCCTCTAACTGTATCGGGT
Source organism: uncultured Pelagibacteraceae bacterium (assembly GCA_902546765.1). Classification (GTDB taxonomy): domain Bacteria; phylum Pseudomonadota; class Alphaproteobacteria; order Pelagibacterales; family Pelagibacteraceae; genus Pelagibacter. The sequence goes on along the minus strand of CACCLG010000001.1, from coordinate 78,499 downwards.
AGCTCATCTACTTCCTCAAAAGAAGCTTTCAGAACGGGCATTAAAATCATTTGTGCTATTCTATCTCCATTATTAACAATAAAATCATCCACCCCATGATTAAATAATATAACTTTTAACTCTCCCCTGTAGTCACTATCAATCGTACCGGGTGTATTGAGTACGCTTATCTGAGATTTTGCTGCCAAACCTGACCGAGGTCTAATTTGTATCTCTGTATCTTGAGGAATAGCTATAGATATTCCAGTTGGTATTAATTCAGAACTGTTTGGCTTAATTTTAAAAGAATCTTTTACAAATGCCATTAGATCCATGCCTGATGATCCTTCAGTTTTATATTGTGGAATTTTGACCTTAGGGTCAAGTTTCTTTATCTTAATTTTGACCATTAATTAAGACTTTTTATAACTCTCTCAACTATATTTTCTGCAATTAATGATTTATTCATCTTATGTAGTATTTCGTTTTTATTATTTTTATAAAAAATTTTAACTTCATTGTATTCTGAATCAAATCCTATTTCATTATCTGATACATTATTAGCAATAATCCAATCACAATTTTTACTACTTAGCTTATCTTTTGCATTTAAATCTAAATTTTCCGTTTCAGCAGCAAAACCTACAGTAAGTCTTGGTCTAAGTGAATTATGTTTTGAAACATAAGATAATATATCTGTATTTTTGATCATGCTAATATCTAGTTCAGCATTTTTTTTAATCTTTTCTTTATTATATTTTTTAAATTTAAAATCACACACAGCAGCTGAAAAAACAGCAACATCAACTGGAAGGTTTTCAATTGTTTTTTTTAACATTTCGTCTGCAGTTTCAACTTCAATAAATTTTATATCTTCCAAAGATTTTAAGTTTGTTGTTCCTGATATTAGTGTTGTTTCAAATCCATTATCTCTAAATGATTTTGCAATTTCGTAACCTTGCTTTCCACTTGATTTGTTTGTTAAATATCTAACTGGATCCAAATATTCCCTAGTAGGTCCTGCCGTGACTAAAGCCTTGTATTTTTTATTTTTTTGTAGACTAGATAAGTAATTTTCAATATGTAAAAGGATATCTGATGGCTCGGTCATTTTTCCCTCACCATACTCTCCGCATGCCATATCTCCGATCTCTGGACCTATTATACTATAACCATATTCCCTTAGTTTAATAATATTTTTTTTATTTGACGGGTGATCCCACATTCTCACATTCATCGCTGGTACTATAAAAATCTTTTTATTTGATGCTAACAATACAGTGGATGCAAGATCATCTGTTAATCCATTACTCAATTTTGAAATTGTATTAGCTGTTGCCGGTACCACAATAATCAAATCTGCCCATCTTGATAATGAAATATGATCCATTTCGCTTTCACTTTCAGAGTTAAATAAGTCTTCATATACCTTTCCTTGAGAAAGGGATGTTATAGATAAAGGTGTTACAAATTCTTTAGCACTTTTTGTGATGATTGTTTTTATTTCTACCTGTTTTTTTTTTAAGCCTCTAATCAATTCAAGACTTTTATAAGCAGAAATACCTCCACAAATTACGACAAGTATTTTTTTGTTTGACAATATATTCATGCGAGAGATTAAAATACCAATAAAGTAACAATTACAAGCAATAATAAACCAATAATTGACTGATTTCTGAAGCTAGACATTTCTGATTTTTTTACATTTAACTCATTAAATGAGCTAGAGTTCTGCGGAATTTGTCCACTTGCTAGAAATGTTAAGGCCTGATTAGCTTTATCCATAATTTGTGGTAATTCAGGCAATCTCTTAATAACTTCTGCAGAATTTTTAAGTGTTTCATTAAATGAATTTATAGGATCCTTTGTTTCTCTCAGCCATTTTTCAAGAACAGGCTTGGATGTTTCCCATATATTTGTATCAGGGTTAAGTCTTCTTGCTACTCCTTCAACAACTACCATTGTTTTTTGTAACATAAGAAGCTGAGGTTGGGTTTGCATATTAAATTTTTCTGTCACGTCAAATAGTTGTTTAAGTAATTTTCCTCCGGAAATATCTTTTACAGATTGGCCAAATATAGGTTCTCCTATTGATCTTAATGCTTGAGCAAGATCATCAACTGGTACATCCTTAGGCACAAGTCCAGCAACTAAATGAACCTCTGCAACTTTTTTATAATCTCTTTGGATAAAACCGTATAAAATTTCTGCTAAAAATCTTTGGCTTAATTTATCTAACCTACCCATTATTCCAAAATCAATAGGTACTATTTGACCACTTTTATTTATAAAAACATTTCCTTGGTGCATGTCTGCATGAAAAAAACCATCTCTTACAGCATGCCTTAAAAAATGCTGAATTATGTCTGATGCTATTTTTTTTGCATCAATATTTCTATTTAAAAGTTCATCGGTTTCTCTAATTGAAACTCCATCTACCCAATCAAGTGTCATTACATTTTCACTAGTAAAATTCCAATATATTTTAGGGACTAAAAAACCCTCATCGTTCTTTGTATTTTCTCCATATTCATTTGCAGCTGCTGCCTCAAACCTTAGGTCCATTTCAAGATTTGTTATCTCTTTAAGTAAAAAAACAACTTCAACTAACTTAAGTCTTTTAGTTTTTTTTACGAATGACTCTACAAAGAAAGCAAACAACATTAATGCATCAATTTCTTCATTAAATATTTTTTTTATGTCTGGTCTTAAAATTTTAATTGCAACATCTTTTATAGTTCCGCCATCATTAATTTGAGCTTTATGAACTTGTGCAATTGAAGCAGCTGCAACTGGCTCACTAAGATTTATTATTGAGTTAAAGCTTTGCTCACCTAAATCTTTTTTAATAATTTCTCTAGCTTTGTCTTGTGAAAATGGAGGTAATCTATCCTGAAGATTTTCTAGTTCTTTCGATAATTCATCACCGATTATGTCAGGCCTGGTAGCTAAAAATTGTCCTAATTTTATAAATGTGGTTCCCATAGATTGAAGCGACGAGGATAATCTTTCACCTTGATTTAATGAACTATCAACTTTTTTATTGTTCGAAAAAGAAAATGATAAAATGCTAAATAAAACTTTTACTAATAATGGTGGTTCATTAAATCTAGTTGCAATTTTTAGTGCATCTGATTTTGCGAGTTTTCGACCAAGTTTAAAAAGAGTAAACAATTTTTTAATCATAATTTCCATCCTGAATGTATTGCAACAATTCCCCCAGATAAATTTCTATAACTACAATTTTGGAAATTATTACTTTTAAGTAATTCTATTAATTCTTCTTGGTTAATAAAATTTTCAATACTTTTTAATAAATATTCATAAGGCTTTTTGTCTCCAACAATAAATTTTCCTAAATATGGAATTAACTTTGAGTAATTTTTGTAAGCAAAATCTAAGTTTGAATTCTGTATTTTTGAAAATTCTAAACACAAAAACCGCCCTCCCGGCTTTAAAACTCGATACGCCTCTGAAAGTGATTTGTTTAAGTTTTTAGTGTTTCTCAATCCAAAACTAATTGTATAATAATCACAAGTTTCATTTTCTAATGGTAAATTTTCTGCTGAACCAATAATCCATTTAATATTTTTATATTTTCTTAGCTTCTTTTTACCTAAATTTACCATTCCCTCATTGGGATCTATACAAATTGCATTATTTAAATTTTTAGTTTTATCATGAAATAATTTTGCAAGATCTCCAGTTCCACAAGCTACATCCAACAAGATTTTATTTGTTCCAGGGTTCATCCAAAACATTAGATCATTTTTCCATATCCTGTGAATACCAAAGGACATAAAATCATTCATGAGGTCGTATTTATCAAAAACTTTATTAAATACACCTTGGACAAGTCCCTTTTTATTTTGAAGATATTGTTGCATAAATAAATAATTTTAAGATTAATATAGTATCTAATGCCAGAATTGCCAGAAGTAGAAATTGTAAGAAAATCATTAAACAAAAAAATATCTGGAAAAATTATTAATGATGTAAGGGTAAAAAACCGAAATTTACGTCTTAAAATCCCAAAAAATTTTGAAACTTATTTGAAGAGAAAAAAAATAAAAAAAATTGGAAGATTTTCGAAATATATAATAATTTTTTTTACTGATAATTCTTACTGTGTAATTCACCTAGGTATGTCTGGAACTATCCATCTACTAAACACATATTCAAAGAAAAAATTTACTAACACTAGCTTTTATCATAGTCCTCATTTACCAAAAAAACACAATCATGTAGAAATTCGATTTAATGATTTAAAATTAATTTATAATGATCCTAGAAGATTTGGATATATTTTATTAATTAGTTCTAAAAAAGAGCTATTAAAAAAATTTGAAAAATTTGGGCCTGAACCTTTTTCAAAAAACTTCAATACTTATTATGTAAAGACATATTTTAGAAATAAAAAAAAAAATATTAAAAATTTCTTGTTAGACCAAAATTTTGTTTCTGGAATCGGAAATATTTATGCTAGCGAAATATTATTTGAGTGTAAGATAAATCCCTTAATTTCAGTCGATCTTTTAAAAGAAGAGCAAATAGACAAAATTATTAAACAATCTAAAAAAGTATTAAAGAAATCAATAATAAAAGGGGGATCTTCTATTAGAGATTTCAAAAATACCTCCGGTGACAAGGGCTCATTTCAAAATGAATTTAAAGTCTATAATAGAGAAAACTTAAAATGTCCCCGAATAAATTGTAGTGGAAAAATTTTAAAAATAGTTATTACAAATAGATCGAGTTTTTTTTGTAATAAATGCCAAAAATAAAAAAATTATTATATTGACCAGTTTTATATCTCAATATATACAATCGCGCTTATGGCAAATACCAAATCAGCAATTAAGAGAGTTCGTAGAATATCTAGACAGACGGCCGTTAACAGGTCAAGAAAAAGTAAATTTAGATCCGCAGTAAAAAAAATGAAGGTTTTAATAGAAAAAAAAGACAAAAAGGAAGCCCTTGCTTTTTTACCAAAGCTAAATTCTGAATTAATGAAGATTTCTAAGACTGGCGTTATAAAAAAACAAAATGCGTCAAGAAATATTTCCAGAATTACAAAAAAAATTAATTCTTTATAACAACTTTAAGTAGTTAATAAAAATATATATATAATTTATATTTTAAGATTAATTCTATTTACAACCAGTGGTTTGAATATTAAAGAACAACATCTAAATTTTAATTTAGCTCCATCACAACATATAGAAAAATAATTTTATTTAGAAAGTAAATTTTACTTTACTAACTTTGAGTTGTTAATTTATTGATTCAATCTGGAATTTATACAATTCTAAATTTTATTTTTTTTCGCATTTATAAATTAATTTATTGCATAAAAATCTTAGATAAGTTTTAAGAGATTCCCACCATGAAAAACAATTTACAAAATAATTCACCAATAGAAGAGAAAAAACTTGATTGGAAAATTGTTCAAAATGTAATGGAAGATAAATTTGGCAGTGATATTTTTGATAGCTGGCTAAAAAAAATAGAACTTATAGATGAATATAAAAATTACGTGCTAATTTCTGTATCTACGAGGTTCATTAGAGATTGGATAACATCAAGATATTTAGATCAAATATTACAAATAGTTAAGAGTTTTAGAAAAGACATCGTAAGAATAGAGTTTTTGGTTGATGATAAAAAAAATTTAGTAAACAAAAATAATTCACAAGATAAACAAAACTTAAATAATAATGAAATTAATAATAATATTTCTTTTATAAAAGACTCTTACCTTCAATATAACAGAATAGATCCAAATAAAAATTTTAATAATTTTATTACAGGACAAAGCAATAAATTAGCTTTTGAAGCTTCAAAAAAGGTATCTCAAGAAATCGCCCACTATAATCCACTATATTTATATGGAGGTGTTGGAATGGGAAAAACACACTTACTTAATGCTATAGGTCTTGAACTTAAAGATAAAAATAAGGTTATGTTTATTTCTGCTGAAAGATTTATGTACCAATTTGTAAAATCTATAAAATCCAATGATATGGTTAAATTTAAAGAATATTTTAGGAATACAGATATTCTTTTAATTGATGATATTCAATTTATGAATGGAAAAGAGGCCATGCAAGAAGAGTTTTTTCACACATTCAATGCATTGTTTGACAAAGGTTCTCAGATTATTGTGTCTGCAGATAGACCTCCAAATAAACTTTCAAGAATTCAGGACAGAATTAAATCAAGATTTTCTGGTGGATTAGTTGTAGATATTCAGAACCCTGATTATGAATTAAGATCTAAAATTATTAAATCAAAAACAGAGGAGCTCAAGTTATTTTACTCTAATCAAGTTCATATTAATGAAGAAATTCAAAAATTTATAAGTACTGAGGTCAGAACTAGTATTAGAGAATTAGTTGGAGCTTTAAATAGAATAGTATCATTTTCAAGAATTTATAACAAAATACCAAATTTATCTGAGGTAAGAGTTATTTTGAAAGATCTACTTAACTTGTCGGAAAACAAAGTGACAATAGATACGATACAAACAATTGTATGCAAGTTTTTTAAAATTAGTAAAAATGAAATGCTTTCACCAAGAAGATCAAGATATCTTGTAAGACCTAGGCAAACAGCCATATATCTCGCAAAAATGTTAACTTCAAAATCTTTACCTGAGATCGGGAGGGCGTTTTCAAATAGAGATCACACTACAGTTATTCATTCTGTAAAGACCATTGAAAAACTTAGAAAAGAGGACAATGAATTAAATGTAAATATAGACAGTTTGAAAAATAAAATTTTGTATAACCAAGATAATGAAATTTAGTGTTAACCAACAAGATCTTCAAAAATCCTTAGGTTATTGCCAAGGTGTAATTGAAAAAAGAAGTACTCTTCCAATCCTATCAAATGTGCTGCTCGAAATAAACAGTGGGCATTTAACAATCACCGCAACGGATTTAGATTTAATTTTTATCCATAAAATTTCTAATGTTGAGATTTTAGAGGAAGGTAAAACAACTACTTCATCGTCAATTATGTATGATATTGTAAGAAAAATATCTTCAGGAAGCAAAATAAGTTTTTCAAATCCTAGTGAAAGTAAACTCCAACTTGAATCTGAAAAATCAATATTTAATTTAAATTGTATAAGTGCCTCTGAATTTCCCTTAACAGATGAAAATTTTAATCAAAATGAATTTTCAATGCATTCAAAAGATTTACTGAAGTTATTAAATAAATGTAAATTTTCAATATCTAACGACGAAACTAGGCATTATTTGAGTGGGATTTTTTTCCACCAGACACAAGTTGAAGACAAAGCTTACTTAACAGCTGCTGCAACAGACAGTCATCGTATGTCAGTATCAAAAATTAGATTAAATAATAAAATTGAATTTGATCCTGTAATTCTACCAAAAAAAACTATTTTTCAACTCTGTTCTTTATTAGAGGATTTTGAGGGTGATGTAAAAATTTCAAATATAAAATCTAAAATAAAATTTGAATTAAACAATAGTATATTAATTTCGAAACTTATTGATGGAAAGTTTCCTAATTACATTCAGGTTATACCGAAAGAGAACCAGAAAAAATTAGAGATAGAACTCAAACCGTTTCTTAATTCAGTTGATAGAGTAGCATCAGTTTCTTTAGACAAAAAAGACGGAGTGAAATTTAATTTAAAGAAAAATATGCTCGATATGTCTGTAAACAATACGAATAGTGGAGATGGAAAAGAAAGTTTATCTGTTAAATTTGATCACGAATTAGATATTAGTTTTAATTCAAGATATCTAATTGATGTAGCTTCTCAGTTAGACGGGGATCAAATCGAGATTTACTTAAAAGATACTGGATCTCCTGCTTTAATTAGAGACCCAGCTGATTTTGACAGTATTTATGTAGTTATGCCAATGAAAGGCTAATCAATATTATCTAATTCAGAGTATATTTTTTTTTCAATTAAGTTAGTGAATTCTTTAGAATCTAGTCCTGGTTCAATAGCCTCTAGTATTGAAATAGTTATAGTTTTATTTTTAATTAAACTTCCCTTTTTTGGCCACACAGTCCCAGAGTTTATTGCTATAGGCTGACACTTTATATTTAATTCACTATAAATTCTTCCAACACCTTTTTTAAATGGAACTCTTTCCTCTGGTAATACTCTAGTTCCTTGAGGGAATATAATAATTGGTCTATCAGAAGTAATTACAGCATTTTTAATTTTATCTATAAAACCAATGTTATCTTTAGATATTTTATTTCTGTTTACAGAAATTGATCCAATTTTACTTAAATACCAACCAAATACTGGTATTTTTAATAATTCATGTTTAAGTATGAATTTTGGTGAGTTGAAAATAGTTTGTAAAAAAAAAGTTTCAAACATCGATTGATGAGACGAAGCAATGAAAAATTTTGTATCATTAATAATGTTTTCTTTTCCTTTGATATTAATTTTAGTATTCAAAAAAAATTTCAGACAAAAACTTGACCAATAACCAAATAATTTACCACCAAATAATACAATTTTTTGAGGAAACATTAGAGAGGGAAGAAAGAGAATTGATATAACTACTATTCCAGTAAAGAAAAAAAATGAAAATAATGTATTTCTTATCATTTTGTCCAAAAATTAGATTATATCTTCTAATTTTTGTCTTTTTTTTAAAATAGTTACTTTGGATTTATTTATTAATATTTCGCTTGGTTTTGGCCTTATATTATAATTTGAGCTTAAAGAAGAACCATATGCGCCTACATCACTTATAAAAATTAAATCTCTCTCTTTTAATTTATTAAAATTGCTTACAGATAAGAATTTATCTGTAGTTTCACAAATTGGACCAACAAACTCATAACTCTTTTGTGATTTTTTTTTATTTTTAAAGGCAGGAAATATTTGATGTTTAGCACCATATAAAGCTGGTCTCATCATATCGTTCATTCCAGCATCTAAAATTACAAAAGTTTTTTTACTAGTTTCCTTTAAATATATTACCCTAGATATCAAAATTGCAGTATTCCCAATTATTGATCTGCCAGGTTCAAAAATAAGTTTTGAATTATTTTTTCTTAAAAATTTTTCAATCGCTGATTTATATTTTTTATAATCAAGTTTTTTTTGATTTTTTTCGTATGATATGCCCATGCCACCGCCTAAATCAATATATTCAAAATTAAATTTGGCTTTATTAATTATTTTATCAACAGCTTTAAGCATTTTTTCATATGGTTTGTGATCGGTAATTTGACTACCAATATGTACACTTAGGCATTTTAATTTGATATTTTTTGACGTTCTTAAAACAGAGACTAATTTTAAAAATGTTTTCTCATCCACTCCAAATTTATTTTCTTTTTTTCCAGTTGAAATTTGTTTCAAAGTATTTGCATCGGTATTTGGATTTAATCTAATTCCAATATTTACAACCACATTTTTTTTCTTAGCTATTTTTTCAATTATTTTTATCTCACTTTCAGACTCAGAATTTATCAGTAATATTTTTTTTTCAATTGCAAATTTGAGTTCGCTCTCAGTTTTTCCAACTCCAGAAAATACTATCTTTTTTTTGTTAATCCCTGCTTTAAGCGCTAGCATAAGTTCTCCTTTTGATACCACATCTGCACCAAGTCCAAAATTTTTTATCTCTCTAATTAAATTAAGATTTGTATTTGATTTAATTGCAAAACAAACTAAAGGAGAAAACTTTTTAAAATATGTAAAGAAATTTATAATGTTCCTTTTTAATTTATTATACGAATAACAATATAAAGGTGTGGAGTATTTTATTGCAAGTTTATCAAGACTTATATTTTCGACAAAATAATTATTATTTTTATACCTCATTAGATGTTATTAGTGACAGTTCTAGTATCATTCGCTTGATACTCAGGATCTCCCTTTCTACCACATGCTGTCAGAACTACTAAGCAAATTAAAATTATTATTATTTTATTTTTCATTATTTTTTTTATATCTTCTTATCATCTTCTTTATATTACCAAAAGATGTTCCACCATGAGAAGTTTTCGAATTTATTGAATAATTCAGATCAAATATTTTAAGAACATCACTTTTAAGTTTTGGTTCAACTTTGTTTATTTCATTTATTGTAAGATCACTTAGAGATTTGCCATTTCTTTCTGCAAAGTTAATAATTTTTGCTGTTTGCAAATAGGATTTTCTAAAAGGATAGTTTAATTCTCTGACCATGTAATCTGCTAGGTCTGTAGCTGTTAGGTAACCTTTATTTGCGAGACTAAGCATTTCTTTCTTATTAACTGAAAAATTTTTAAATATATCATTTAAAAGAGTTAAGGATATTTTGAGCTGATCATGTGATTTAAAAACTAATTCTTTATCATCTTGTAAGTCTTTAAAGTAAGACAAAGGAAGCCCTTTTAAAATCGTGAGCATTGAAAAAAGATTCCCAAATGATGATCCTGTCTTACCTCTTAAATATTCGAGTGGGTCTGGGTTTTTTTTTTGAGGCATAATTGAAGATCCAGTTACAATTTTGTCATTTAAATGAATTAGATTATAGGCGTCTGAGTTCCAAATTATAAATTCTTCAGCAATTCTTGATATATGTATTGAACAGGCTGAACATGCATAGAGAAAATCTAAAACAAAATCTCTATCAGAAACAGTATCTATAGAATTATCTGTCGGTTTTGAAAAGTTGAGCTTTTTTGTAGTAAAGTTTCTATCAATGTTAAATGAAGTTCCTGATAAAGCAGCTACACCAAGTGGATTTTCATTTAGAGCATCTAAATTATTGTTAAATCTTTTTTTATCTCTTTTGAACATCTCAACGTAAGCCATCATATAATGTGCAAATGAAATTGGTTGAGCATTTTTTAAATGAGTAAAACCAGGCATGATGGTTTTTATATTTTTATCTGCAACTTTCAGAACTGTACTTATAAGAACATCAAGTATTTTAGTTATTTCATAAGTTGATTTTTTTAACCATATTTTAAAATCAGTGATCACCTGATCATTTCTAGATCTTGCGGTATGTATAAATCCAGCATCCTCACCAATCAAATCAAACAATCTTTTTTCAATATTCATATGAATATCCTCAAGATTTCTATCAAAGGGAAATTTTTTTTTTATAATTTCATTTTTTATTCTATTCAAACCCCATACGATCTTATTTTTAATTTTAAAGTTTATTATTTTTTGCTTAAATAGCATTTCTGTATGAACAATAGATGCAGATATATCTTCATTAAATAATCTTTTATCTATATCTAGTGATCCGCCAACTTTTCTGAATAGATTATTAGAGTTTTTTTTTATTCTAGAACTCCAAATTGGCTGATTGTTTTTATTTTTAGTCATGATAATTAAACATTCTTATTAAATGAAATTTAAAAATTTTTATTATTTTATTATTTTTCTATACTTAATATCATCTGGAACCTCATATTCAATAGAGCAACCTGATATTAAAAACTTGATAATTCATAAAGAAAAAAAAATAATTAAAGGAGTTTACTTTTTTGACTCACTTAATAACAAAAAAACTCTAGAAGAGTTTAAGAATAATATAAGTTTAATTAATTTTTGGGCAACTTGGTGTGCGCCTTGCAAGGAGGAAATGCCATCTCTGAATAATATAAAAAATATTTCCGAGTTAAAAAAAATAAATATAATTCCTATTAATATTGGTGAAGAAGAATATGAAAAATCTAAAATTTTTTTTGATGAACTCGGCATAGACAATTTAGAAATATTTAGTGGCCCAAGCGGAGATCTTGCAAAAAAGTTTAAACTAAGAGGTGTACCAACAACTATTATAATAGATAAAGAAGGACATGAGATATCTAGAATAATTGGATCGATTGATTTTTTAGACAAACAATTTTTAGAATGGTTAAAGAGTATAGTTAATTCTTAAAAAAATAAGCCAAACCTACTAAGACGATGATTGCAATGAACTGAAGTAAAACTCTTAATTGCATAAGTTTATTTGAATATTTTTTATCTTCATTCCCTTTAAATAAAGTTTTGATCCCTAAAATCAAAACAACTGCTACCGAAATGAGTAAAATGACTGCTACAATTTTTACTAAAATTTCCGAAACCATTATTTGATTGTAGTTTCTTTTTAAAATAAAAAAACATAATTAATTCTCTATGACATTTTGCCTAAATACAACAATTGTAAAACCAGATGAAGGTGAGGAAATTAAAAATGCAGTTATTTTACTTCATGGTTATGGTGGCGATGGTAAAGACATTAGCATGCTAACTCTCAATTGGAAAAGGTTTTTAAAAAATACAATATTCTTATGCCCAGATGGTCACGAAACCTGCCCTATCAATCCAGTAGGTTTTCAGTGGTTTGATTTATCAAAGGATGATGAAAATTATGTTCTTAATCAAGCCCATAAAGCAGAAAATATAATAAATAAATTTATCGAAGAAATTAAGGAAACATATAACCTTAAAAATTCTCAAATTTGTATTTCTGGTTTTAGCCAAGGATGCATGATGTCATTAAATATTGGACTAACATGCGAGGAAAGTTTTAATTGTTTGGTTGGTTTTTCAGGAAAAATTATTAGTAAGGACGATATTTCATTAAGATTAAAATCAAAACCAAAAATTATGCTTATTCACGGAAATTTAGATGAAGTAGTATCTCCAAATTACTTATTAGATGCAAAAGACTTTTTAATTAGAAATAAATTAAATATTCAAACTTTAATGATAGAAAATTGTGGCCATCACATCCCAATTGAAGCATCAAGTGCGGCATTAAATTTTATGAAAAAAAATTTAAAAATATAATAAAAATTTTAAATTAAACATCCTGGATTGAAATATAAATTTATATAAGATAAACTTTAGTATGGTTTTTAATTCTGATCAAAATCTGTCACTAGAAAAATGTCCAGCGTTAGTCTTAAATGCTGATTACCGACCTTTAAGTTATTATCCATTATCATTATGGAGCTGGCAAGATTCTATTAAGTCTGTTTTTTTAGATAGAGTTTCAATTGTAAGCTATTATGATCGAACCGTAAGAAGTCCTTCTTACAGTATGAAATTGCCTAGCGTAATAGCTTTGAAATCATTTATTAAGCCCCAAGCAAATCCAAATTTTACAAGGTTTAACGTATTTTTAAGAGATAAGTTTAGTTGCCAATATTGTGGAAGTAAAAATGAACTAACTTTTGATCATTTGCTACCAAGGTCTAAAGGTGGAAAAACTGATTGGAATAATGTGGTAACAGCATGCTCATCATGCAATGTAAAAAAAGGAGGCAGACTACTTAAAAGTTCTGGAATGTCTCTTTCTCAATGGCCGTACGAACCAACTACTGAAGATCTTCATAAAAATGGAAAAAATTTTCCGCCTAACTTTTTGCATAAAAGCTGGATGGATTATTTATACTGGGATGTTGAATTAGAGCCTTAATTATATTTTTTCAGAAATTTTTATTGCAGCCTTAGAACCAGTTTTAATTATTTTGTCCAATACTGAGTATAAACCTTTTTTGGTAGCACCTTTTTCGTATGCAATATCCTTATGGTGAAGTTCATCCTGTCTAAATTTTATAATTTTATTTTTTAACTCTTCTTCATCTGATCCAAGTTGATCAATTTGATCTTTATAATGTCCATCAATTACCTCTTCAACAGATGCAGTGCACAACATGGCAGCTTTTCTGCCTAAAATTGTTGATCCAAATCCCAAACCCACACCCAACAAATCCCAGAGCGGCAATAGTTTTGTTGGAGAAATATCTCTTTTTTTTATCTCGTCTTCGAAATAATTCTTATGCTCTAATTCATGAACTTTCATTTCTTCAATTGTTTTTTCAAGCTTGCTATCTTTACAGATTGTTTTTAATGCTAAGAGTTGTCCTTCATAAATTTTTACTGCGCCTCTTTCCCCAGCATGATCCACACGAATGAACTCCTCTACTTTTTTTGAATTAGTTTTTTTCATAAACAAGGGTTCTTACTGAATAAATAAGAATTAATAAAGAGGACAAAAAGTTTAATCCTGCTAGAGATATACCGAATAAAGTAAAAGATATATCTTTACAACTTGGCAATATCTGATTTAAACTTTTTAATAAATCAGCTTTATCTGTAATATTTAAAGAATTGTTACTGCAACCCTTAAATTCCTCAAAAATATTGTTTTCTATACCAAAATGGTATCCAGAAATTATCATACCAACAGCAAATGTTGTTATTAATAAAATCAATACTTCATCTTTTTTTGGAAAATTAAATCCAACAAAACTTACAAAAATTGCTAAAATAAAAGGTGCTCTCTGATAAAGACATAATTTACATGGCTGATAATTTAAATAATATTCTATATACAAGGCATAGATAATTGCAAAAATAGAATATCCTATAATTACCAAATATAAACTTTTTCTGCTTAAAAAAATGTTCATTAACTTATAAAATTTTCTAAAAAATTATATATTAGTAAAGCGAAAATAATTATTACAATAGACGCGATTATTGAAACTTTTAATAATTTTTTTTCAATAATTTTACGCATGGCAGCACCAAAATTTCCTATTAAAAAAGCAATTAAAAAAAACCTAGATCCTCTGGTTAAAAAGGAAATAATAATAAAATAAAAAATATTAAAATGCACAAAGCCACTTGTAATTGTTAATAGTTTAAAAGGGATTGGCGTAAACCCTGCAATAGCAAGTAAGGTCATCCATGCGATGACACCACCTTCACTAGAAACCTTATCTTTTAAAAAAGATGCATTATCAACACCATATAATTCAAATATTTTTAAACCTATTTCGTTAAAAAAAATGTAGCCTATTAGATAACCTAAGCATGCACCCAGTACCGATGATATTGTTGCGATTAGAGCTATTCTGTACCATTCATGCCTTTTCGCTATTGTCATTGGAATGATTAATACATCTGGAGGTATTGGAAAAATAAAACTTTCTATAAATGATATAATAGCTAGAAAAAATTTTGAACTTTTATGAGCAGCTAATTCAATTGATTTCCTGTACAGCTCTTTAAACATATTTTTCTTTTATTATAATAAATGTTTTAATACTATTGTTAAAATCAATGCAATCTTTAGACTTAGGGCGAATGGCGGAAATGGTAGACGCGTTGGACTCAAAATCCAATAGTAGCAATACTGTGAGAGTTCGATTCTCTCTTTGCCCACCAAAAATTTATGAAAGTAAGTGAAATAAATAATTTATTAGAACTCTTTTTTGAAAGATACAAATTACAAGATAAGAATAGTATTTTTTTAACACCTCTTAATAATAATCAAAGATCTTTTACATGGGAGGAAACAAAAAATAACATTCTAAAACTCTCAAAAGAGATAAGTAATATTAATCAAAAGGGAGATAGATGCTTACTAATTTCTGAAAATAGACCAGAGTGGATGATTTCTGATCTTTCGATTATGTTGTCTGGTTCAATTACAGTTCCAGCCTACACTACATATGTTGAGAAAGATTATGAATATATTATTAACGATTGCCAGCCAAAAGTTTTGATTGTTTCTAATCAAGATCAATTTTCTAAAATTGAAAATATACTTAAAAATAATACTTCAATTAAAAAAATTATTTCCTTCGAAGATCTTAAAATTGATAAAGATAAATATCTTAATTTTAATAATTTAAATTTAGGAAATAATGCTTCTAACTCTCCACTATCTATAATTGATATTACAAGAAAAGATCCTGCATGTATAATTTATACCTCTGGGACACAAGGAAATCCAAAAGGGGTAATATTAAGCCATGGTGGTATACTTAATAATTGCGAGGGAGCAATGGAAATATTAGAACCTATTGTTTCTAAAAATTCCAGGTTCTTAACATGGTTACCATTGTCACATTCTTATGAGCATGCAGTTCAATTTGTTCAAATTTGTGTAGGTGCAAAAGTATTCTATGCTGAAAGTATAGAGAAATTAATTAAAAACATGAATGATTCTAAACCACATATAATGACAGCTGTTCCAAGATTTTATCAGAACCTATATCAAAAAATTAATTCGGCTTTTAATAAAGCAACAGGCTTGAAAAAGAAATTAATTTCTAAAATGTTACAAATTGGAAAAAAGAAAATCAATAAACAACAACTTTCATTAATCGATAATGTTTTTGATTTTATTCTAGAAATTGTTGTTAGAAAAAAAATAAAGTCTCAGTTTGGAGGCAATCTGAAAGCTTTTGTTTCTGGAGGAGGTCCTTTAGATAAAGATGTTGGAACATTTCTTAACGCAATCGGACTACCAACATTACAAGGTTATGGATTAACAGAAACTTCTCCAGTTGTGAGCTGTAATCCATTTCACGACATTAGGGTAGAAACCGTAGGACCACCTTTTAAAGGAAACGAGGTAAAAATTGCTCAAGATGGTGAGATATTAGTTAAAGGAGAGAATGTAATGCTTGGTTACTGGAACAATAAAGAAGAGACAGACAAAGTATTAAAAGACGGTTGGCTACATACAGGAGATATTGGTTTATTTGAGAATGATTATCTCAAGATTACAGACAGAAAGAAAGATATATTAGTTTCACCTGGAGGAGATAATATTTCACCTTTAAAAATTGAAAATGAATTAGTTAATTCAGAATTAATTGATCAAGCAATTGTTTATGGAGATAATAAACCTTATCTGGTCTCAATGTTAGTTCTTAGTGAAGAAAAAAAAAATATTAATGTAGAAGAAATTAAAAAAGAAATAGAAAAAATAAATAAAAATCTCACAAAAGTTGAAAAAATTAAAAAATTTTTTATTTCAAAAGAAAAATTTTCAATTGAAAATGGAATGCAAACACCAACAATGAAGTTAAAAAGATATAAAGTAATTAAAAAATTTAAAAATAAATTTGAAGATTTATATTAATATAAAATTATATTGTTTATTTATCGCAATTTACTTAACTTTTTTTAAATAAAATTAAAAAAAAAATTTCCAAAGTTTAGTTTTTTTGTAAAACAAATAAAGATTTGACATAACTATTCAAAAAAAATAAAAAAAGAATAACTAAACGAATCAAAAAGATTCGTAAAATAAAGGGAGCTAAAGATGGCTAAAAGAAGAAAAAAAGCTGCTAAAAAGAAAACTAAGAAAAAAGCTAAGAAAAAAGCTAAGAAGAGAAGAAGAAAATAGTTTAGTATTCTTTTTAATTGATTACGCTTCTCATGGCGCTTGCGTGAGAAGCGTTTTTTTTTATTCTGCTACAACTTCTTCCGGGATTTCTTCTGTTGCAGGTTTTGCTTCCACTTTTTGAATTTGTTTCTCCAAATTTCTTTTGAGAGCTTTATCAAGTTTCTTTTGAGTATCTTCCAGATTAGTTCCCATTACAATTTGAAATTCTGTAAGTAATCTGTCGTAAGCTTTTTCAAAAAGTTGTCTTTCACTATATGATTGATCTATCATCAAATCGTCTCCTTTGTTTAGATCTCTTACTACTTCGGCTAGCTCATATATTTTACCAGATGATATTTTTGCCTCGTACTCTTGTGCTCTTCTGCTCCACATTGATCTTTTGATTTTAGGTTTACTTTTTAAAATACTAATACATTTGTTTACTTGATTTATTGTTGCAAGTGGCCTCAAATGCGATTGTTTGTTTACTGGGACCATCCCACTAGCTTTATCTTTCTCAAATTTTAAAATATATGTTTCTACATCAATTCCACCTATGTTAATCTTTTTGAATTCAGTAATTTGACCAACACCGTGTTTTGGGTAAACTACATAATCCTTAACTTTATAAAGCTTTTTTTCAGTCTCTTGTTTTTTTACTTTTTTAATCTCTGGTTTTTGCTCATTATTTTTAGGTATCCTTAAAGCCTCAGTTTTTAATTGGGGTTTTTCTATTTTTTTTGGTTTGGATAAATTTTTGGATACTTTACTTGTTTTAGTTTTTTTAAAAACTTTTTTTTTAGGAATTTTTTTTATTTTTGTTAATTTGGTTTTTTTTTTAATTATTTTTTTTGCTTTTACTTTAGTTTTTTTACTGGATGTTTTCTTTAAAATATTTTTCAAATTTATCATCTTCGTTTTTAAATTTTTCATGATCCTCAGGTGGATCTTTTTTTTCGCTTATGTTTGGCCAAATTTCAGAGTACTTTGTATTCATCTCAAGCCATTTCTCACTTCCTGGCTCTGTATCTGAAACTATAGCATCAACTGGACACTCAGGCTCACAAACGCCACAATCTATACACTCATCAGGTTTAATTACAAGCATATTTTTGCCTTCATAAAAACAATCAACTGGACAAACTTCAACACAATCCATCAATTTACACTTAATACATTTTTCATTCACAAGATATGTCATTATAACTTTTTTTTAATTTTTTCTTTGATATCACCTACTACTTTATTATCTAGATACATCAAGCCTGACAAACGTCTCATTAGATTTGTTTCATAAACATCTGCATTTTCATCAGAGTAAATAATCTTCCACAACGCTTCTATTATAATTTTTTTTTCGTCTTCACTTATGTTTTTAACCTTTTTTGTAAAATCTAATATTTGATTTGAGTCCTGTTCTTTCTTTTCAGCTTCTCTAATTATCTCTTCCAAATTTTCATCTTTTGCGCCCATTTCAATTAATGCTTTAATTATTATTTTTTTTTCCTTTTCTGTGTAGTTTTCATCAATTTTTGCCGAATGAATTAATAAAGAGCAAACGGCAATTAAAGAAACATTATTTTCTTTGGTATTCTCATTTTTTTTAAAAAGGTTAAACATTAATCTAAATTAAGTTGTTTCAAAACTTGAAAAGGATTGTCTTTAATTTCTTTATTTACATTCTTTTTCTTAAATACTTTTTTAGATGGTAAATACTTAAAGTAAAGATCTTTTTGTTTTTCAAAAGTTTTATAATTCATTTTATTTAATAATTTTATAAAATTTTCCTTATTACAACCTAATAAATTTAACATGTCTGGTATCAGTTTTATCTCTGTGTCATTATTTTTATTTTTTGAATTAAAGATCATAAGAAAAAGTCTTTCTAGAATATCAATTCTTACATAAAACTTATCAAATTTTTCAAATCCACATAAAAGCATAAACTCTTTATTCGATGGTTTATCTTGCTCCAAAAAATTTAACCCAAACGTCGGTGGTTCTAATTGTTCGTTTTTTTCATGGTAATTTTTCCACAATAGAGTTCTCAAAGAGACTGTGCTTGGTTTAAATAATTTATATAAAAAAATATGATAACGTCCAAATCTTACTCCTAAATTTCTAAGCTTTTTCCTCTCATTTTGATCAAGCTTTTTAAGATAAGATAAAACATCTTCTCTCTTCACAACCCCATTGTTTTCATACAGGTGATACGCTAAAGCTCTAAGGTCTGAGTTTTTTTCTTGAGTATTTTTTAAATCAACCAAGCTTTTTAATTCTGTATTTATTTTTTTTTGTATCCATCCTTGAATAAATAAATCAAGTTTACTTCTCTCGTCATTTTCAATCATATCGTCTATAAGAAGATGTATTTTTGGATTCAAATAATCTTCACCTGGTAATAATTTAGCTATTTGATTATTTTTCCAATAAATTTTAAAATCTTTTTTTAATTCTATTAATCCAGTGTCAATTATCTGCTTAATTCTTTTGATTATTTCTGGACTTACATTTTGTCTAGCTGCTTTTTTAAGAGATTTTATATCGGCATCTAGAGCATCAACCTTTAAATCTAAATGCAATTTTAAACCTTTCAAATTCCCAATATATTGATTATTAATCATCACTTTTTCATCTTCTATAATTTCAGTGCTAAAAGTGATATCTTGTTTTAACCCTCTAGCAAGCACACTTGCTCTTTTATCAATAAAAGTTTTTGTTAGTTCTTCATGCAATCTATCAGAAAGTTTATCTTCAAGATTTTTTGCTCTTTCGACCCAGTAATCCTGATTTTCTACCCAATTCGCTTTGTTTGCGACGTAAGACCATGTTCTAACATTTGCAATTCTATTTGATATAGAGTCAACATTTCCCTCAATTTTATCTAACGAAGCTAGCTGTTCTTTCATATATTGATTTGGAATTCTTTTATTTTTACTGGTTAGGAATTTAAAAACTTTACTAATAATTTCTAAATGATTTCCATATGTTTTTTTTACAAAATCAGGAATTTGGCAGCATTCCCATAAAATTTTTAAATCATATGAATTCTCCAGAATTTGAAATTCAGTTGCATCTTTTAAAAAATATTTTAAGGCTTTTTCATCTTCACATTCATAAATTCTTCTAAGCCATTCTTTATCTGGTTTCTCTTCAAGAGATTTAATTAAATTTAATTTACTACTAAAGTTTAGTTTTGAATTCCTCCAAAATATTTGCTGTATTTCAGGAAATTTATGTTGTTCTAATGCTTCAATTTCTTCAGGGTTAATCTCACCACATTCACCAGTTATTCCAAAAGATCCATCGTTTAAGTACCTTCCAGCTCGTCCTGCAATCTGTCCTATTTCAGAAATATTAAGTCTTCTTAATTTTTTACCATCAAATTTCTTAATATTTGAAAAAAAAACTTGATCTAAGTCCATATTTATACCCATTCCTATTGCATCAGTTGCAACTAAATAATCTACGTCCCCAGATTGATACAAACTAACTTGAGCATTACGTGTCTTTGGACTTAGTGAACCCATAACAATAGCAGCCCCACCTTTTTGTCTTCTAATGAGCTCAGCTATTGCATAAACTTCTTCAGCTGAAAAAGCTATTATAGCACTTTTTCTCTCTATTCTTGATATTTTTTTATGTCCCCCGAATGAAAGTTTTGAAAATCTTTCTTTATTAATAAATTCAATATCATCACTCAGTTTTTGTAAAATGGGTTTTATTGTATTAGATCCCATTAGCATTGTTAATTTTTCTCCTCGGAGATTTAATAATCTATCTGTAAAAATATGACCCCTTTCATTATCGCTACACATTTGAATTTCATCTACACCCACAAACTCAAGATTTTTATCAATGGGCATTGATTCTACTGTGCAAAGAAAATATTTTGCATTAATTGGGATAATCTTTTCCTCTCCTGTTATTAGAGCTACTTTTGATGAATCAATTTTTTTTATAATTTTGTCATAGACCTCTCTTGCTAATAATCTCAATGGGAAACCAATCATTCCTGATTCAAAAGAAAGCATAGTTTCTATTGCTAGAAAGGTTTTCCCAGTATTTGTTGGACCAAGAACTGCTGTAACTTTATATTTTGACATTTCTACTTTTAGTATGATCTTTTTTTTGCCTACTATATTTTGTTGCCTGAAAAGAACAAAGATAGTCTAAAACTAGTCCGAATCAGAGGTGAAAAAGTTCTCATTTTAAATTATTATTGGATAAAGTTATCACAATTAATAAAAATTCAATATATTTTTTTCGATGCAGAAAAAATTATGGGAAGCCACTATATCCCAAAAAGAAAACTCAAACTTACGCAGTTTTGAAAAATATTTAAATAATAAATATAATTTTAAAAGTAATAAAAATTATAAAAAACTTCTTAAATGGAGTTTACAAAACCCAAATTCTTTCTGGAGTGATATTTGGGACTTTGCAAAAGTTAAAGGGGTTAAATCATTAAAAAACAAATTTCATAAAAAATTTACTAAAAATCAATTTTTAGTAAACTCAAAATTGAATTTTGCTGAAAATCTCCTAGTAAAAAAAAATAATAAAAAAGCTATTACTTTTATTAGCGAAAATGGTTTTAAAGAAACTAGATCTTGGATTGACCTTAAAAAGAATGTTGAAGATTTAGCTACATTTTTTAAAAAACATAAAATAAAAAAAGGCGTCCGTGTTGCTGCTTATATGCCAAATCAAATTGAAACGGTTGAGTGTTTCTTAGCAACAGCAGCTATTGGTGCTATCTGGTCATCTTGCTCACCTGATTTTGGAACACCAGGACTAATTGAGAGATTTTCACAAATTAAGCCAAAAATTTTAATTTTAACTGATAGGTATTATTATAATGGAAAAGAAATAAGTATTTTAGAAAGATTGCCATCAATTGTTCATAAGATAAAATCCATAAAATATGTTCTAATATTTTCATACCCTGGAAAAAAATTAACTAAAATTAGTAATTTAAAAAATGTAAATATTTTTACAAAAAAAAATATTTTTCATTTAAAAAATAAAATTTTTAAGTATGAAAAGTTCGATTTTAATGATGATCTAGTTATTTTATATTCAAGTGGAACAACAGGAAAACCAAAGTGTATTTGCCACCGACTTGGAGGAGTGTTACTTCAACACTTGAAAGAACATAAACTTCATTGTGAAATTAAGCCAGGAGATAACATATTTTATTTTACTACTTGTGGATGGATGATGTGGAATTGGCTTGTAAGTGCACTGGCCAGCGAAGCTTCGATTGTTTTATTTGATGGTTTTCCAATGCATAAAAATAAAGATCTTTTATTTAAAATAGCTGAAAAAGAAAAAATATCACTATTAGGTGTTAGTGCAAAATTTATTGATCAACTTAAAAAATTAAAATTAAATATTAAGTCTAAATTTAAACTAAAATATCTTAAAACTATATGTTCAACTGGCTCACCATTATCATCTGAAGGTTTTGAATATATTTATAGAAATGTGAAAAAAAATGTTCATTTGTCTTCCATTTCTGGGGGAACAGATATTGTATCGTGTTTTGTTTTAGGAAATATATTTTCTCCAGTTTTTAGCGGCGAGATCCAAAATAATGGGCTTGGTATGGATGTTGATGTTTTCTCAGAAAGAGGAGAATCAATTCTTAATCAAAAGGGTGAACTTGTGTGCAAATCTCCATTTCCATCGATGCCAAACAAATTTTGGAACGATCCAGGAGGTAAAAAATATCAAAGAGCATACTTCTTAAAATATAAAAACATTTGGTATCACGGAGATTATGCTGAGCGAAAAAAAAATGGAGGCTATATAATTTACGGTCGATCAGACGCAACACTCAATCCTGGAGGGGTTAGACTAGGTACTGCTGAGATATATTCAGTTATAGAAAATTTTAAAGAAGTTAAAGAGTCTATAGTAGTAGGACAAAAATGGGATAATGACGTAAGAATAATTCTCTTTGTTGTTATGAGCAAATCTTATTCTTTAAATGACGATATAATTTTAAGGTTAAAAAAAAGAATAAGAAGTGAGGCATCACCACGACATGTTCCATCAAAAATAATTCAAGTTTCAGATATACCTCGAACAAAGAATGGTAAGATTGTTGAATTAGCAGTAAAAAATACAATTGAAGGAAGTAAAATAAAAAATGTCCAAGCTTTAGCAAATCCAAAGGTTTTAAATGAGTTTAAAAATCTGAAGCAGCTTAAATTTTAAATTTCTTTTTTATAACTTTTTATTTAATTTTTTCCACACACCTGAGGCTATAGCAATTTTATTTTTTTTTGATCTCAATTCACAATTCATAAAAACTAATGTGTTAGTTACTTTTTGAATTTTAACATCGCCTATAATTTCATCACCAATCTTTGAGGAACCAATATATTTAATATCTAATGAAATAGTTACACAGACTTTATTTCCTGCAGATCGATATACTGCTGTACCTGCACCAGCATCAATTATTGATGCAATATATCCACCGTGAGTAATTCCAACTTTATTAATATGATTTTTTTTTACTTTTGTTTTAAATTGATATTTGTCTTTTGTTAAATCTCTGAAAAATAAACCACCATTATGTTTCATAAAACCAGGTTTTTTACTTATTTGGTGATAAATTTTATTCATTAAATAAATACACTAATTATAAAAAGAATAACTATCACAATTAAAAAAAAATAAATAACTGATTTTTGAAGTGACAAATTAATTCCTTTCCAATTTTGGTGCGCCTGCTAGGAGTTGAACCCAGAACCTCCTGGTCCGTAGCCAAGCGCTCTATCCAATTGAGCTACAG
This sequence comes from uncultured Pelagibacteraceae bacterium, assembly GCA_902546765.1. GTDB lineage: Bacteria > Pseudomonadota > Alphaproteobacteria > Pelagibacterales > Pelagibacteraceae > Pelagibacter. Next base: position 54,577 of record CACCLG010000001.1, on the reverse strand, counting down.
GCGCGACTTATTAAAGTATTTTAGTTTAATTTTTAATCTATATTTATGATAATTCAAATATTGATTATTTATTTTTAGAAATAATCATCTATTTTAGAAAAAAAGTTATATATAATATTTCAAAATGAACTTAGAATTGTTGGTCCCAGATATTGGAGATTTTGATCAAGTAGAAGTAATAGAAGTACTCGTCAAAAAAGGTGATAATTTAAAAAAAAATGATGCAGTAATTACTCTTGAGAGTGATAAATCTAGTGTAGAGGTTCCATCAACAATTGAAGGCTCAATAAAAGAGATAATTGTTAAAGTTGGTGATAAAGTTTCAAAAGGAGATGTAATTTTGTCGGTAGTTGGGATTGAAAATAAAGATGAAAAAATACCTCCACTTACTGAAAAAATTATTGAAGAGGCCGAAAATACAATTCAATACAAGGACAATTTAAATCAAATAAAAAAACCTGACCCAATTGAGAATATAAAAAAAAACAATATAGAGTTTGTCTCTAATAAAGATGATATTGATCCTGTAGAAACTAAAGAATGGGTGGAATCACTTACAGCTGTTGTTCAACAAGAAGGATCTGAGAGAGCAAATTTTTTAATTAAGCAACTAATTGACCATGCATACAGACAGGGTTCAAAAATTCCTTACACCCAAAGCACTCCATATATAAATACAATTCCTCCAGAGGAAGAAACGAAATCTACCGGTGACCAAAATATTGAGAGGAGGTTAAGATCATTAATTAGATGGAATGCAGCAGCAATGGTTGTCAGAGCTAACAAAAAATTTCCTGAATTAGGTGGCCACATAGGAACTTTTGCATCAGCTGCAACCTTATATGATGTTGGGATGAATCACTTTTGGAGAGCAAAAAGTGATAATTTTGGAGGAGACTTAATCTATTTTCAAGGTCACAGCGCTCCAGGCATGTATGCGAGAGCATTTCTAGAGGGCAGACTAAACGAAAAACAATTAGACAGTTTTAGACAAGAAGTTAATAAAGGTGGACTGTCTTCATACCCTCACCCTTGGCTTATGCCTAATTTTTGGCAATTCCCAACTGTTTCAATGGGACTAGGTCCTATGCTAGCAATATACCAAGCTCGTTTTATGAAATATCTAATTAATAGAGGTTTAATCAAAGACGAAGGGAGAAAAGTTTGGGCTTTTCTTGGTGATGGTGAAATGGATGAACCAGAATCATTAGGTGCAATTGGTTTAGCAGCTCGAGAAAAATTAGATAACTTAATATTCGTAGTGAATTGTAATCTTCAAAGACTTGACGGACCAGTCAGAGGAAACGGTAAAATTATCCAAGAGCTAGAAGGAATATTTAGAGGTGCAGGCTGGAATGTTATTAAAGTTATCTGGGGATCTTATTGGGACTCTTTATTAGCCAATGATAAATCTGGTCATCTTGTTAAATTAATGAATGAAACTGTTGATGGCGAATATCAGGCATTTAAGGCAAGAGATGGTTTGTATGTAAGAGAGAAATTTTTTGGAAAATTTCCAGAGACTTTTCAAATGGTATCTGCAATGTCAGATAAAGATATTTGGAGACTAAACAGAGGTGGTCACGATCCCCATAAAGTTTATGCAGCTTATGATAAAGCTGTAAAAAATATAGGCAGCCCAACTGTTATTATTGCAAAAACAATAAAAGGATATGGGATGGGTAAATCTGGTGAAAGTGTAAATACTACACATCAACAAAAAAAATTAGATGTTGATGACTTAATGTATTACAGAGATAGGTTTGACGTACCTTTAAGCGATCAACAGGTTAAAAATATAGAATATTTTAAACCTGACGAAAATTCACCTGAAATAAAATACTTAAAACAGCGTAGATATGACTTAGGAGGCTTTATCCCAGAGAGAACAACTTTTTCTAAACCAATTAAAACGCCAGAAAAAAATATTTTTGACACCATGACAAAATCAACTGGAGAAAAAGAAATGTCCACCACTATGGCATTAGTCAGAATGTTAACAAGTTTATTAAGAGATAAACATGTTGCAAAAAAATTAGTTCCAATAATTCCTGATGAAGCAAGAACGTTTGGAATGGAAGGGTTCTTTCAAAAAATTGGAATCTATGCACACGAAGGCCAAAAATATGAACCAGAAGATGCAGCTCAATTGAGCTCTTATAGAGAGGAAAAAAGTGGTCAAGTGCTAGAGGAAGGTATTAATGAGGCAGGTGCTATGTCTTCATGGATAGCAGCAGGAACATCTTACACAAATCATGATATTGAGATGATCCCAATATATCTATTCTATTCAATGTTTGGATTTCAGAGAACAGGAGATTTTGCTTGGGCAGCTGGAGATAGTCAGGCTAGAGGATTTTTAATTGGTGCTACAGCAGGTAGAACAACTTTAGCTGGTGAAGGTTTGCAGCATCAAGATGGACACAGTCATTTATTGGCATCCACTATTCCCAACTGTATTTCATATGACCCAACATTTCATTATGAGTTAGCAGTCATATTTAGAGAAGGCCTTAAAAGAATGCATGAGAATAATGAGAATATTTTTTATTACATAACTACTATGAATGAAAATTACTCTCATCCTGAAATGCCAAAAGGGTGTGAAGATGGAATTTTAAGAGGTATGTATAGGATAAAGGATTTTTCAAAACACAAAAAAAATAAAATTCAACTTCTCGGTTCTGGAGCTATTTTAAGAGAAATGATTTCTGCTGCAGAAATTCTTCAAAATGATTACGAAATAGACAGTGAAATTTGGAGTGTTACTAGTTTTAATGAACTTAGAAGAGATGGATTAGAGGTAGAAAGATATAATTTGTTGAACCCTGATAAAGAAAAAAAAATAACCTATCTTGAAAAGTGTCTTGGTAAAACCGAAGGACCTATACTTGCGGCTTCAGATTATATGAGGATGAATTCTGATCAAATCAGACCTTATGTATCGAAAAGCTTTTACTCACTCGGCACAGATGGGTTTGGAAGAAGCGATACAAGAAAAAATTTAAGAAAATTTTTTGAAGTAGATAAAGAACATATAGTTACATATGGATTAAGCATTTTAGCTAATGAGCAATTAATTGCATCAAAATACGTTAAGGATGCAATTAAAAAATATAAAATTGATCAGGCAAAACCAATGCCAACCAAATTATAATGGAAGATAAAAACCTTATAGTTCCAAATATTGGAGAATTCAAAGATGTTGAGGTAATTGAAGTCCTAGTAAATGAAGGTGACATCATAAACAAAAATGATCCTTTGATCACAATTGAAAGTGATAAATCAAGTGTTGAGATACCCAGTTTACTTTCAGGCAAAATTCAAAAATTAAATGTGAAAATCGGAGATAAAGTATCAGAGGGTAGTTTAATAGCTATTATTGCGTCAGAAGAAGAAAAACAAAAAACAATTAAAAATATTTCTAAAATTAAAAATGAAAATAAAAAAGAAATAATAGCTCCTATAAATATAAATAAAAGTGAAGAGGTAAATATTTCCTCGAATAATCAAAACTTAGCAACTCTTGCCAGTCCAAAAGCAAGAAAATTTGCCCGTGAATTAGGAGTAGATGTAACAGAAATTAAGGGGTCGGAAAGATTAGGCAGAGTTGTAGAAAGTGATGTTAAAAAATTTGTTGCTGATAGAATTAGCAAGCCTACTAAGTTTGAAAAGTACGAAAAAAGAGGTGAGATTATAGACGAATATCAACATTCAGAATTTGGAGCTGTAGAGACAAAATATCTTTCCAGGATAAAAAAAATAGCAGCTCCTCATTTAACAAATTCTTGGAATAAAATACCTCATGTAACGAACCACGATGAAGCTGATATAACTGAAATGGACGAATTCAGGAAGTCTTTAACAGATATTTACACGGGTAAAAAAAAGAAAATAACACCTTTAGCATTCATCATAAAAGCTTTGGTTTCTTCACTAAAAAAGTTTCCAAATTTTAACGCCTCCATAGACAATATTGAGGAAGGAAAAATTACACTTAAAAAATATTTTCATATAGGTATTGCAGTAGATACCCCTAATGGACTTATGGTTCCAAAAATTAGAAATGCTGACATAAAGAATATTGCCCAGTTAGGGGATGAATTGAAAAAAGTAAGCAATGATTGCAGAGAATTAAAAATTAATAAAAAAGAATTTTTTGGTGGATCTATGACAATCACGAGCCTTGGAGGAATAGGAGGATCTTTTTTTACTCCTATAATCAATTTGCCAGAGGTAGCTATTCTCGGTATTGGTAGATCTTATAAGAAACAAATATATATTAATAATAAATTTATGACTAGAACTGTTTTACCTTTATCTTTATCTTATGATCATAGAATAATTGATGGTGCAGAAGCTGCAAGATTTAATAACGAACTGAAGGATAATTTAGGGAAAAATTTTGCTTACAAATTGGCGATTTAATATAAAAGAAAATGATTAAAAATTTCAAATTAAAAAAAAATAATGTTGAAATTTTTTTTGTGAACAGAAAATCAAAAATATATCCCAATATATGGTTGCGTGATCATATCAAAAATACTGAAAATTGGGATTTTAGAACAAACCAAAGAAAGACTTTTACAGCTAATCTAGCGTCAGATTTGAAGGCAGTTAGGGGCAAAATTTTAGAAAATGGAAAACTTTTAAGTATAACCTGGTCAGATTCATCTTCGCCAGCAAAATATTCCCATAAGTTTCTGTTGAATAATTCAGAGAAAAAGCAATTAAAGAAAAATATTAAACCATGGATAGCTCGTGATATCAAAAACCAGATTTATACTGATTATAATAAAATAGACGAAAATAAAAATTTCTTAAACTTGCTAGAGAGTTTACATAAATACGGTTTTGCAGTAATAAAAAATTGTAAGCCAAATCTTAAATCAGTAAATAAAATCGCTAATAAAATAGGTTATGTTAGAAATTCAATTTTTGGCGGTCTTTGGACTTTTGAGTCAGATAATAAAAAAGCAGACAGCGCATATTCACAGGAAGAATTAAGACCACATACAGACTCAACATACAGTAATGATGCGCCAGGATTACAATTACTACTTTGTTGCAAGTATAATGCAAAAGGTGGGGCATCAATTATGGTTGATGGTTTATCTATAGCAAGAGAATTAAAAAAAAATCATCAAAAATTATTTAAAACTCTTACTGAAATAAAAGTAAAAGGTAAATATTTAGGGGATGGTGTCGATCTTGAGGCAGAGAGACCAGTTTTTAGATTAAATAATAATAAAGAAATTGTACAAGTCAGTTTTAATAATTATGATAGAGCTCCTATCGACTTACCATATAAATCAACATTAGAATTTTATAACGCAATTAAAAAATTCGACCAATTAGCTAACAGTAAAAAATATCAGTGGAGACATATATTACGATCAGGAGAACTTTTGATATTTAATAATTGGAGAGTAATGCATGGAAGAGGGTCATTTAGTGGGAAGAGAAAAATGGCTGGCTGTTATATCAACAAGGAAGACTTTGATAGCTGTTGTAGAATGAACAGCATAATTAATTAAATTTAAATCAAAATGAGTAAATCAGCATCATTAATTTGTGCTCTAATAACGACCTTTATTTGGGGAACAGCTTTTATTGCACAAGATACTGGAATGGATAACATTGGTCCACTGACTTTTAACTCTGCTAGGTTTTTTGTTGGTTTTCTTTTTATGCTTCCAGTTGCTTTAATAATTGAGAGAAAAAAAATAATCTCTGAAATTAATTCAAACAAAAAACTTTTTTTTAAATATTATATGTTTATGGGAGTATCTCTATTTTTGGGTACTTCGCTCCAACAAGCTGCTTTACAATATACCAATATTGCTAATGCAGCATTTTTTACAATTTTCTACGTCCCAATTGTTCCAGTATTGTTATTTTTTTTTTATAAAATCAAAGTTCACTGGAGTATCTGGCCCTCAATAGCAATGTGTATAATCGGCGTTTATTTACTAAGTAATTTTTCAGACTCACAAATAATGTTAGGCGATGCATTGGTAATTCTGTGCTCTTTATTTTGGGCACTGCACATAATTTTTGCGGGAAAATTTATGAAAAAATTTGATTTACCTATATTTTATGCGTCTTTACAGTCTATTTTTGTTTTCTTACTTTCTATAATAGCTGCTTATGTATTTGAGGAAATAGATATTCAAAAAATACTTTTAGAATACAGTTCTATACTTTACGCTGGAATTCTATCAGGTGGTGTTGCTTTTACTCTTCAGATGTATGCACAAAAAAATATCGATGAAGCTCCTGCAGCTATAATATATTCATTAGAAGGTGTTTTTGCGGCACTTGCAGGCTGGATAATCCTTAATCAAATTTTAAATTTGGATAATATTATTGGATGCTTCCTAATATTATTTGCAGTGATTTTATCACAGATTGCTCCTTCAGCCGTTAAGAAAGTTTAAAGGTAAATAAGTGCGAATAAAATAATACTTAAAAAAATTCTATAATAAACGAACAAGTTTAAACTAAATTTACTTACAAAAATAATAAAATATTTAATTGTTAAATAAGAAATTATAAATGATAAAAGTATAGATAATAAAAAAACGAAATCAAATTTGATTTCATCAATTATTAAATCACTTATACCAAGAACACTTGCTCCTGCAAGAGCAGGGATAGATAAGTAAAAGGCGATTTTGGTGGAATCAATTCTATCAAAATTTAAAAAACGTGAGGCTGTTATAATCACACCTGATCTACTTACACCAGGTATAATAGCTAAGGCTTGAAATAAACCAATTATAATTACATTTTTTAAATTAAGATCTAAATCAATTTTTTTTTTAATAGTCTGTTTGTCAGCAAAAAAAAGAAGTAATCCAAAAAGCAAAGTTGTCCACGCAATAACTTCTAAAGATCTTAATTTTTCTATAATACCAGTTGAGTGTAAAATAAAACCAACTAAAATTAGAGGAATTGATCCTAATAATATTAAAACAGCTAAAGATTTATTTTCAAATATGTTTATTAAGTCTTTTCTAAAATAAAAAATTATTGCTAATAAAGAACCAAGATGAAGACAAATATCTAATTGTAGTGAAGCTGTCTGAAAATCATTAATTTTTGTAACTAAAATTAAGTGTGCAGAAGAACTGACTGGAATAAATTCAAAGAAACCTTGAATTATTGCTAATATGGAAGTTTCTATGTATTTTGAAATCATCAAGAAATTAATAAATAATCAAATTCTAACCAAAATAAAGCAATTACAAAATTGCATATCAAGTATGTTGAAAGTGAAAAAATCGCAAAATTTATAATAAAATGGAAATTATTAGTCAGTAAATATGACCTATATTTTCTTTATCCTCATTTAACAATAGTATATACCTCCCCTCCAATGTCAGAAAAAATGTTAAAGTTTGTTGAGATAGGTCAACAAAACCCACCTAAAAGAGACAAAAACTCTAGAAAAGAGGATTTTAACGAAATTTATTCAGAATTTATTAAAGGAAAAGCAAATGAGCAATCAAGCAGATGTTCACAATGTGGAGTCCCATTTTGTCAAGTTCACTGTCCATTAAGCAACAATATACCTGATTGGCTTAAGTTAACAGCTGAAGGCAGACATGAAGAGGCTTATCAACTATCACAAAGCACTAACAACATGCCAGAGGTATGTGGGAGAATATGTCCCCAAGATAGGTTGTGCGAGGGCAATTGTGTTATTGAGCAATCAGGACACGGAACTGTAACTATTGGATCAATTGAAAAATATATTACAGAGACTGCTTGGGAAAATGGTTGGGTAAAGCCAATAAAAGTAATCAATGAGATTAATCAAAGTATTGGTATTATTGGGGCTGGACCTGCAGGGCTTGCTTGTGGAGAGGAATTAAGAAAAAAAGGTTATCAAGTTACAATTTATGATCGTTATGATCGATCTGGTGGACTACTGATTTATGGTATCCCTAATTTCAAACTAGAAAAGCATGTTGTAGAGAGAAGAATTAAACTTTTAAAAGAAGGTGGAATTCAATTCGTAAACAACTTTGAGGTAGGTAAAGATGCTACTTTAAAAGAGTTGAATGAAAAACATGATGCAATTTTAATTGCTACTGGAGTTTATAAAGCAAGAGAAGTAAATCTTCCAGGAAACGATCTTAGTAATATATTTCCTGCGATGGAATTTTTGACTGCCTCGAATAAAAAAGGACTAGGAGATAAAGTTGAACTTTTTGATGATGGAACATTAAATGCTAAAGATAAAGATGTAGTTGTAATTGGTGGTGGAGATACTGCTATGGACTGTGTTAGAACCTCAATTAGACAAGATGCAAAATCTGTTAAATGTTTATACAGAAGAGACAAAGTGAATATGCCAGGATCTGCAAGAGAAGTTTCTAATGCAGAAGAAGAAGGAGTTGAGTTTGTTTGGTTAAGTAGTCCAAAAAAATTTAAAGGAACAAATAAAGTAGAAAGTTTGCTGGTAGACAAGATAGAACTAGGAGATCCAGATGAAAGTGGAAGAAGAAAACCAATTATAAAAGAAAATTCAGAATTTGAAATCAAAGCTGACCTAGTAATAAAAGCATTAGGATTTGATCCTGAGGAGTTGCCTAAACTATTCCAAGAGGAAAGATTACAAGTCACAAAATGGGGTACAATTAAAGCTGATTTTGATACCATGGAAACAAATATTCCAGGTGTTTTTGCAGCTGGTGATATTGTGCGAGGAGCTTCGTTAGTTGTTTGGGCAATTAAAGATGGTAGGGACGCAGCTTTATCAATTTCAAATTATCTCCAATTAAAACAAAAACAAAAAGTTGCTTAATGAACATTTATAAAAAAAATCTGAACCAGTTAAAGCAAAATTTTGTTTATAACGAGACTATGGAGCATGATGCTTGTGGTGTAGGACTGGTAGCATCAACAGAGGGAGTAAAGTCTAGAAAAGTTGTCGAGCATGGAATCCAAGCCTTAAAAGCCGTATGGCATCGAGGAGCTATAGATGCAGATGGTAAAACTGGTGATGGAGCAGGAATACATATTGAGATTCCAAAAGATTTTTTCATCGAAAAAATTGAAATAACTGGCCACAGACATGACGACTCTGATTTGTGTGTTGGAATGATTTTTTTGCCAAGAAATGATTATCAAGGCCAGGAGCAATGTAGAATAATTGTAGAAAGTGAATTAACAAAAAAAAACTTCAATATTTATGGTTGGCGTCAGGTTCCTGTAAATCCTTCTGTGCTCGGTGAAAAAGCTGAAAATACAAGACCTGAGATTACACAAGTTTTATTCAAACATAATGATAAAAAAGTAATTGGTAAAAATTTAGAGAGAGTTCTATATGAAACAAGAAGAAAAATTGAGAAGGAAGCTCTAAACAACCAGCTTAATGGCTTTTATATTTGTTCGTTTAGTTCTAAATCAATTATTTATAAAGGAATGTTTCTTGCTGAGGCTTTGTCAGATTTTTATACTGATCTTAAAGATGAGAGATTTATTTCAAGATTTGCAATTTTTCATCAAAGATTTTCTACTAACACAGCACCCAGTTGGGATTTAGCACAACCTTTTAGAGCAATAGCTCATAACGGTGAGATAAATACTCTAAAAGGAAATATTAACTGGATGAAGGTTCATGAGCAAGAAATGCACAGCCCATTATTTGATGATATGGAAAATTTAAAACCTGTAATCCCATCTGGAAACTCAGACTCTGCATCGCTAGATAATGTATTTGAATTACTAAATATTTCAGGACAACCCGCACCTTTAGCTAAATTACTTTTAATACCTGATGCATGGTCAAAAAAAAGTAAAGTTCTTCCAAAGGATCATCTTCAACTATTTAATTTTCTTAACAGCACTATGGAGCCCTGGGACGGTCCTGCTGCTATAGCAGCGACAGACAATGAATGGGTAATCGCAGCTACTGATAGAAATGGTCTAAGGCCAATGAGATATACTGTTACAAGAGATAGATTATTATTTGCTGGATCAGAAACTGGAATGGTCGATCTTAATGAAAAAAAAATTGTAACCAAAGGAAGATTAGGACCTGGAGAAATAATTGGTGTAAGAATTGAAAAAGGTAAAGTATTCACAAACAGCAATATTAAAAATTACTTAGCAAAAGAGTACAAACATTTTAATAATCAAATAATTGATCTAGATCAAAAGTTTCCAATCGAGAACGAAAAAAATATATTTCTTAATGAAGAGTTAAGAACTAGACAGCATTGTTTTGGATATAGTTTAGAAGATTTAGAATTAATTTTACATCCAATGGCAGAAGATGCAAAAGAAGCAACTGGATCTATGGGTGATGATACTCCATTAGCAGTACTTTCTGACAAATATAGACCTTTGTATCACTACTTTAGACAAAATTTTAGTCAAGTAACCAATCCACCAATCGACTCTTTAAGAGAAAATAAGGTGATGAGTTTAAAAACAAGATTTGGGAATCTTGGTAACATATTAGATTTTGACAATCTTACTGAAGAAAATATTTACGTTTTAGATAGCCCAGTTCTATCGAATTCCCAGTTTGATAAGTTCATAGATTTTTTTGGAAAAAATCAAAGAATTTTAGAGTGTTTATTTGATAAAAATTCAGATTTAGAAAGCGCTTTAGAGAATTTAAAAAATCAAGCAGAGCAAGCAGCAAGAGAGGGAATTACACAGCTTATTTTAACTGATAAAAATATTTCAAGTGAAAAGCTACCAATGCCAATGCTACTTTGTATTGGTGCTGTTAATACTCATCTAATAAAATTAGGTTTAAGAGGATACGTTTCAATAAACGTCCAAACTGGAGATGCTCTTGATACACATTCATTTGCAACTTTAATTGGTGTAGGAGCAACGACTGTTAATCCTTATTTGGCGTTTGACAGTTTATTTGAAAGAAATTCAAAAAAATTATTTGGAAATTTAAGTTTTGATGAGTGTGTTTCCAGATTTATCAAATCTGTTAATTTAGGTTTATTAAAAATTATGTCAAAAATGGGAATTTCTGTTCTTAGTTCTTACAGAGGAGGTTGTAATTTTGAAACAGTAGGCCTTAGTAGAACAATTGTTAAAGACTTTTTTCCTGGTGTTCTATCTAAAATCTCTGGAATTGGCCTAACAGGTATTGAAAAAAAAATTAGAAATATTCACAAACAAGCATTCGAGAACCAATCTAATATATTACCAATTGGAGGTATATACCGTTACAGGAAAAACGGTGAGACACATCAATACCAAGGTAAATTAATTCATCTTTTACAAACTGCAGTTACTGAAAATTCTTTTGAGGTTTATAAGAAATATACTAAAGGAATTTATAACCTACAGCCAATCAGCTTAAGAGACTTAATAGATTTTAAATCGAAAAATCCAATCAAAATTGATGAAGTAGAAAATGTGCAAGAGATTATGAAAAGATTTGGTAGTGGAAGCATGTCTCATGGTGCTTTATCCAAAGAAGCACACGAAACATTAGCGATTGGCATGAATAGAATAAAGGGTGCCTCATGTAGTGGAGAAGGAGGCGAAGACGAAGATAGATTTAAAATTAGAGAAAACGGAGATAGTGCGAATTCAAGAGTAAAACAAATAGCTTCAGCTAGGTTTGGGGTAACAATAAATTATTTAAATAATTGTAACGAGATAGAAATCAAAATTGCCCAAGGTGCAAAACCTGGTGAAGGTGGTCAGTTACCAGGCTTCAAAGTTACTAATGAAATTGCAAGATTAAGACACTCTACACCTGGAGTTACATTAATTTCACCACCACCACATCATGATATCTATTCCATAGAAGATTTGGCCCAACTAATTTATGATCTTAAACAAATAAATCCGAAAGCAAGAGTAGGCGTGAAGTTGGTAGCTTCATCAGGTATCGGAACAATTGCAGCCGGAGTAGCAAAAGCTAAAGCAGATATAATTTTAATTTCTGGTCACTCAGGAGGAACTGGGGCTACCCCTCAAACAAGTGTAAAATATGTTGGAATACCTTGGGAAATGGGACTTACAGAAGCAAATCAAGTTCTTACTTTAAACAACTTAAGACATCAAGTTACACTTAGAACTGATGGAGGAATTAAAACAGGTCGTGATGTGGTAATAGCAGCGATGATGGGAGCAGAGGAATTTGGAGTAGCAACTACAGCTTTAGTGGCTATGGGTTGCATAATGGTTAGACAGTGTCACTCAAATACATGTCCAGTTGGAGTTTGCACCCAAGACGAAAAATTAAGAGAAAAATTTACAGGCACACCAGATAAAGTTGTTAACTTATTCACTTTTATTGCAGAAGAGGTAAGACAAATTCTATCTGAACTAGGATTTAGATCATTGAATGAAGTTATTGGTAGAACAGACTTATTAAGACAAGTTAGCAAAGGATCTCCAAATTTAGATGACTTAGACTTAAATCCACTTTTTGTTCAAGCAGATCCTGGAAAAAATAAAAGATATTGTGAAGATCCAAAAATCAATGAGGTTCCAGACACCTTAGATCAAAAAATATGGCCAGACATAGAAAAATTAATTGATCAAAATAAAACAATTGAGACTGAATTTGAAATTAAAAACACTGATAGGGCTGTAGGTACAAGAATCTCTTATCACTTATATAAAAAATTTGGAAACAACAAACTAGATGAAAATTATTTATCACTGAATTTTAAAGGCTCGGCAGGTCAATCTTTTGGAGCCTTTGCAATTAAGGGATTAAAATTGAATTTGAAAGGTGATGCAAATGACTATGTAGGTAAAGGTCTTTCTGGTGGATCTATTTCTATAAAACTACAGGACGAGAGTAATTTGATTTCAAATGAGAATACAATAATTGGAAATACAGTTTTGTATGGTGCTACCTCTGGAAAACTCTTTGCAGCTGGACAAGCAGGAGAAAGATTTGCTGTGAGAAACTCTGGTGCCACAGCCGTAGTTGAAGGTTGTGATTCAAATGGATGCGAGTATATGACAGGAGGAAATATTATTATTTTAGGAGATGTTGGAGATAATTTTGCTGCTGGTATGACTGGTGGTATGGCTTTTGTTTATGATAAAAACAATAATTTTGAGAAGCGTGTAAATTCAGAGACTGTTATCTGGCAGATACCAGAAACGGATTACTGGAAAAATTACCTCAGGGAAATCATTTCAGAACACGTGAGCGAAACTCACTCGGAGTACGCAAAGAAAATTTTAGATAATTTTGAAGGTGAGATAAAAAACTTTTATCAAGTTTGTCCAAAAGAAATGCTTGATAAATTAGATAATCCTATAACATTAAAGTCAGTCAAAAGCTTTGCAAGCTAATTAGTACTGAGAAATTATTGATTTTAACTCTCTAATTATTTTTAATTGATATTTTTTCGCAAAAAGGCTGTGATCACCATTTTTAATAATATTAAGTTTCTTATTTGCATTGTTAAAAATTTTAATAAGTTTCTTTGAGAAAATTACTGGAACTGCCTCATCTTTTGATCCATGAAAAAGAGTTACAGGTATTTTAGCATTAATTTTTTTGTTCAATACTAAATTTTTTCTTCCATCCTTAATAAGTTGGTAGGTGATTGGATATTCAAAACCACCATGTTTAAGGTTGTATACACCCTTATCTATGGTTTCTTTTTTCATTTTGACTGTAAATTTTTTCCACATTACCCTCTCTAAAAACTCTGGTGCTGATCCTATTCCTATAAAACCTTTAATCTGTTTTGAAAAAAACTTAAATTGATTGACAGATATCCATGAACCCATACTTGAACCAATAAGTATAAAATCTTTTTTTTTTAAAACTCTTTTAATTACTTTTTTGACTTGATTTGTCCATTTTGTTACGTTCCCTTTTGTAAACTCACCTGTTGATTTTCCGTGCCCAGAATATTCAATTGCTAAAAAGCCTAATTTATTGTTTTTACAAAATCTTTTGAAAATCTTTGGTTTCTCACCATTTAAATCAGACATAAATCCATGAAGAAAAACAATATATAAATTATTATTTGAATTATGATGTAGATATCTAATTTTAATGCTTTTAGAAATTTGCAAAAATTTATAATTGTTCATAAAAGTTTATACGCTCTATTTATTAATATATAATAACAGTTAATGTCATCAAAATTAAAAGTTCTACAAGTAATACCAAAATTAGGTTATGGAGGGGCTGAGACAGGTTGTTTTGATATAGCACATTATCTATTTGAAAATAATTGTAGCTCATTTTTAATTACAAATGGTGGACCATTAACCAAATTCATAAATAAAAAAAAAGTAAAATACATAAGACTTCCTGTAAATTCTAAAAACCCCATTATAATGTTATTAAACACAATTTTGATTTCAGTCATTGTCTTTTTTTATAATATAGACATAATTCATGCTAGGAGTAGGGCTCCAGCATGGTCATGTTTTTTAGCTTCTAAAATTACTAGAAAAAAATTTGTAACAACTTTTCATGGTACATATAATTTTAAAAGTAAGATTAAAAAATTTTATAATTCTGTAATGTTAAGATCAGATTTAGTTATAGCTGGATCAAATTTTATATTTTCTCATATTAAAGAAAATTATAAGGAATATCTAAATAACTCCAAAAAATTTCTAGTAATTTTTAGAGGAATAAACATAGATTATTTTGATGCTTCAACAACTTTTACTGAAGACGAAGATAAACTGTTTAAATCTTGGAACCTTGAGGTTGAAAAAAAAACAATATTATTACCTGGAAGAATTACTGAGTGGAAAGGTCACGAAATGTTTATTGAAGCCATGAATAAAATAAATATTCAATTAGGTCACAAGTCGTTTAAAGCAGTGATACTTGGAAGTGATCAAGGAAGAGATTTGTATAAGAAAAAACTTAAAAGGCTAGTAGAACATTATCGAATGAATGATCAAATAAAATTTGTTGATCATTGTGAAAATATGCCTTTAGCTTATAAAATTAGTGACTTGATAGTATCAACATCAATTGAACCCGAGGCATTTGGCAGAATAGCAGTGGAAGCACAATCAATGGAAAAACCAATTATTGCAAGCAATCTGGGTGGCTCGAAAGAAACTATTGTAAATAATAAAACAGGTATCTTATTTGATGCTGGAGACTCAGACGATTTAAGTAAAAAAATAATTGAGTTTTTCAATTTTGATAAATCAACAATTGAACAGATGGGAAAAGAGGGTAGAAAAAATGTTTCTGCGAAGTTTAATGTTGAAAAAATGTGTTTTTCTACTTATTCAGAGTACAAAAAATTAATTAATTAAATGCCAAATATTACTCTACCAGACGGAAAACAATTAAGTTTTAGTGAAAGTGTAACTGGTTTTCAGCTTGCTGAAAAAATAAGTAAATCATTATCAAAGCAAGCATTAATTATTAGTGTTGATGGTCAGCTTAAAGACCTAGATTTTAAAATTGAAAATGATTCTAAAGTAAAGATATTTACATCAAAAGATAAAGAAGGGCTTGAAACAATTAGGCATGATACTGCCCATATTTTAGCAATGGCAGTCCAAGAACTTTTTCCTGGAACGCAAGTAACAATAGGTCCAGTGATTGAAGATGGTTTTTATTATGACTTTGCAAGGAAAGAGCCATTCACGCAAGAAGATTTAGAAAAGATAGAGAACAAAATGAAAGATATTGTTGATAGGAATGAAAAAACTTATAGAGAAGTTTGGAAGAGAAATGATGCTATAAAACATTTCAAAAATAATGGAGAACATTATAAAGCCGAAATAATTAATTCCATTCCTGAAGGCGAAGAGGTATCTATATATTTTCATGGAAAATGGCATGATTTGTGTAGAGGTCCGCACTTAAGTTCTACAGGCAAAATTGGAAAGTTTTTTAAATTAACAAAAGTATCAGGTGCTTATTGGAGAGGAGACTCGAATAATGAGATGTTACAAAGAGTTTATGGCACCAGTTGGTCTACACAAAAAGAACTTGATGAATACTTAAATAGAATTGAAGAAGCTGAAAAACGAGATCACAGAAAGTTAGGAAAAGAAATGGACTTATTTCATTTTAGGGAAGAAAGCCCTGGATCTGTATTTTGGCATGAAAAAGGATGGAACCTTTTTCAGAAATTAATCTCTTATATGCGAACTAAACAAGATCACGCAGGATATAAAGAGATAAATACACCAGAAATTCTTGATCGATCATTATGGGAAAAATCTGGTCATTGGGAAAAATTTGGTGCAAATATGTATACATCTACAACACCTGACGAAAAAGTTTTTGCAATAAAACCAATGAACTGTCCAGGATGTGTTCAAGTGTTTAATCAAGGACTAAAAAGTTACAGAGACTTACCGTTAAAAATGTCGGAATTTGGAAAAGTTCATAGATATGAACCTTCTGGTGCATTACATGGATTGTTAAGAGTAAGAGCATTTACCCAAGATGATGCACACATATTTTGTACAGAAGAGCAAATTACTCAAGAATGCCTATCAGTTACAAATTTAATTTTAGAAATTTATAAAGACCTGGGATTTGAAAATGTAATATTAAAATACTCAGACCGACCAGATCTGAGAGTTGGAGATGATGCTGTATGGGATAAATCAGAAGCTGCTCTTTTAGAGGCAATTAAAGAAACAAAACTAGAATACACTATAAATAAAGGTGAGGGTGCTTTTTATGGTCCAAAAATTGAGTTTGTTTTAAGAGATGCAATAGGAAGAGATTGGCAGTGTGGAACCTTACAAGTAGATTTAAATTTACCTGGAAGATTAGGAGCCACTTATGTTGAAAAAGATGGATCAAAGAAAATACCTGTAATGCTGCATAGAGCATTGTTTGGTTCCTTGGAGAGATTTATTGGAATCTTAATTGAAAATTATTCGGGTAAATTACCTTTTTGGCTTACACCATTACAAGTAGTCGTGATACCAATTTCAAGTGACATTGATGACTATTCAAAAAAAATTAATCATGAATTAAAAAAAGTTGGTATCTCAAGTGAGGTTGATTTAAAAAATCATAATTTAAATTATAAAATTAGAGAACATTCATTGTCAAAAGTACCTTTATTACTAATTTGTGGGAAAAAAGAAGTTGACTCTAATACAGTAACTATTAGAAGATTGGATTCTAAGAAACAAGAAAATATGGATTTTAACGAGTTTATAAAAAAATACTCTGCTTTAAACAAAGCGCCTTCAATTTAAGTGCCAGACTTCAAACAAAACTATTTTCAGAAAAGAACAAAACCAAAAGGACCAAGATCAAACAACAGGATTACTTCACATGAGGTTCAGGTAATAGCAAGTGATGGTGAAAATCTGGGTATTTTAAATTTAAATGACGCAATTAATCGTGCTAGGGATGAAGGACTTGACTTAATTGAAATTGCACCAAACGCTAAACCTCCTGTTTGTAAAATAATGGATATGGGTAAATATAAATATGATGCCCAGAAGAAAGCTAATAAAGCAAAAAAGAAACAAAAAAAAATTGAGTTAAAGGAAATAAAATTAAGACCTGTGACAGAGGTACATGACTATACTTTTAAAATAAAGAACGCTCAAAAATTTTTAGCAAAAGGGGATAAAGTAAAATTTACAATACGTTTTAAAGGAAGAGAACTGCAACACTCCAGTTTAGGAAATGAGTTAATGGATAAAATCAAGCAGGATATGCAAGATATTGGTCGTGTAGAATTACAGCCTAAATTTGATGGCAAACAAATGATAATGGTTATTCAGCCATTATAAGTCATATTTCTAGTTGTAAATTAATATTAATATTTGTATAAGGCTCCAAAAATTATGCCTAAATTGAAAACAAAAAGCTCAGCAAAAAAAAGATTTAAAATTTCAGCTAAAGGAAAAGTGATTACTGCACAGGCTGGTAAAAGGCATGGAATGATAAAAAGAACTAATTCCCAAATAAGAAAACAAAGGGGCACAACTGTGATGGCAAAACAAGATGGAAAAATTGTGAAATCTTATATGCCCTATAGTTTAAGAGGATAAAATGGCTAGAGTTAAAAGAGGCGTAACCAGCAGAGCAAAACACAAAAAAGTTCTTAAAGCTGTAAAAGGCCAATGGGGAAGAAGAAAGAATACAATAAGAGTTGCAAGACAAGCAATGGAAAAGGCTATGCAATATGCATATAGAGATAGAAGAAATAAAAAAAGAGATTTTAAATCTTTATGGATTCAAAGAATTAATGCAGGAGTAAGAGAAGAGGGTTTAACTTACTCTAAGTTTATAAATGGTCTAAGTAAATCAGGAATAAAATTAGATAGAAAAATTCTAGCAGAAATCGCATACGATAATCCACAAGCATTTAAAACGATTGTAAAAAAAGCACAAGCAGCTCTAAACTAATCTTCTCTATTGTTTTTCTTAAGTTAACAAATAATCTACTAAAATGTCTGATATTAAAAAAATAAAAGACGAATATCTTAAAAAACTCGACATAGACCAAAATATAGAGTCTATAAATCAAATAAAAACTGAATTATTTGGTAAAAATGGAATAGTCTCTAACGAGTTCAAAAAATTAGGATCAGTCTCTCAAGAAGAGCGAAAAAAATTTGCATCAGACTTAAATTTTATAAAAGAAGAGCTACAAAATAAAATTACAAGCAAAATTGAGGAAATCGAAACAAAAGAGATAAACCTAAAGTTAGAAAATGAAAAAGTAGATGTCACTTTACCTGAAAGAGATTTTAAACAAGGAAAGATTCATCCAGTTTCACAAGTAATAGATGAAATTTCATCTATTTTTTCTGAAATAGGTTTTAGCGTTGAAGAGGGTCCAGATGTAGAAAATGAATATAATAATTTTACAGCACTTAATACACCTGACAATCATCCAGCAAGAGATATGCATGACACATTTTACTTAGATGAAAAAAAAGAATTGTTACTACGGACACATACCTCTCCTGTACAAGTTCGGACTATGTTAAAAGGCAAACCTCCATTCAAAATAATTGCACCTGGAAGAACTTACAGATCTGACAGTGACCAAACACATGCACCTATGTTTCATCAAGTAGAAGGACTACATATAGATAAAGATATAAATATGGGACATCTTAAAGGTTGTCTTAATTATTTTATTAAAGAGTTTTTTGAAGTGGATAAATTGAAGATGAGATTTAGACCAAGTCATTTCCCATTTACAGAACCATCAGCTGAGGTTGATATAGGTTATGAAATTAAAGATGGAAAAATAATCATAGGTGAAGGAGACAAATGGTTAGAAATTTTAGGATGCGGAATGGTTCATCCAAACGTCCTAAAAAATGTAAATGTTGATCCATCGAAATTTCAGGGTTACGCCTTTGGAATCGGTATAGATAGATTAGGTATGCTAAAATATGGAATTAATGATTTAAGAGCTTTTTTTGAAACAGATTATAGATGGCTTAGCCATTTTGGGTTCGATCCTTTAGATGTACCATCAAGCTACAGAGGATTGAGTAGATGAAATTTACAATTGATTGGCTTAAACAACATTTAGATACAAATCTTAATGATAAAGAAATAATTAATAATTTAACGAACGTTGGTCTTGAGGTTGAGAGTTTTGAAAATGCACCTTCCGAACTAGATGATTTTATTGTTGCAAAAATAATAAATGCGCAACAACATCCAAATGCAGATAGATTAAGAGTTTGTGACGTTGACATTGGTAACAGTGAAACTGTTAAAGTTGTGTGCGGAGCTCCTAATGCAAAAAAAGGTTTGTTCACAGTATATGCAGGACCGGGTGCAATAATACCAAAAAATCAAATGAAACTATCAATCAGTAAAATAAGGGGCGTTACTTCTTATGGAATGTTGTGTTCTGAAGCTGAGCTAAAATTATCAGATGATAGCGAAGGAATTACAGAATTATCAGAAAAGTATAAGGAAAAAATTGGGAAAAAATATTTTGATACCAAAACTCCTAAAGTTGTAGATTTATCTATAACACCAAATCGACCAGATTGTCTTGGTGTTAGAGGTATTGCAAGAGATCTTGCTGCAGCTGGAGTTGGTTCTTTAAAAAAAATAAAAGATAGTAAATTAAATCAAAATTTTGATCAGGACTTAAAAGTAACTATTAAAAAAGAAAAAAAACAAGGCTGCACAATTTTTGGCAGTTGTTTAATAAAGGGGGTTTCAAATAAAGAAAGTCCTCAGTGGTTAAAAGATAAAATTGTTTCGTTAGGTCAAAAACCAATTTCTGCAATTGTAGATATAACAAACTATGTGATGATTGATTTAAATAGACCACTTCATTCATATGATGCAGATAAAGTAAGTAAAGAAATTATAGTAAGAAATTCAAAAAAAGGTGAAACTTTTGAAGCACTAGACAATAAAAAATACTCTTTAGATGATAATATGTGTGTAATTTCTGACCAATCAGGAGTGTTAGGATTAGGTGGAATCATAGGTGGAACACGCTCAGGAACCGAACTAGGGACAAAAAATATATTATTAGAGTCAGCGTATTTTTTACCAAGATCAATTAGAAAAACTTCAAAAGTACTAAATATAGATACAGACGCAAAATTTAGATTTGAAAGAGGAATTGATCCAAAATCAATTGAAGCTGGGCTAATTAAAGCAGCTGATCTAATAAAAGAAGTGTGTGGGGGTGAAGTAAGTAAATTTGACATTCAAAGATTGGAAGAAGAAAAAACAAATAAAGTAAAATTTGAAATTTCTTTATTTGAAAAAATAACAGGATTTAAAATTGAAAAAAAAGAAATAATTAAAATAATTTCCAATCTTGGTTTTAAAATCATCGAGAATAAAGAAAATTTAGATTTAGAAATTCCTTCATGGAGACCAGATATTATGCAACCAATTGACATTGTTGAAGAAATTGTTCGAATCAAAGGTTATGAACATATTCAAACACTAATACCAGAAAAATCTAGACTTAAACCAACTTTAAATAGGCAGCAAAAATTATTCCATTTCTTACAACGTTCGGTGGCTTCTAAAGGTTTTTACGAGACAGTTACTTGGTCATTTACAGACTCTAAAATAAATAATTTATTTAGAGAAAAATATAATGAAATAAAAATTGTTAACCCAATTAGTTCAGATTTAAATGTTTTAAGAAATTCAATATTTCCAAATTTAATTTTTTATTTAAAAAAAAATATAGACAGAGGATTTAAAGATTTATCTTTTTTTGAGATAGGGCCAGTTTTTTCAGGTACCAAGCCAGGCGAGCAACTAACAGTAATTGGTGCTTTACAAGCTGGAAAATATTTTAGATTAAATTGGCAAGAAACAGAGAGAAATGTTGATGTATTTGATGCAAAGAGAGATACTATTCAAACTATAGTAGAGGCAGGATTTAGTAAAAATAAACTAATAATAAAAGATCAAGCCCCATCTTATTATCATCCAGGCAAATCAGGATCAGTTTTTCTAAGCACCGAAGAAGATAAGCCAATTGCATTTTTTGGTGAAATACATCCAAATATTGTAAAAAAACTAGATATTAAAACTGATGCTTTAATAGGATTTGAGATATATTTAGATTTTTTTAAAGAAACCAAGAAAAAACTTAAAGATCAAAAATCTCAATTTGAATATTCAGATTATCAAAAATCCGAGAGAGATTTTGCGTTTGTAATTGATAAAAAAATTAAAGCACAAGATTTGATAGATATAATTGTATCAATAGACCAAGATTTAATTAAAAATGTAAGGGTTTTTGATGTTTATGAAGGCGAAAATATTCCAAAAGATAAAAAATCAATCGCACTTAATGTTACAGTACAATCATCTGAAAAAACTTTAAACGAAAAAGATCTAGAAAAAATTAATAATTTAATTATTTCTACAGTCGAGAGTAAGTCTGGCGCTAAAATAAGATCCTAATTATGACAAGTAGAATTAATAATATAAGAAATTTTGCTATTATTGCGCATATAGATCACGGTAAATCAACTATAGCAGACAGAATAATTCACAAATGTGGTGGGCTTACGGATAGAGAAATGAAGGCACAAGTTTTAGACTCCATGGATATTGAGAGGGAAAGAGGAATTACAATTAAAGCACAAACTGTAAAATTAAACTATAAAGCAAAAGACGGAAAGAATTATGTTTTAAATATAATTGACACACCAGGACACGTTGATTTTAGTTATGAAGTTAGTAGGTCATTATATGCATGTGAAGGCTCAATTTTAATTGTTGATAGTACTCAAGGTGTTGAAGCACAAACACTTGCAAATGTTTATCAAGCACTTGATATAAATCATGAAATAATACCTGTCTTAAATAAAATTGATTTACCCGCATCTGATATTGAAAGAACAAATAAACAAATTGAAGATGTTATAGGGATTGATACCACTAAAGCAGTTCCCTGTTCAGGAAAAACAGGAGAAGGTATAGAGGATATATTAGAGCAAATAATTAATGCGCTTCCTAGTCCAAAAGGAGAGGTGAATAATAAATTAAAATGTCTGTTAGTTGACAGTTGGTATGACACTTACCTTGGAGTGGTAATTTTGGTTAGAGTTATAGATGGAAAAATATCAAAAAATATGAAAATTAAAATGATGTCTACAAACCAAGATTATTTTGTAGAAAAAGTTGGTGTTTTCACACCCAAACCTAAAGACATAAATGAGCTAAACGCAGGTGAAATTGGTTTTATAACAACTGGCATAAAAGTTTTATCTGATACAAAAGTTGGAGATACGATATGTGATGCAAATTATCCATTACAAGAAGCTTTACCCGGTTTTAAACCAAGTAAACCAGTTGTATTTTGTGGTTTGTTTCCAGTAGACAGTTCGGAATATCAAAAATTAAAAGACGGTTTAGCTAAGTTACAATTAAATGATGCAAGTTTTTCTTACGAGCCAGAGTCTTCCTCTGCTTTAGGATTAGGTTTTAGATGTGGGTTTCTAGGTCTGCTTCACTTAGAAATTGTTACTGAAAGATTAGAAAGAGAATTTGACATTAATCTTCTTACAACAACTCCTGGTGTTGTTTATAAAATTCACATGAACAATGGAGATGTAAATGATTTACAGAATCCATCAAGTTTGCCAGATCCTACACTAATCAATTTTATCGAGGAGCCATGGATAAAAGCAACTATTATCACACCTGATCAATATCTTGGTTCAATTATAAAAATATGTCAAGACAAAAGAGGAATACAAACAAATTTAAGCTATTCAGGAAATAGAGTAGTTGTCAACTATGAACTACCTTTAAATGAAGTTGTTTTTGATTTTAATGATAGATTAAAATCAATGACAAGCGGATATGCAAGTTTTGATTATGAAATAATAGGACACAGAGAAGGCGATTTAGTAAAAATGAGTATTTTAGTAAATTCAGAACCAGTAGATGCGCTTGCAATGATGATACATACAGACTTTGCGCAATCAACTGGAAGAGAAGTTTGTGAAAAATTGAAAGATTTAATTCCAAGACATAACTTTATGATACCTATACAGGCTGCTATTGGAGGTAAAATTATTGCAAGAGAAACGATAAAAGGCTTTAAAAAAGATGTATTAACAAAGATCCATGGTGGGGGAGCACTAGATAGAAAAAGAAAACTTCTTGAAAAACAAAAAAAAGGTAAAGCAAGAGCTAAACAATTTGGAAAAGTTGAAATACCACAAGAGGCATTTATAGGTGTATTAAAAATTTCAAAAGAAAGTTGATTTTTTGGAGAGGTGGCCGAGCGGTTGAAAGCGCACGCTTGGAAAGCGTGTAAAGGGGAAACTCTTTCATGGGTTCGAATCCCATTCTCTCCGCCATATTAGAGTCAAAAATACTGATTATTTCACTAAATTTAAAAAGAAGAAAAAAAAACTAAAAAACGTCAAAAAAGCTATGATTATCAACAGTTTTTGACTGTTAAATAACTTCTGAATTTTATTAAAAATTTTAAAAATGGTATAAAAATCCTTTCCAAAACAAATAAAATGGCAAAAAATAATAGCACTTATCAGGCAGACTCCATCAAAGTCTTAAAAGGACTTGAAGCAGTAAGAAAAAGACCAGGCATGTATATAGGCGATACCGATGATGGCACGGGTCTTCATCATATGGTTTATGAAGTTGTCGACAATTCTATTGATGAGGCTTTAGCAGGACACTGTAAAAATATTTCAGTAGATATTAATCAAGATGGATCTGTAACAGTTAGGGATGATGGAAGAGGTGTTCCAGTTGATATTCATAAGGGTGAAAAAAAATCAGCAGCTGAAGTTATAATGACCCAGTTACATGCTGGTGGAAAGTTTGATCACGACTCATATAAAGTTTCAGGTGGTTTACATGGAGTTGGTGTTTCTGTAGTAAATGCATTATCTGAAAAACTTGAACTTACTATAGATAGAGACGGAAAAAAACATTTTATTGAATTTAAAAACGGTGATGCAAAATCACCTTTAAAAGTTGTTGGTAAATCAAAAAATACGGGTACAGAAATAAAATTTTTACCATCTAAAGAAATATTTTCCTTAAACAAATTTAGCTTTTTAACTTTGCAAAAAAGAATGAGAGAGCTAGCTTTTTTAAATAAGGGAATTAAAATAATATTAAATGATCTAACTCAAAAAAAACCTAAAAGTGTTGAGTTTAAATTCGATGGTGGAATAGTTGAATTTGTTGAATTTCTTGACGAAAAAAGAGAAAAATTAAAAAACAAAAGCGATAATGATTTGTTTAGAAAACCAATTTATATTGAAGGTCTTAAAAACAAAATTGATGTTCAGTGTTCTTTAAAATGGAATGCTGGATATAATGAAGATGTATTTCCTTATACAAACAATATTTATCAAAAAGATGGTGGAACACATTTGTTAGGATTTAGAAGTGCATTAACTAGAGTTATAAATAAATATGCATCTGAACAAAATCTTCTAAAAAAAAATAAAGTTTCTTTATCAGGTGATGATATTAAGGAAGGTCTAACCTGTGTGTTATCTGTAAAAATACCTGATCCAAAATTTTCGTCTCAAACTAAAGATAAGCTAGTATCATCTGAGGTAAGAAATATAGTAGAAACAATTATAAGTGAAAAACTTTCAATTTGGTTTGATCAAAACCCGTCTGTTGCTAAAATAGTTCTCACAAAAATTATACAAGCTGCCGTAGCTCGGGATGTTGCACGCAAAGCAAGAGAAAACGTTAGAAGAAAAGGATCGTTAGAATTAAGTGGTTTACCTGGTAAGTTGGCGGATTGTCAAAATTCAAAACAAGATGGCACCGAGCTTTTCATAGTCGAGGGTGATTCAGCTGGTGGATCAGCAAAACAAGGAAGAAATCGTGAAAATCAAGCAGTTTTACCTTTAAGAGGAAAAATTCTAAATACGTTTACAGAGTTAAATGGATCAAAAAAAAATGGACATACAAATGATCTAAGGACAAAGGCACTATCAAAAATGATGTCATCAAATGAAATAGTGACTTTGATAAATGCTTTAGGACTTGATCCTAAAAATGATGAGATTGATTTAAAAGATTTGAGATATGGAAAAATAATTATAATGACAGATGCTGACGTTGATGGATCACATATTAGAGCTTTATTACTTACATTTTTTAACAATAAACCATTTAATAAGTTAATTGAAAATGGTCATGTATATTTAGCCCAACCACCATTATTTAAAATTAATAAAGGATCAAAAGGAATTTATATCAAGGATGAGAAAGAATTAGAGGAATTCATAGTAAAAAATTCAAAAGATCTAAAAAAAATAAAAAAGGGATCCAGGGATTATGAAAAATCTATACAAGATGAAAAATCAAAATTGAATATTCAAAGATTTAAAGGCTTAGGAGAAATGAACCCAGAAGAATTATGGAGCACAACACTGGATCCCGAAACTAGAAACTTGCTGCAAGTACAATACTCAAAAAATTCGCAAAAAGACCAAGATCTTATTCAAACTTTAATGGGAAGCGATGTATCTTCAAGAAAAGATTTTATTGTTGATAACGCAATAAATGTTTCAAATTTAGATATTTAGAATGGAGTTTGGAAATACTTCACAACTTTATTCATTGAATAAGTCCACTTATATAAATTTAAGATGGATAGGTATCATTGGTCAATTTATAACTATAAATAGTGTTAGATTTATATTTGATTTTGAATTCAATTATATTTTTGCCAACTTAATTATTTTGATTGGTGCAATAAGTAATTTATTTTTAATTTTTTTTTATAAGAAAACACACTTATCAAACAGATCAGCTTTTAATTTTTTGTTAATAGATATTATTCAATTAGCGGCTTTATTATACTTATCAGGTGGAATATTAAATCCATTTGCTATATTTTTATTGATACCAAGTGTGTTTGCCTCGTCCAGTTTAGATATTAAAACAAATATTATTCTTATAGGTTTTACTATTTTATGTATAATTTTACTGACTTTTTACCATGAGCATTTACCAGCACCGTTAGATCAATCAATCACGAACATTTATATTTATTATTCAATTCCTTTAGCATTAATTGTAGCTTTATTATTTCTAAATTATTTTGCTTTATCATTTGGAAAAGAGTCTAATCTTAGAAAAGAAGCTTTAGATAAGATACAAGAGGAAATTTCTAAAGAACATGAGCTAATATCTTTAGGAGGTCAAGCAGCAGCAGCAGCTCACTCATTAGGAACACCCCTTTCAACAATTAAGATAATATCACAAGAATTATTTGAACAATTTAAAAATGATAAGGATGTAAAAAAGGATATCGACCTTCTTGTAAGCCAAATAGACAGGTGTAATGAGATATTAAAAAGATTAACATTAAATCCAATCGTAGAAGATGAGTTTATAGATAAAGACTTGAGTTTGCACGACTACGTCAAAGAAATAGTTACATCATTCCAAGAAATTTCTGATAAAAATTTTGATATTGATATCGAACAAAACGCTAACTCATTCAATGTTACTAAGTCAATTGAGATTGTGTATGGGATTAGAAACTTTATTGGTAATGCGAATAAATTTGCTAAAAATAACATTTATATTGCAATTAAGAGTGATAGTGAGGTTTCTGAAATAACAATCGAAGATGATGGACCAGGATTTCCAAAAGATGTTTTTAGTAAAATTGGTGAACCCTATATTAAATCAATAAAATCAAAGGATAAAAGTAAGTCTGGCTTAGGTTTAGGGATATTTATTGGCAAAACTCTACTTGAGAAAAATAAAGCTAAACTAATATTTAGAAATTCAGAGACAAGAGGTGGAGCAGAAATTAAAATAGAATGGCTGAATAAAAATTTAGCAAATATTTAATGTAATTTTTTTTTATTCTCAAATAATCCACTTAATTGTCCAATCATCACATCTCCTAATTCTTGAACGTCAGTTATTTTTATTGCTTTTTGATAATATCTAGAAACATCGTGTCCAATACCGATTGCTAAAATTTCAATATCACTTTTGTTTTCAATAAACTTAACAATTTTCTTTAAATGTTTCTCGAGAAAATCTCCAGAATTTACTGATAAAGTGGAATCGTCTACTGGTGCACCATCAGAAATTACCATCATAATTTTTCTTTCCTCTTTTCTTTTTTTGAGTCTATTAAATGCCCAGGTAATAGCCTCTCCATCAATGTTTTCTTTTAGAAGACCTTCTTTAAGCATAAGTCCTAAATTTTTCTTTGATTGTCTCCAATGTGTATCTGCTGATTTATAAATTATGTGCCTTAAATCATTTAATCTTCCAGGATTTTTTGTTTTACCAGATTTATTCCATTCCTCTCTAGACAATCCACCTTTCCAATTTTTTGTTGTAAATCCAAGAATCTCAACTTTCACTGAGCATCTTTCCAAAGTTCTAGATAAAATATCAGCACATAGAGCGGCAATTGTGATTGGTCTACCTCTCATTGATCCAGAATTATCAATCAATAATGTTACAACGGTATCTTTAAAATCTAAGTCTTTCTCTTTTTTGAATGATAAGGAATTATACGGATCAATAATAATTCTAGGTAATTTAGAACTATCTAATAAACCTTCTTCTAAATCAAATTCCCATGCTCTGTTTTGTTTTGCTAATAATTGACGTTGTAACTTATTTGCAAGTTTAGTTATAATATCTTGGAAACTTGTTAGCTGTTGGTCCAAATTTTTTCTGAGTTTAGAAATTTCTTCGGGGCTTTCAAGGTTTTCAGCTTTTGCAACTTCATCAAATTCGGTTGTAAATACTTTATAGTCTTTATCTCCAACACCTAAATTTTTCTTCTGAACAATACTTTCAGATTGTTGGTTTTCATTTTCTTCTCTGGTTGTCTGTTCATCAAGTCTAAATTCGTTTATGTCGTCTAAACCATCTAGTCCTTCATTTAAAGAGTCATCTTCTTTTTTATCTTCAGAGCTATCTGAATCGTTATCATCTTGATTATTAGAGCTTGAATTATCTTGGTTATTATCTTCTTGAGTCTCTTTTTTTTCATCATTTTCTTCATTATCAAAAATTTCCATATTCTCTAATATTTCTGAAAATTTTGAATTGTAGATCTCTTGATTTTCTAAGTTTTTATTTAAATAAGTAATATGTTTATCAAAAGTATCCCTCAACTCTTTCTCCCAAAAACTTAAAATTTTTTGAGCCTCTGGCTGAATTTGTACTTTTAAAAATTTGTCTAACATATAAATTTCAAATGCATCTGAAATATTTACATCGTCTTTTTTTTTAATTTTTGTAAGATCAATTTTTTTTAATTTATTTGAATAGTTATTTTGGAAATTCTTTGAAATTCCCATTAACATTTCCGATCCTAACATTTCATATCTAATTTTTTCAGACAATTTATATAACGATTGGCAACCATGATTAGATGGCATATTTTTTTCAAAGATTGATTTATTTGAAAACTTTCTTTTTAAAGCTTCAGAATCATTTTCTGCTCTTATCTTTATAAATTCATTTTTATCTTTGATATTTTCAATGTTATTTACCTTAATGTTTTCTTCATTTAATTGTTTCTTATTCTTGGGATTTGAGAAGTTATCTTCAGAGATTACTTTAACGGTTGATAATATTGCTTGCTTAAATTTTTCTTTGAAACTGTCTTCTTTGTTCATTTAAACTTGAACATTTATCATGGACTCGGGTAAATCTTCTCCAAAACATCTTTGATAGTATTCAGCAATAATATTCTTTTCCACATCATCACATTTATTTAAAAATGTAACCCTAAATGCATATCCAGTGTCTTTAAATATTTCTGAATTTTCTGCCCAATGCAAAACAGTACGTGGGCTCATAACAGTTGAAATATCACCAGCCATAAAACCTTTTCTCGTAAGTGTTGCTACTTTAATCATATTAGAGACTTTTTCTTTACCTTTAGCATTATTAAGATTTTTGTTTTTGCTTAAAATGATTTCCATTTCCTTATCTAAACCTAGATAGTTTAGTGTGGTAACTATATTCCATCTATCCATTTGGCCTTGATTTATCTGTTGTGTTCCATGATATAATCCAGTTGTATCACCCAAACCAACAGTATTTGATGTTGCAAATAATCTAAAAAATTTATTTTGCTTTATTATTTTATTTTTATCTAATAATGTAAAATTACCTTCTGCTTCTAACACTCTTTGAATTACAAACATTACATCTGGTCTACCAGCATCATACTCATCAAAAACAAGAGCTACCGGGTTTTGAATAGACCAAGGAAGGATTCCTTCTTTAAACTCTGTAACTTGCTTCCCGTCTTTAATTACAATTGAGTCTTTACCAATTAAATCTATCCTACTAACATGACTATCTAAATTAATTCTAATACATGGCCAATTTAATCTCGCAGCTATTTGCTCAATATGTGTGGATTTTCCAGTACCATGATAGCCTTGAACCAAAACTCTTTTATTAAAAGCAAAACCGCTTAAGACTGCCAAAGTTGTTTCTTTATCAAATTTATAGCTTTTATCTATTTCAGGCACATATTCTGACTTTTCAGAAAATGCATCAACTTCCATATCGCTTTCAAAACCAAAAGTTTGGTTAACTGATAATTTTATATCTGGAATTTTTTCAATATTAGGTGTCAATTCTATCCTTATAAGTATTTTTAAGTTGAGTATATGCTAAAGTTATTACTTTAAGTTTATCCTCAAATTTTTTATTTCCGGAATTCATATCAGGGTGAAATTTTTTGACAAGTTTTTTAAATTTTTCCTGAATTTTTTCCCATTTTAGTCCTACGGATACTCCAAGTATTCCAAATGCTTTAATATCATTGCTATTAAACTTAAATTTGTTCATATGATTAAATTCATTATTAAATTTCATTTTATCCATTTCATCTTTTAATGCGTTATTCCACAAAACTTTAAAAAAATTATCTGAAGAGCTAAAGCTCTGCGTCGGTTTGTGCCAGGTTAAATCTGATCTCAAAAAATCCATTATCTGCTGATCATTCATACCAGAGAAATAATTCCAATTTTTATTGAATTCTTTTACATGTTCTAAACATAGTAATCTAAAATTTTTACTATTATCTCTTTCTTTGGGTGCTTTATACAACCCTTCCTCAAAACAATTGTTCCAATCACAGATATTTTTCATGTAATATAATATTTATTGAAATGGATATTAATCAACTTTCAGAAATAGTAAAAAAAAAAATCTTAGAAAATCAATCAATCGAGGAAGTTTATCTAGAGGATAAATCTTTTTTACATAAAAAACATAAAAATAATGATCCTAAAAAATTTCATATTAAACTAAAGATTAAGTCAGAAAAATTAAAAAAAATGAGCCAAGTGCAATCTAATAGACTAATTTTTAAAATATTGGAGAATGAAATGAGAGATTATATACATTCATTACAGATTTTAATTACTTAGTTGCGAATTTAAAAATTTTTTTAAAGAAAATTCAGTGATTTGAAAATCGGTTTTTATTTTCCCAAAATTTTTAAATAGTATTAAATTAATTTTTTTTGAACTATTTTTTTTGTCAGATTTCATAAATGATATAATTTTATTTATATCTTTTTTCTTAAATAATGATTTAAAACTTTTATTTAATGGTATTTTATTTATATGATTTTTTATGAACTTATAAGATTTGCCATTTATTAAACCTTGCTTTTTACTAAATTCGATTGAATTCTTAATTCCAATTATAACTGCCTCACCATGATTTAGTTTTTTTGAAAATCCTAGACAACTTTCATAAGCATGTGCAAATGTATGTCCTAGATTTAAAACTTTTCTTAAATTTTTCTCTGTCTCATCCTTTTGAACTATTTTTTTTTTTAAATTACAACTTTTGAGAATAGCTTTATTTATAAAAGGCTCTTTAAGCTTTAAAATATCTTTAATATTTTTGTCTAAGTAGTTAAAACTTTGATAGCTCTCTAATAGGCTACTTTTTAATATTTCAGCATATCCACAAATAATTTCCCTGGTATTTAATGATTTTAGTAAATTTATATCTGATACAACAGCGTCAGGTTGATAGAAACTTCCAATTAGATTTTTGCCATATGAATTATTAATACCTGTTTTCCCACCTACAGAGGAATCTACTTGAGCCAACAGAGTTGTGGGAATATTAACAAATTTAATACCTCTTTTATATGTGCTTGCAGAATACGCAGCAACATCTCCTGTGATACCACCTCCAAATGCAATTAAACAATCATCCCTATTAAATCTATTCTTAAAAAGAATGTTCTGAATAATTTCGACGGTTTTTTGACTTTTGTTCTTTTCACTAGGGTTAAATACATGAGTCTTTTTCAGGTCAGTTTTTAGATTACTGATTAATTTTTTTCTAAATTTGGTTGGAACATTTTTATCCACTACAATCAAAATTTTAGAAAATGACAATCTTTGTAATGTAAAAATTCTGTTTATATTTGAGATTAAATTTGAACCAACAAAAATAGAATATTTTTTTGTTTTAGTATTAATAATTAGATTATGAACTTTCATATATATCTTTTATTTTTTTTACAATTTCAAATTTATCAAGCTTATCACAATTAATTTTATAATCAGACGAAATATATATTTTTGATCTTTCATCTATCAATTTTTTTATCTCATTTATTTTTAAATTTAAAACTAATGGTCTTTTTTTGTTATCTTTAATTCTTTTTATTAGTGTAGATGAGTTCCAGTTTAACCAAAAACTGGTTGATTTAGCTAAAGTTTGTTTTCTTATATTTCGATTTAAATATGCACCACCACCTAAGGCAATCACTTGATTAGTATTTTTAAGTTTTTCTATTGAAATCTTTTCCTCTAAGTCTCTAAAATGATTTTCACCAGTTATTCTAAATATTTCTACAATAGTTTTATCTTCTTTTTCCTCTATTAATTTATCGATATCAACAAAATCAAATCCAATTTTCTTGGATAATAATTTTCCAATTGAGGATTTTCCAGCTCCCATCATACCGACTAAAACGATGTTTTTTTTTGATTTCATAGGTTTCTATATTGAAAAAACACAAATATGTCTTATTCTGAAATTACTTAAACTATATGCAATTCACAAAAAAAACAAGCACAGGTGGAATATTTGCTATAGGTAAATTTTTAATTAAACTTATTTTAGTAATTATTGTTCTTTTTATTGGAGTTGTTCTTGTTGCTAAAGTTGATTTTCCAGCACCATATAAAAAAATTGAAAAAGTAATACCTAATGAAAATTTTAAAACTATTAAGTAGTTTCTTTTTTGTATTTTTTGTTTGTAACCCAATAAATAATATAAAGGCCAATGAGCCAGTAGATATTTGGAATATTGAAAAAAAAGAAATTCCTGAAGATCAATCTATAATTCTAAATAAAAATGAAGATAGCACTGACGCTATTCAAGGAATAAAAATTGAACAACAAAACGAAAAAATATTAGTTAACAACTCCTTAAGTGTGTCAGACATTAAACTAGCTGGTTTATATGATCCTGAAGAAAATGGACTATCAATAGATATGTGGTCAAATAGCAATGGAGAAGATATCAAAAGCACTTTAAAAAATTTGACGTCAAAGGATTTGTCAAAGTTTTCAGAAAAGATTCTTGATATTGCATTATTAACAAACTCTTACATTCCAAATACAAATATTTCTTCAAAAGAATTTTTGGACTTTAAGTTTGATTATTTAATTAAAAAAGAAAATTTCGATTTAGTAAAAGAATTTCTAATTAAAAATCCAAATTTAATTGAGGGTGAAAAATTAATCAAATTTTATACGGACCATTATTTGTCAAACTCTCAGTTAGATAAATCATGTGAAATATTTGAGATAACAAATTTAATCTCTAGCGATTACCTCACAAATTTTAAAATTTATTGTTTAATACATCAAGACAGGAGAGATGAAGCGCAATTGTTATTCGACCTTAAAACTGAACTTGGAGATCTAGATAAATTTTTCGTAAATAAATTTAATATTTTAATGGGTTATAAAAAATCAAATGAGGAACTATCAGAAAAAAATATTCTTTATTTCCATTTATCCCACAAAACTATCAAGAATTTTGAATATGAACCCAAAATTGAAACTCCTAAATTTATATGGAACTATTTAGCGACGTCCAATTTACTCAAAAATATGGAATTTGTTGATATAGAAAATGAAGAACAAATTAAATTAATTGAGATAGCGACTAATGATGAAGTTTATAAAGAAGAAGATTTGTTTAAATTATATATGAGATTTCAATTTGATATCAATCAACTACTAAATTACAGAAATGCATACAAACTGCTAGAAGATTACGAAGCAAGAGCATTATTATATCAAAGATTATTATTGACCAGCGAAATCCCTAAGAAATTAAATTTGCTTTCTTTACTAAAAAAATCATTTGATCAATCAAATCTACCTAATGCTTTTGATGAAAAACTTGCAAGTCTTTTAAAAAATATCCCAGAGGATGGAATACCCTCAAATTACACAACTTTTTTTATGAAAAATAAGGAGCCAGAGAAACTTGCTGAGCTCAAAATTAAATTGAATAATAAAGTTTTTCATCAATCAAAAGTTTTGAACTATTTTCAAAATAAAACAAGTCTTCCCCAGGTAGAAAAGGAGACCAATGATTTACTCAAAAAAATAAAAAAAAACAAAAAATATGTTTTTTCTTTAAAGGACATAATTGCGGTAGAGTCACTAAAATCAGACGGAGTTCAAATATTGAGAAAATATCAAAAGTTGTATGATTACAACAATAATTTACCATCTGAAATAAATACCATGATTGTAAATGGAGAAACTGGATTAGTACTTTTAAAAATTTCTGAAATTATAGGAGAAGATAATTTAGAAGATCTTGGCATAGAGTCTGTAGATTATATTGTTAGTATTTTGAATGAATTAAAACTGGTAGATTTGAGGAATGAAATTTTACTAAAAGTTCTGCCTTTAAAAGTCTAAAATGTGTTATAAAATTAGTTATGTCAATTAAAACGATAATCACAGAACCTAATAAAATATTAAGGCAAAAATCCAAAGATGTAATTTCGGTTGGTAGAGATGAACAGAGATTGATGGATGACATGCTAGACACAATGTATGCTGCTAATGGAATAGGGTTAGCCGCAATTCAAATAGGTATACCAAAGAGGATTATTGTTATGGATATTTCTAAAGGTGAAGAAAAAAAAAATCCTTTGTACTTTGTAAATCCAGTTATCAAAAATAAAAATACTGAACTTTCAACATATGAAGAAGGTTGCTTATCAGTTCCAAATTATTTTGCAGAAATTGATCGCCCAAAAAAATGTGATGTTGAATATTTAGATTATAACGGTAAAAAAAAAGTTTTGAATGCTGAGGGTTTGTTGGCAACATGTATCCAACATGAAATGGATCATTTAGAGGGAATACTATTTATAGATTATTTATCAAAATTAAAAAAAACAATGATTATCAAAAAGCTTTCAAAACAAAAAGAGAAGCCCGATAGAATTATTGTTTGATAAATGGATAAAAAAATAGCTTTTTTAGGGACACCTAATTTCGCAGTTCCTATCTTAAAATCTATCCATCAAAGTAATTACAAAATATCTTGTGTATTCAGCCAACCTCCAAGAAAGTCAAATAGAGGACATAAATTAAATAAATCTCCTATACATTTATTATCTGAAGAATTAGGCATTCAAATTAAAACACCTGAAAATATTGAAAAAGAAATTGATTACATAAAATCTTTAAATTTAGATTTAGCAATTGTAGTTGCCTATGGACAAATTCTTTCAAAGGATATTTTAAGTTTAAGCAAAAATGGTTTTATAAATATTCATGCATCTCTGCTGCCTAAGTGGAGAGGAGCAGCACCCATACAAAGATCGTTAATCAGTATGAATAAAATTACAGGCTTAAGTATTATGAAAATAAATCCAAAGTTAGATGAGGGCCCAGTCTGTAACAAATATCCATTAGATATATTGGAAAACGAAAATGCTAAGAGTTTGGCTGATAGGCTTTCAAATTTGGCTGCTGAAAAAATATTAACTAATATTGAAAATATTTTACAACAAACAGCTAATTTTGAGGAGCAAGATTCTTCAACGGCTACATATGCAAAAAAAATTCAAAAAATCGAAGGTAAAATAAACTGGAATGATGGAGCTTATGAAATTTTGGCAAAGATAAATGGATTGTATCCACAACCCGGTGCTTGGTTTAGTTTCGAGAATGATAGGCACAAAATATTGAGAGCCACTTTATCAAAAACTACTACGAGACCTGGTGAAATAATTGACGATGAACTAACGATTTCTTGTGGCAATAAATCAATCAAAGTAACTGAAATTCAGAGAGAAGGTAAAAAGCCACAAAAAGCTAGGGATTTTCTTTTAGGTAGCAAACTAAAAAAAGGGATTATCTTAAAAAATGAATAGATATCAAATACTCATAGAATACGTTGGTACTTCATATATTGGTTGGCAAACTCAGAAAAAGGGAAATTCAATTCAAAAAACAATTCAAAATGTTATTTCAAAACTATTAAAGGAAAATATTAAACTTCACGGATCTGGAAGAACTGATAAGGGTGTTCATGCTTTAGAACAATCAGCCCACTTTGACTGTCAAAATAAAATAAAAGATATTAATAAATTAGTCAAATCCCTTAATTTTTTTTTAAATAAAAAAAGTATTTCAATTCTTAAAATAAAATTAAAAAAGAATAATTTTCATTCAAGATTTTCTGCAAAAGAGAGAACTTACTTATATATAATTAGAAATGATCAATCTCCGTCAACAATAAATCATAATAGAGAATGGAATATCCGAAATAAATTAGATCTTAATCTGATGAAAAAAGGTGCTAAAAAATTAGTTGGAACACACAATTTTTCTACCTTCAGAGCAGCAAACTGCGTTGCTAAAAGTCCAATAAGAACTATAAAAAAAATACAAATTTTAAAATCAAAAAAACAAATTAAAATTAGAATAAAATCCCAGTCCTTTTTAAAAAGCCAGGTAAGATCAATGATAGGGTCATTAAAATATTTATCTGAAAACAAATGGAATTTAAAAAAATTTGAAGATGTCTTTAATTCAAAAGATAGAAAAAATTGTGCACCACTAGCCCCAGCACACGGGCTTTATTTAGAAAAGGTTAGCTATTAGCTTTCTTATTACTCATTGCAAATTTTTTATTTATTCTCCACCTTGACTCTGCTCTAACTATGTAGCCACAACAATTTTTTGATCTACATTTACAAGGAAACTGCTTGTAATCTTTGTCATATCCGAACCCATAATCACAAGTCAGCTCTTCACCTCTTTTAATATCTTTGATAGCCGTAACCCATATTTTCAAACCCTTTCCTTCATATTCACAATTATTTTTGCATGAATGATTTATTAGACCCGCTATGTTCCAAGAGAAATCTCCATCCAAAGTATATCTCTTGTTTAGAGTGAAAAGATAAATGGGCTTTGAATTATCATATTTATCTGACTCATCGATTTGTTTATTGGTAACTATTTTTCCTATGTAATCTATTATTTTTGTTCCAGCTTTAATATTCTTTGATGCATAAAGACCTTTACCTTTTTTATCGATGTCAGATTTTTTAATTTTGTACAATTTCATTAAGTTTCTATTTAGATATATGAATTAATTAATCAATTAAATTCGATAAGTGCATCTACATGACGTTGAGTGCTTTCTTGAAGGGCCCTAAGGTCATATCCACCTTCAAGTATAGATACAATATTTCCGTTACAAAAAGGTTTTGAAACTTCTAATGTTCTTTTTGTAATCTTATAAAAGTCCTCTGAACTTAATCTTAATTGAGCAAGTGGATCATCAATATGCGCGTCAAAACCCGCTGAAAATAGTAAAAATTCTGGTTTAAATTCTTTTATTTTATCTAAAACTTTTTCATAAGCATTAAGATACTCATTCCCAGTAGTGCCCGCTTCTAAAGGAATATTAAGAACATTATTGTATTTTCCATTTTCTTTTCCAGAGCCAGAACCTGGATAGTAGGGATACTGATGGGTAGATACATATAAAACATTTTTGTCGTTATAAAAAATATCTTGAGTACCATTTCCATGATGTACATCAAAATCAATGATAGCAATTTTTTTGTATTTATATTTCTCTATTAAATAATTTGCTCCAACCGCAACATTATTAAATATACAAAATCCCATTGCTTTCTCTTTTTCAGCATGGTGTCCAGGAGGTCTTACACAACAAAAAGCGTTTTTAAATTCTTTTTTTTCAACACCGTCAATTGCCGATATAATTGATCCTACAGCATCTTTCGTTGCATCTTTACTACCAGGAGAGACAACTGTATCACCGTCAAGAAATTTTAAACCACTCCGAGGAAAAGATAAGTTAACTTGTTTAATATAATCTTTTGTGTGGGTTTTAATTAAAATGGACTGCTCAAAACTTGATGGTTTTTTCCAAACAAGATTTTTGTTATCTAATTTTTTAAAGTTTTCTATTACAGCTGTAACACGATCTATTTTTTCTGGATGCCCTTCTCCAGTATTATGATTTTGATAAGTATCTGAAGTAATTAGACCAGTTTTCACTTAAAATAATTTTCTAAAATATTTGAGTATATTAAAGTTAATTTTTTTAAATCTTTTAGCGCAACAACTTCATCCACTTTATGCATTGTTTTTCCTACTAAACCAAATTCTAAGCATGGAGAAATCTTTCGAATAAATCTTGCATCAGATGTGCCGCCAGTTGTTGATAGCCTAGGTTTAATCTTTGTAATTTTTTTTATTGTATTTTGTATCATATAGGTAGTCTCATTTGGACTGGTTAAGAAAGCTTCACCAGAAACATTATATTCAATTTTATATTTTGATTTATTTTTATTACAAATTTTTTTAACAATTTTATTAATTTTACTCTTCAACGTATTAGATGAATGTTTATTATTAAATCTAATATTGAAGCTTGCGTACGCTAAACCAGGAATTACATTGTCAGCCGAATTATCAATATTAATTTTAGTTATTTCTAAGTTTGTAGGTTGAAAATCTTTTGTTCCTTTATCAAATTTAATTCCTTTTAATTCATTTAGAATTTGAACTAGAGTTGTTGATGGATTATTTGCTCTGTTTGGATAAGCGACATGACCTTGTACTCCAATTACAGTTAGTTTCCCAGTTATACTACCTCTTCGACCGATTTTAATCATCTCTCCAAGTTTATTTGGATTAGTTGGCTCACCAACTAAACAAAAATTTATTTTTTCTTTTTTCTTTTTTAAATATTCTACAACTTTTTTAGTTCCATTAATTGCAACACCCTCTTCATCTCCAGTGATCAGCAGACTAATGGAGCCATTAAATTTTTTATTTTTTTGAATAAATTTACTTACAGCTGTAACAAATGCTGCAATAGAGCTTTTCATATCATTGGCACCTCTACCTATTAAATGACCGTTTTTAATAGATGGTTTGAACGGATTTACCGTCCAATCTTTTAAATTTCCAGCTGGTACCACATCTAAATGACCTGCATAGCAAAAATTTGGACTTTTGTTTCCAAGTCTTGCGTAAAGATTTTTTACAGGTTTTGTATTCTTTTCCTTAAATTCAAGTATTTTTGTTTTAAATCCAAGTTTTTTTAATTTTTTTTCAAGAAAACCCATCACTCCTGCATCAACTGGTGTGACAGAGGGAAATCTAATTAGCTCCTTAGTTAATTGAAGTTCATTTAGTCTTAACATTTTACTCTCTTAAAAGATCGTTGATAGATGTTTTTGATCTTGTTTTTTCATCAACCTGTTTAATTATCACCGCACAATATAATGACGGTGCTGAAGCATTATTTTTATCTGGTAATGAGCCTGGGACAACTACTGAATAAGGTGGAATTTTTCCATATGTTATTTCACCAGTTTTTCTATTCACTATTTTAGTAGATTGACCTATATACATTCCCATACTTAAAACTGAACCCTCACCTACAATAACTCCCTCGACCACCTCTGACATTGCACCTAAGAAAACATTGTCCTCAATAATTGTTGGTAATGCTTGCGCTGGTTCTAGTACCCCTCCCACACCACTACCTGCTGAGATATGACAGTTTTTTCCTATTTGACAACAGCTTCCAGCTCTTGCGAAAGTATCTATCATTGTGCCTTCATCAATATAAGCTCCAATGTTAACATAGCATGGCATTAAAACTGCATTCTTTCCAACAAAAGAACCTTTTCTTACTGGAGAATTAGGCACCATTCTAAATCCAGCTTTCTCATGATCTTCTTTTGTCCAGCCAGCTGTCTTTCCTTTCAATAAATGGGCTTTATCATACCAACTACTGTATGGGCCACTTAAATTTTCCATTGGATACATTATGAAACTTAGCATAATAGCTTTTTTAATATGTTGATGTGTAACCCATTTACCATTTATTTTTTCAGCTACTCTTACTTTTCCACTATCTAGATCATCAATAATTTGATTAACCGTATCTTTTAAATTTTGATCAGAGTCTTGATTTACTTGATCTCTTTTCTCCCAAGCTTCATTTATAATATTTTCTATACTCATAATTTTATGATTTTTTTAATAACCTTATTTCTTTTAAAAATAAAGAGAGATTTTCAATTTTGTAATCAATGTAATCTTTTTCAGACTCTTTTTTACCCCAGTATTCATCATTAATTAACCAAGCTGTAAATGTTCCTCTTTCTTTTCCAATGGACAAATTTTTTGCAATGTCTTCTATATAAAGAGTTTCATTTGGATCGATTTTGAACTTTTGAACCATAAGATCAAATGCTTTTGCTTCTGGTTTAGGATGATATTCTGCATCAACTATATCAAATACCCCATCAAATTGGTCATCTATTCCAAGATGTGTGGTTATATTTTTAACGTGCTCTTTACTTCCATTTGTAAAAACATATTTATTTAATTTTATATTTTCTAATTCATACTTTAAAGTTTTGTCTTTTTCTAAAAATGACAAATCTATATCATGAACGTAATCTAAAAATTCTCTAGGAGGGATATCATGATGTATCATCAGACCATTTAGACTTGTATTGTATTTATGAAAATAGTTTGTTTGTAATTCTTTAGCTTTTTTTAAATCAATATTTAATTTTTTAGAAATATACTCTGTCATTTTTTTGCTGACTTGACCAAAAACTGCCTCTAAATCCTGGTATAAAACACCATCACAATCAAATAATATATTTTTAATATTAGCTAAATTTTTCATTTTCTTATTAAAGTGCCAGCTCCTTTATCTGAGAAGATTTCAAATAATATAGAATGTTGTTTTCTGCCATCGACAATAACAACTCCAGTAACACCATTATTTACGGCATCTAAACACGTTTTTATCTTAGGTATCATTCCACCTTCGATCGTTTTATTTTCAAGCATTTCATTTGCCATTGAAGAATTTATTTCAGAAATTAGATTTTTGCTTTTGTCTAATACACCTTTAACATCGGTCATTAATAATAACCTTCTGGCTTTTAACTCCTTTGCAATTGCGCCAGCTGCTACATCTGCATTGATATTATAAATATTGTTGTCTTCACCAATTCCCATTGGAACAATTAAAGGAATTTTATTTTCATTTATAATTTCTAGAATTATATCTTTTTTGATTTCAGTAGGTGTTCCTACAAAACCAAGTTCTTTTCTCTCAGGGGTTACTCTTATGATATTGTTTTTTTTTGGGCTCATTGACACAGAATTAGCGTGATGATTGCTTATCTCAATTAAAATTTCAAAATTAAGTTCCAGCAAAGCTTCCTCTACAATTTTAATAGTTTTTTCATCAGTTACTCTCAATCCATCGATAAATTCAGATTTTAAATTATGCTCATCAAGTTTTTTTTGAATATTTTTTCCACCACCATGAACTACAACCACAGAAAGACCTAATTTATTAATTACCGAGATATCTTCAATGAATTGATTAAATAAATTCTTCTCTAAAAGTACAGATCCTCCACATTTTATAACAATGATGTCGTTTAAGTATTTAGTTGTATATTTTTTTACTTCATCAATGGAAGGTCCATTGTTAGGTAGAATTTTTTCTAATTCCATCTATTGAGCAGTTTTTACAGTAGTTCTTTTTATTATGACGTACTGCTGTGCCATAGTAAGTATGTTGTTAATTGTCCAATAAATTACCAAGCCTGACGGAAAAGGTGCTAAAATAACTGTAAGGAATAAAGGAAAGAACGCAAATATTTTTGCCTGAATTGGATCAGGAGGAGTTGGATTTAGTTTTTGTTGAAGATACATACTTAGACCCATTAAACACGGCCATACACCAATAAGTAAAAATGATGGTGGGTCCCATGGGATTAGTCCAAATAAATTAAATATTGAAGTTGGATCTCTCTCACTTAAATCTTTTATCCATCCATAAAACGGTTGATGTCTCATTTCTAATGTTACAAACAAGACTTTATAAATTGCAAAGAAGAAAGGTATCTGTATAAAAATTGGCAGGCAACCACTAACAGGATTTACTTTTTCCTTCTTATACAAAGCCATCATTTCTTGCTGCAGTTTCATTTTATCTTCTTTATGAAGTTCTTTTAGTCGCGTCATTTCAGGCTGCAGAACTTTCATTTTTGCCATTGATTTAAATGAGTAATTTGCAAGTGGGAAAAATACTATTCTAATACAAATAGTTATTAGAATGATTGCTATACCAAAATTACCAGTTAGTTTGAAAAAATAGTCTATTAAGAAGAAAAGTGGTTTAACTAAGAAATAAAACCAACCCCAATCAATCGCTAGGTCATATTTGCTTATATTGAGATTTTCAGCGTATCCATCAATAATATCAACTTCTTTTGCTGCTATTATAATCTTAATCTCATTAGATTTTGTTTCATTAGCTCCAATTTCTGTTGCACTTGTCTCAATAAAGTTTGCTCTAAACTTATTTTTATAATCAAAGTCAGTTCTAAATTTTCTATTTTCTTGTGGTATTAAACTTGTAATCCAGTACTTGTCAGTAATTCCCAACCATCCTTTATGAGCATTAATTGAAAATTTTTTTTCTTCTATATCATCATAGTCTTCCTCTACTAATTGATCATCAAATACACCTATAAGACCTTCGTGTAGAATAAAAAAATCAATTATTTCCGGTGCTAGGTTTCTTATAATTTGGCCATAGGGGTAAAAATTATAGGTTTTTTCTGAATTATTAATTATTGTTTGGTTTACTTTGAATAAATATTGATCATCAATACTAATATCTTTTATAAATTTAATATTTTGATCATTTGTCCATGAGAGCTTTATAGGAGTATTAGGGGTTAATTT
This sequence comes from uncultured Pelagibacteraceae bacterium, assembly GCA_902546765.1. Taxonomy (GTDB): domain Bacteria; phylum Pseudomonadota; class Alphaproteobacteria; order Pelagibacterales; family Pelagibacteraceae; genus Pelagibacter. The sequence goes on along the minus strand of CACCLG010000001.1, from coordinate 11,814 downwards.
ATTATTTCCTTCAATTGTCCAAATTGTTTTTGAATTAGGAAGATTAATATTTTTGTTTGCTGTTGCCCATCCGGTTTCAATATAATAACCATCCTCTACCTTTTTTGGATTTAACAAAATAACATTATCATCACCATTTAGGGTATTAGTGTACTTTTTAAATGTTAAATCATCTATAGATGCACCAACTAAAGAAATTGATCCAATTACTGTACTATTTTCAAATTGAACTCTATCTTCATTTTCAATAGCCTCATTTCGAGAAATTTTTGAAACCTCGACATTTTGATCTAATGATGGTGCTTCACTCGTTGACTCAACGAGATTTTTTTTTTCATTATTGATTTTCTTTGGATCCGGAGGTGTAGGAGCAAAAAATAATCCATAAATTATTATGACTGCTGCACTCAATGAAATTGCTGCTATTACATTTTTAGAGTCCAATTTTTTTACCTCTTATCTTTTCAACAGGATCATGCCCTCCATGACCAAACCATGGATTACATCTTAAAATTCTTAGCAACGACTTATAGATTGCTTTAATAAAATTGTATTTTTCAAAACATTCTAAACAATAACTGCTACAAGTTGGATGGAATTTACACGAATTATAAAAAATAGGACTTAATAAAAATTTGTAAGCCTTAATTAGAAAAATAAAAATATAATTAATAACTCTCATTATTTTATTTTTTCAAAATCTTGAAAAACTTTCTCTTTTATAATTTTATAATTGTCATCCAAAACAGATTTTCGAGAGATCAAAAGATATGAATAATTAAAGTTTATATTAATTGATTTCACAGCATCATTCATAATATTTTTAAGTCTTCTTTTTATTTTGTTTCTACTAACAGCGTTACCAATTTTCTTTTTAGTTACAAAGCTAATATTTAATTTTTTGTTGTTCTTACCAGATAATCTCTTAAAAAAAATTGTTAAATATTTATTGGATATTTTTTTTCCACTAAGGATTGATTTAAATTCTTCATTTTTAGAAAGGCTTACTATTTTGCTTTTCATTAAGCATTAGTTAACTTTTTTCTACCTTTAGCTCTTCTTCTTTTAAGAACTTTTCTTCCACCTTTGGTTTTCATTTTAGCCCTGAACCCCACAGATTTTTTACGAACTCGATTACTTGGTTGATATGTACGTTTCATGGTTAGTCAATTTATTGTTAAATTCACGTACTTATACAAATAAATATATATAAGTACAGCGATTTTTAATAAATTAGAGCTCAATGAATAAGGAAAAAAAAATTAAAATATTTTTAGGTTCTGCTTATATTTTGATTGTATCTATTTTTTTATGGTTCTTTTTTAGCAAATTTTCATTTCAAGATTTTTCAAGTTATGAATTAATCAGAGACAATAGAGATACATTAGAGCAAGTTAAAAATAGTAATATTTTTATATCAAGTATTTTATTTCTATTAGGAACAATTTTTTGGGTCTTATTATTAGGATTTGGGTCCCCAGTTTTTTTGGTAGGGGGGTTTATCTTTGGTAAATGGCTAGGTACTTTAATAATTGTTTTTGGATTATCAATTGGCGCAACATTTTTGTATATGTTTGCTAATTATTTTTTAAAAGATTTAATTGAAGAAAAGTTTTCATCTCGTTTTAATAATTTAACTGAAAAATTTAAAAAGAATGAATTTACATTTTTTTTAATTTATAGATTTATAGGTGGTATACCTTTTTTCATATCAAATATTTTACCTACAATTTTTAATGTTAAGGTAAGAAATTTCTTTCTAGGTTCAGTTATTGGAATGACGCCCCAATTGTTCGTAGGAGCTTCTCTAGGCGCTGGCCTAAATAAAATTTTGGAGGAAAATTCTGAGGCACCTAGTCTTTTACAATTACTTTTGACACCAGATATCTATTTACCAATTATAGGAATTATAACTTTAGTTTTGATTGGATTTCTTTTAAGAAAAAAATTTTACTCAAAATAATTCTGGTGCCCCCACCCAGAATTGAACTGGAAACTCATCCTTACCATGGATGTGTTATACCATTTAACTATAGGGGCTAATTCTATTTTAAATTTAGTGTATAAAATTAATTTTTTCAAATTATTGCCTTAATTTTTTCCAAAAATGAGTTATACCTATTCTTAAGGAAATGCTATGGGAATTCACTACGACTATAAATCTACTCGAGGCGCAAAAGCTATGGAGAAGCAAGCTAAAAGAGAAAAGAAGCTTGCTGAAAAAAGAGCTAAAAAACAAGCAAAGCATGGAGAAGTAAAAAAAGAAGAAGATAAAACAATTCCTATAGACCAAGTTATAACTTTAGATCACCTTACAAATCCTGATAAAAAGTAATTCAATGAATTCTAAGAAGGATAAGCTTAGTAAACTTGAAATTGCATTAAAAAAGAATTTAAAAAAGAGAAAAATCTATCAAAAGAAACAAAAGAAAAATAATAAATAAATATGTCCATTCAACCCGATTCTTGGATTAAGAAAATGTGTAAAGAACACAATATGATTGAACCATTTTTAGATCATCAAGTTTCTGATGGAAAAATATCTTATGGATTAAGTAGTATGGGTTATGATGTCAGAATTTCAGATGAATACAGAATTTTTACAAATGTAAATAGTTCGTTAGTAGACCCTAAAAACTTCTCTGATGAAAATTTTATTGAAAGAAAGGGCCCCCACTGCATAATTCCACCTAATTCTTTTGTTTTAGCAAAAACAGTTGAATATTTTAGAATTCCAAAAGATGTCCTCTGTATTTGTGTTGGAAAAAGCACTTACGCAAGAACTGGCATTATTTGTAATGTAACTCCAATTGAAAATGAGTTTGAGGGTAATATTGTTATAGAGCTAAGCAATACAACACCTAATCCTGCAAAAATTTATTCTAATGAGGGAATAGCTCAGTTTTTATTTTTTAAATCAGAGACAGAACCAGAAACTACATATAAATCTAAGAACGGAAAATATCAGGGTCAAACAACCATTCAGGTCGCAAAAATAAAATAAAATGGACAAGTTTTTGATTACAGGCCCTTGTAAAGTCAAGGGACAAGTCTCAATCAGTGGTTCAAAAAATGCAGCATTGCCAATTTTAGCTTCAACATTATTATTTGATAAACCTGTGGTTATAGAAAATCTTCCAAGGGTTAGAGATATAGATACAATGTTAAATCTGCTTAAGTCTCTTGGCTCAAAAATTAAATTCTCAAAAAATAAAAAAACAGTAAAAATTTACAAAACAAAAAAACAAAATTATTTTGCTTCTTACTCGCTAGTGAAAACGATGAGAGCAGGTATATTGGTTTTGGGACCTTTAATTTCAAAATATCATAAATCTATAACATCATTACCAGGAGGATGCTTAATTGGCGCAAGACCTGTAAATTATCATTTAAATGCACTTAAAAAACTTGGAATGAAATATGAAATTAAAAAAGGATATGTTCATGCAAGTTCGAAAGGAAAACTAAAGGGCGCAAAGATTAAATTTTCAAAAATTAGTGTTGGAGCAACAGAAAATTCAATTATTGCAGCCACTCTAGCACAAGGAAAAACTATCTTAAAAAATTGTGCGATTGAACCTGAAATAAAGGACCTAACAAATTTTCTGAAATCAGCTGGTGCAAACATAAAATGGATTGGAAAAAGGACTTGCCAAATAATTGGTGTAAATTCTTTGAACCCAACCACCTATTCTGTAATGGGAGACAGAATAGAAACAGGAACTTTTTGTGTTGCAGCAACTTTAACTAAAGGTGATCTGATAATTAAAAACTTTAATCCAAAATTAATCCAGACAGAATTAAATCTATTAAAAAGATCTGGTGCAAAAATAAAGACGAATAAAAACGAAATAAAGATTAAAGGGCCACAAAAAATTAAAAGTATAAAAAGTATTGTTACAAAAGAATATCCAAACTTTCCAACTGATTTACAAGCACAGTTTATGGTTTTGATGTGTAAAGCAAGTGGAAGAAGTTCAATTACTGAAAGTATTTTTGAAAATAGATTTATGCATGTCGCTGAGTTAAGAAGATTAGGTGCAAAAATAGTTATAAAAGATAACAAAGCTAATATTGAGGGTAATACAGAATTTATAGGGGCAGAATTAATGTCCAGCGATTTAAGAGCTTCCGTTGCTTTAGTTTTAGCTTCAATTATTTCAAAGGGGCAGTCAATAATTAATAGAATATACCATTTAGACAGAGGTTATGAAAAAATTGAAAACAAACTGAAAAACATTGGAGTTAGAATAAAAAGATTATCTTAATGGATAAAAAGTTCTTAAAAAAAATTATTGCTCAATCTCCAGAAGATCTTCAAATGATATCTGCATGTTGCTCTGAAGGTAAAGTAAAAATATCAGATATTAAATACCTTCCTTCAAATAAAATATTTCTAATTTCAATTTTAAGAAAAGATAGAGAAAATGAAGATGACAACAAAATAATAAATAGCATTATAAAGTTTGAATTTGTTCAATCTACTAAATCAAAAAACATTGATCAAAATGAACCAGAAACAGAACTTGAATTGTTAGCAATAGATTTATTTAAAAGAGAACATAATTTTGAAATAACCCTATTATTTTCAAAAAATAGATTTATAACACTCACTTCTGAAATTATAGAAGCAGTATTGGAAGATCAAAAAATAGAGAATGATTAAAGTAATTAGTTGTAAGAAAAAAAATTATAAAAGAGAACTACTATCTTTTTTAGATAAAAGAAGATCTGGAAAAGAGGTAGATACTTCAATTGTCCCAAAAATTATAAAAGACATAAGAAAAAATGGGAAAAAGGCTCTCTTAAATTATGAGAAAAAATTTACTAAAAACACAGAGATAGTTCCTTCAAAGGATAAAGTAAACAAAGCAATAAGAGAATTAAACCCTAAGATTAAAAAAAGTATCGATTTAGCCTATAATAGAATTTTTAAGTTTCATTCACTACAAAAACCAAAAGACATTAAGTATGTAGATAATTTAAAAAATAAAGTTGAATATAAGCATGTGCCTTTACAGTCAGTGGGAATTTATGTTCCAGCTAATTTGCCATCTACATTATTAATGAATGCAGTGCCTGCAAAAATTTCAGGTGTTAAAAGAATTGTTTTAGCTAACCCAAAACTTGATGGAAAACTTAATCCCGCTGTTCTTTATGCGGCTAAAAAAGTTGGAATTAAGGAAATTTACTCAATGGGTGGGGCACAGGCTATAGCGAGTTTAGCATATATTCAAAAAGTGAATAAAATTGTTGGGCCTGGAAATATATATGTTGCAAGAAGCAAACGTGAAGTTTTTGGTGACGTTGGGACAGAGGGAATGGTAGCTGGGCCAAGTGAAATTTGTGTATTAGCAGATGGAAAAACTGATCTAAATCAAGTCATAACATCTATGATTGGTCAAGCAGAGCATGACGTTAACTCACAATGTATTTTAATTACAAAAGATAAAAAATTAGTAAATAAATTTAGTATTGAAATTAAAGAAAGGATACAAAAAGTTCAAAGAAAGAGTGTTGTTTTAAAAAGTTTAAAAAATAATGGATTAATTGTATTAGCTCAAACTGATAAGCAAATAATAGAAGCAATTAATGAAGTAGCTCCCGAACACTTAGAAATTAATGTGTCTAATTATAAAAAGTACTTAAATCAAGTTTATAATGCAGGAAGTATTATGATTGGAAAATATTCTCCAATGGCTGTTTCAGATTATAATGTTGGTACTAACCATGTTTTACCAACCTTAGGCTCTGCAAAGTTTTCATCTGGATTAAACTCAAGTGAGTTTTACAAAAAAATTAGCCATATAACTCTTACAAAAAAAGGTATTGAGAAATTAGGAGAATCCGCTACACATCTCGCTGAGTATGAAGATCTAGATAATCATGCTCAAAGTATTAGATCTAGAATGAAAGGTAAATAATTGGGAAAACAAGATACGTTAGAGTTTGAGGGAGTGGTAACCGACTTACTTCCAAACGCTATGTTCAGGGTCAAACTTGATAACGGACATAATGTAACTGCACATACAGCTGGAAAACTTAGAAAAAATCGTATCAGAGTTTTACAAGGAGACAGAGTTAAATTAGAAGTTAGTCCCTACGATTTATCCAAAGGTAGGATAATTTTTAGATCTTAAAATGATGGCTTCGTAGCTCAGGTGGTAGAGCAGAGCCCTGAAAAGGCTTGTGTCGCTGGTTCGAGTCCCGCCGAAGCCACCACATCTTGGTGGTAAAATAAATAAATCTAGACCAAATATAATCTTGCTATATCTTGCAATTTCTTATAGTCAGCGACTGCTAATTTAATTAGCGAGTAAATAAACTAATAAGAAAGAGTAAAATATAAGTATGAGTACATTAAAAGGCAAAGTTAAGTGGTTCAACGGTAAGAAGGGCTACGGTTTTATAGAAAGAGAAGACGGTGAAAAGGATTGTTTCGTTCATGCGAGCGCAGTTCGTGAAGCAGGACTTCGTTTTTTGAATGAAAATGATGCAATAGAATTCGAAATTCAGGACGGAGACAAAGGTCCAAGCGCAGTAAATTTAAAGAAAATTTCTTAAAAAATTTATTTCATTTAAAACATTTGTATAGGGATAGATTGCTAAATTAGCATTTTTATTCCTATACAATTCAGTATTGCATTTTAGATTTAAAATGCTAAACCACTCACTGATGATTAAAAAAATTGAAACATCTAGAAGTACACACAGACATCATTTCCATGCTGGCTGCACGCTAGCTATTTAATTATTTATAAATTTAATTTTTTCCACAATTAGTATAAAACAGTAAAAAGGAGCACGGGTAGCTCAGTTGGTTAGAGCAGCGGTTTGTGGAACCGAAGGTCGACAGTTCGAATCTGTCCCCGTGTACCAAAAAATGAATAAAGAAAAAAAACTTCAAGCCTCTTTACCTAAAGGTTTCAAAGATCGTTGGGGTGATGAACTAAATCTTAAGAATAAATTAGTAGATACTATAAAAGACGTATTTATTAATTATAGTTTCGAGCAATTAGAGACCCCAGAATTTGAAAAGAGCGAAAATATAGGTTCATTTCTAGCAGAAGACGAAACCAATCCAATGAGTGATGTTTTTTCATTTGTGAATGAAAAAGAATCTTTAACATTAAGATATGATTTGAGTGCTCCTTTAGCACGTTTTTGTGCAGAAAATTTTAGAGATTTAGTTTTTCCCTACAAAAGATTTGCCTATGGAAATGTGTTTAGACAAGAAAAAGCAGATAGCGCAAGGTTTCGTTCATTTGCTCAATTAGATGCAGATATAATAGGTGACGTAAACCCTTCACAGGCAGATGCAGAAATATGCAATATTATTAGTGAGTCATTTAAAAAAATTGGACTTACCAAAGATCAATTCACAATAAATGTTTCAAATAAAAAAATCTTACAAGGTTTAATCAATAAACTTAAAATCGAAGAAGATAAAAAATACAAAGTTTTAAAATCGATAGATAAATTAGATAGGTTAGGAATTAAAGGCGTAGAAGAATTGCTTAAAAAGGGAAGGCAAGATCAATCTGGTGCTTTTACAAAAGGTTGTGAATTATCTGATAACCAAGTTTCAGAAATAATAAACTTTCTTAATTTAAAAGAGATAAAAGATTTAAAATCAAATCTAAAAAATGATTTATCAGCTGAAGGTATTAATGAATTAGAAGAACTATTTGCGATATTGTCTTATGGAAATAATCAAGATTCTATTAGCATTGATGTTACAAAAATCAGGGGACTTAGCTACTATACGGGGTTCTTAGTTGAAACTAATTTAAACTTCAAAGTAACAAATGCAAAAGGTAAAGAAATAAATATTGGTAGTGTTGCAAGTGGTGGGCGCTTTGACAACTTAATCGCAAGATTTAAAGGTGCCGATTATAAAGGAAGTGGAATGTCTATCGGTATAGACAGACTTTTATATGCTGTTAATCAATTAGGGAAAATTAAAGTAAATAAAAATAAACCAGTACTAGTATGTATTTTAGATAAAAATTTTATCCAAAAATATTATGAAATAGTAAACGAACTAAGAGATAATAATATTCCTGCAGAAATATATTTAGATCAAAACAAAAATCTTAAAAAACAACTTCAGTACGCTGATAGAAAAAAATTAGATATAGCAATTATTTGTGGTGAAAACGAGTTTAAAGATGAAAAGCTAACAATAAAAAAACTAAACTCTTCAAAAGAAAACGATCAGTTATCAATAAGTAGAAATGAATTTATAAATGAAATCAAAAAACTTATCTGAGAATATTCTAAAATCTGTAAGATCAAAAGGATTTAATTATATAGAACTTGATTCTGTTATTGAAACTAATCATATTGTAGAGAGATCAGGTGAAAGTTTTAGAAGATTTATATTTTCTTTTAATGATCAAAATGGAAATGAACTTTGTTTAAGACCCGACTTAACAATTGCATCTTGTTTAAAATATTTAAACGATAAAACAAAAGGTACGAGAAAAGTATTTTATAATGGTCAAGCATTTAGGAAAACTTTGAATAGAGCAGATCCAATAATAAAAAATCAGATTGGATTTGAAATTATTGGTTCTAAAAAAGAAAAAGAAGACGATAAAAAAATTATAGATACTGCTATTAAATCTTTATCAAAATTTAACTATACTTCAGGAAGTCTCACTATTGGTAATGTAGAGATATTTAAGCTGCTTTTAAATAAATTGGATATACCAAAGAGATGGAGATTAAGACTTCAAAGACATTTTTGGAGAGAAAATTATTTTAATGAATTGTTAAAACGTCTCGAAACAAATTCCGATGTTGATCCAACAATTGTTGAGATTGATAAAAAAAGATATCAACAAATGCTTAAGCAAGCGCAATACAAGATGATTGCTGGAAGATCTGTTAATGAAATTTTAGAAAGGTTTAATAATAAAATAAAAGATCCAAGAAGAGCAAAAAAAGGAAAAAATGTTGCAAAAATCATAAAAGATTTTCTCAAAATAAAATGTTTAATAGATCAAGCAGCAAATAAATTAAATTCATTTTTTAAAAAAAATAAAATTAATTTACGAGTTGAGAGTAACTATTTTCCAATAACTAAAAATAAAGTCTCAAAATTAAATATTAGATATTCAGCTTCATTTGGAAGGCAACTGGAATATTATACTGGTCTTGTATTTAAAATTGAAATTAAAAAAAAATCTAAAAATATAAATATTATCAATGGTGGAAGGTACGACAATTTAATTGGAGATCTTGGATCAAACAAAAAAATACCAGCAGTAGGAGCTGCAATAAATTTAAATGATTAATATTGGAATACCAAGCAAGGGAAGATTGAGAAAAAATGTTTTAAAAGTTTTTTCAAAAAAAAAATTAAAAATTTTATCTGAACGGGGAGAGAGAGATTTATTTGGATTTATTAAAGGATTTAAAAATATCAATGTTACCTACCTACATGCAAGAGAGATTGTGGAAAGATTAGGAGATGGATCTCTAGATATTGGTTTCTCAGGTTATGATTTACTGAAAGAAAGTGAAATTAATATCCAAAAACAAATCTTGGTTAAAAAAAAATATAACTTTGGTGATGCTACATTAGTAATAGCTATTCCTGATGATTGGATTGATGTTCAGACATTAGCTGATTTAGAAGAAATAGCTTTTGAGTTTAAAGATAAAAAGAAAAGTAGATTAAGAGTTGCAACCAAATATCCTAACTTAACTAGGGAATTTCTATTTCAAAGAGGTGTAACTCAATTTAAGTTAGTTAAAAGTCTTGGAGCAACAGAAATTTATCCATTTACAGGATCTTCTGAAATCATATCCGACATAACATCAACTGGTGAAACCCTAAAAGCCAACAATCTTAGAATTCTTAAAGATGGTGAAATTTTAAAATCTCAAGCTTGTTTAATGATATCTAAAAAAAGTGTGAAAATTCAGGGAATTAAAAAAGTTATTAATTTGATTTCAAAATAAAAAACTTTAGTCTTATTATAAATAACTACTTACGAATCATGGATGTAATTTTATTAATTATTCTAGTTTTAATATTTGGTGTTGCCTTAGCAATACTGTTCATAAATTTAAAATTTAACCAAAAAAAAGATGAAAAAAAAGAAGCAGAGGAAATTGCAAATCTTAAATCAGAAATTTCAAGTTTAAAAGATACGCTTAATTCTACTATTAATAACTCACTTGGTGCAATGTCGACCTCATTTAATAACCTGTCAACTGGTGTTACAAAAGACATGACCGAGGCACTAACAAAAGTGGATGAAAAAGTTGGAAATTTTAATCAGCAAGTACAATTATTAAATCAAAGCCAAGAAGGCATAACTAAAATCTTAGCAGGTGTGAAAAAATACGGAGTTTTAGCAGAATTTAGTTTGGATGCTTTAATAAAAGATTTATTGCCAGCGTCACAATTTATGACAAATGTGAAGATGAAGGAGAGTACCAGCGAGAATGTTGAATTTGCAATAAAACTTCAAGGAGATGTTTTGGTTCCAGTAGATTCCCATTTTCCAGTTGAAAAATATAAAGCAATTACAGATGGCTATGATGCAGATGATAAAAAAGCAGTCGCAGATGCTAAATCAAAACTAGCATCCGCATTTAAAGCAAAAGCCAAAAGTGTGAATGAAAAATATATTGTTCCACCGAAAACAACAGATTTTGCAATTGTATATGCTCCTACCGAAAGTTTGTATAAAGAGTTAACTGAATATCAAGATCCAAGTACTAAAGAATTATTAACTCAAGAACTAATGAAAAAATATAAAGTTGTAATTTGTGGACCAAATACACTATCAGCATATCTTCAATCTCTACACATGGGTTTTCAATCTCTAAAAGTTCAAAAGGGTGCAACTGAAATTTATAATCATTTAAAAACAATAAGTACAAGATTTGCTAAACACTTTGATAATATAATCTCACTTAGAAAAAAATTAGAAGAAGCAATGACTGTAGTTGATAAATTTGGAACGGACGCAAGATCAATTACAAGAACGCTAGAAAACATTAAAGATCCTGAACAAATAGAAAAAGCTATAAAAAATGAAAACGTTGAAAGACTAGAGAACCATCCAAAACAACTCAAAAATTAGTTTCATTTTTAGTTTAAATCCAAATATAAGAAATTTAATGGAGTGGAATAATAAATATACTTACCCAAAGTCATCGAGATCAATAGAGAATGGATATAGAAAATATTTTTTTGGAGATGAAAAATTACCAAGTGTAACAACTATTTTAAGTGCTACCAAATCTGAGGAAGAAAAAGCAGCTCTTGCAAATTGGAAAGAAAGAGTAGGTCACAAAGAAGCCAATAGAATAAAAACTGAAGCTTCAACCAGAGGCACGTCAATGCATTCATACATTGAAGATTTTTTAAGAGGAAGAATTAACGAAAGTTTTTTCGAAACGAATGAGCACTATAAAAATATGGCAAAAGAAATAATTGAAAAAGGAATTAAAGGAAGATTACATGAAATTTATGGTATGGAGGAAACACTTTATTACCCTGAGCAATATGCAGGGACTGCCGACCTTATTGGTTTTTATGAAGGAAAAGATGTTGTTGTAGATTTTAAACAAGCAAATAAACCAAAAAAAGTTGATTATATTCAAGATTATTTTTTACAACTTGGAGCATACACTTTAGCTCACGATGTAGTTCATGGAACAAATATGAAAGCAGGAATTATACTTCTTTGTACAAAGGATAACTTATTTCAAGAATTTAAAATTGAGGGAGCTGAATTAGAAATGTATCAAAATTTATTTATGGGAAGGGTTAAAAAATTTTACGAGATG